>DASZKU010000256.1:0-30333 GCA_035552815.1 Solirubrobacteraceae bacterium | reverse complement strand
ACCCGGAGAAGGTCACCTTCACTCGTATCTACCGCCGCTGCCCCTGACGCACGACCTCCGCCCGCACCGCGCTGCGGCGGCTTCTAAGCTGCGGCGGCTTCTAAGCTGTCGCCCGATGAGTTCCCTGGTGATCAAGCTCGGGTCGAGCATCGTCGCCGACGAGCGCGGCGAGGTGCGCGCCGACGTGCTCGGACGGATCTGCGACGAGGTCGCCGTCCTCCACGGCCAGGGCCGCGAGGTGGTGGTCGTCACCAGCGGAGCGATCGCGCGGGGGATGGGGGTGATGGCCCTCGCCCTGCGGCCGCGGGCGATGAGCGAGCTCCAGGCGGCGAGCGCGGTCGGCCAGGGCAAGCTCTACCAGGTCTACGACGAGCTCCTGCACGCGCGCGGGGTGCCGACGGCGCAGGTGCTCCTGACCTTCTTCGACATGAGCGCGCGCACCCACTACCTGAACGCCCGCGGGACGCTCCGCAAGCTCCTCGAGTGGCGTGTCGTCCCGGTGATCAACGAGAACGACACGACCACCACCGACGAGATCTCCTTCGGTAACAACGACTTCCTCGCCGCCCAGGTGGCGATCCTCCTCGGCGCCGATCTCCTCCTCATGCTCACCGACGCCGCCGGTGTCTACACCGCCGACCCCCACACCGACCCGGGCGCCGAGCTCGTGCCCGCGGTGGAGGAATTCGACGCGCTCGCCGACCTCGAGATCGGGCACAACACCTCACCCCTGGGCACGGGCGGGATGCGCTCGAAGGTGGTGGCGGCGGAGATGGCCACCGCCGCCGGGATCCCCGCCGTCATCGCCAGCGGCCTCACGCCGGGGACGATCGCCGCCGCCGCCGCGGGATCGCCGGTGGGCACGCGCTTCGCCGCCCGGGAGGAGCGCTACTCGAGCTTCAAGCTGTGGCTCAAGTACGCCAAGCCCGCGCGCGGGCGCGTGCTCGTGGACGCGGGAGCAGCGCGGGCGCTGCGCGAAGGGGGCACGAGCCTGCTTCCGGTCGGCGTCGTCGACGTCGCCGGGGAGTTCGACGCCGGCGACGCCGTCGATGTCGCCCACGATGGCGAGGCGGTGGGGAAGGGCATCTGCAACTACTCGGCGGTCGAGCTGCGCAAGGTCCGCGGCCTCAAGTCTCCGGCCGTGCGCGAGCTCCTCCCCAGGGCCAGCGCCGAGGCGGTGCACCGCGATTACTTCGTGCTTGAATGATGTGACGATGGCCACTACCGCACTCTCGGTCGCCGACACCTGCGCCGCCGCCCAACGGGCCTCGCGCGTGCTCGCCACGCTGAGCTCGGCGACCAAGAACGCCGCCCTCGAGGCGATCGCCGCCTCGCTTATCGCCCGCACCGCCGACATCCTCGAGGCCAACGCCCGCGACCTCGATGCCGCGGTGGCCACGGGAGTGGCGGCGCACCTCATCGACCGCCTGGCGCTCGACGAGGGCCGGATCGCGGCGATCGCCGCCCAGGTCCGCGAGATCGCGGCGCTCACCGATCCCGTCGGCGAGGTGATCGACGGCTTCCGGCTCGCCAACGGGCTCGATGTGCGCAAGGTGCGGGTGCCGCTCGGGGTCATCGCCGTCGTCTACGAGGCGCGTCCCAACGTGACCATCGACGCCGCCGCCCTGTGCCTGAAGTCGGGCAACGCCATCGTCCTGCGGGGCTCGAGCATGGCGACGAACTCGAACGCCGCGCTCGCCGGCATCGCCATCGAGGCGGCCGAGTCCGCCGGTCTCCCCGCGGCGGCGATCGCCCTCGTCGCCGGCGGCGGCACCGAGGAGCTCACCGAGCTCGCCACCCAGACGGGCGTCGTCGATCTCATCATTCCCCGTGGTGGCGAGCGGCTCAAGGCCGCGCTCAAGGGCGTGGCCACCGTCCCGGTCATCTATGCGGCCTCGGGCAACTGCCACGTCTACGTCGACGCCGGCGCCGATCTCGAAGCCGCCGAGGCGATCATCGTCAACGCCAAGGTCCAGAAGCCGAGCGTGTGCAACTCGGCCGAGAAGCTCCTCGTCCACGCCGACGTGGCGCACGAGTTCCTGCCCCGCGCGCTCGACGCCCTGGCCGCCGCCGGGGTGACTCTGCGCGGCGACGAGCGCGCGCGCGCCGCGGCACCAGGCGCGCCGGTAACCGAGGCGAGCGAGGCGGACTGGGACACCGAGTTCCTCGCCCTCGAGCTCGCCGTCGGCGTCGTCGACTCCGTGCACGAGGCGATCGACCACATCAACCTTCACGGCTCCGGTCACTCGGAGGCGATCGTCACCCGCGACACCGAGGCGGCGCGGGCCTTCGAGCTAGGCGTCGACGCCGCCTGCGTCTACGTCAACGCCTCGACGCGGTTCACCGACGGCGGCGAGTACGGGATGGGGGCCGAGATCGGCAACTCGACCCAGAAGCTTCACGCCCGGGGGCCCATCGGCCTGCGCGAGCTGTGCACGTTCAAGTACCTGGTCGAGGGCTCGGGCCAGATCCGCCCCTAGCGGCTCCGTGCGCATCGGCGTCTTCGGCGGGACCTTCAATCCGCCACATCTCGGTCACCTCGTGTGCGCCCAGGAAGCGTACGTTCAGCTCGGCCTCGACCTCGTCATGCTCATCCCTGTCTTCACTCCGCCCCACAAGCCGCTCGAGGACGACCCCGGTCCCGAGCACCGGCTCGAGATGTGCCGGCGGGCGGTGACGGGCGACGAGCGCTTCGCCGTCTCCGCGCTCGAGATCTCGAGACCGGGACCGTCGTACACGGTCGATACCCTTCAGGAGCTGCACGCGAAAGAGCCAGACAACGAGCTGTTCCTGATCCTCGGCGGAGACGTCGCCGCGGGTCTGCCGAGTTGGCGCGAGCCCGCGACCGTGGTGGAGCTGGCGACCCCCGCGGTCGTCAACCGCCGCGGCACCCCGCGCGCCCGAGCGGCCGAAGGACTCAGCGAGCTGCCCGGCGGCGCGCGCGCACGGTTCTTCTCGATGCCGTGGATCGGAGTCTCCTCGACGATGATCCGCCGGCGCGTGAAGACCGGTCTACCGATCCGCTACCTCGTGCCCGACGCGGTGGCGTCCTATATCGAAGCGAAGGGGATGTACCGCTGACTCCAGAAGAGATCGCCCAGGCCATCGCCGAATACGCCGAGGACCGCAAGGCGCTCGAGATCCTCGAGCTCGACCTGCGCGGGGTGATCGGCTATACCGATTACTTCGTGATCTGCTCAGGCCGGACCGATCGCCAGGTCAAGGCGATCCACGACGCCATCCACGCGGGGATGAAGAACGACCACGGAATGCTTCCGCGCCGCGTCGAGGGGCTGCCCGAGGCCCACTGGGTGCTGATGGACTACCTCGACGTACTCGTCCACGTGTTCACCCCGGACACACGCGAGTACTACCGGCTCGAGCAGCTGTGGGGGGAGGCCCCGGCGCGCACGCTGGGCCCGCCGGCTACAGCGACGCCATAAGCTTCGGCGCCACCTCTTTCTTGCGGCTCATGACGCCGGGGAGCTCGATCGTGCTGTCGGTGCTGGCGGCGCCGAAGGCGCGCGCCACCGTGGCGACGTCGCCGGCGACGAGGAGGTCGGTGCCCTTGGTGAGGACATCGGTGATCATCAGGGCGTAGAGGAAGTAGCCCCGGTCCTCCTGGCGGCGGCGCATGGTGTCGAGGAGCTCCTCGGAGCGCTCGAGCAGGTCCCTGCCCACGACCTCGATCTGGGCGATGCAGATCGCGTGATCCCCGCGGACCTGGTACTCCTTGGCGTCGCGCGAGATGATCTCCTCGGCGCTCACCGCGGAGACGTCGGCGGTGGCCTCGAACATCTCCCGCCCGAAGTCCATGGCGTCGATCGCGAGCACGCGCTCGAGGTATTCGATGACCGCGTGGTCGCGCTCGGTGGTGGTGGCGGAGTTGAGGATCACGGTGTCGGAGAGGATCGCGCCCAGGAGCATGAGGGCGGCGGGGCGGCTCGGCTCCATGCCGTTCTGGCGGAAGCGCTCGATGACGAGCGTGGCCGTCGAGCCCACCGGGTCGAAGGTCGCCTTGACGGGCACGCGCGTCTCGATCGAGCCGATGTGGTGGTGGTCGAGGATCTCGACGATCTCCGCCTGCTCGATCCCCGCCACGCTCTGTGCCTCCTCGGCATGGTCGACGAGAATGACGCGCCGGCGAGCCGGCTCGACGAGGGTCGAGCGGGTGACGAGCCCCACCGGCCGCCGGTCGGCGTCGACGACGATCGCCGCCCCGTAGTGGATCTCCTTGATCTGCTCGGAGACGTCGGTGAGCAGGTACCCGGGATTGATGGTTAGGGGATCTGATTCCATGAAGGCGCTGCACGGCGCCGCCAGGGTGATCATGCGCCCGGAGACGTAGGTGTCCAGGGGCGAGACGACGACCGCCGTCCCGCGCTCGCGGGCGAGGGTGAGGACGTCCTCGTCGGGCGTCGAGGAATTGCTCGTGACCAGGAGCGCGGCGCCGAGCTCGATGGCCAGGCGCTGGGCGTCGGAGCGGTTGCCGATGACCACCACGTCGCCGTCGGAGATCCCGCTGGGGGCGTCGACGTCCATCGCGTGGACCCACACGCGCCCGGCCAGGCGCTTGTCCTCGCCGGAGATGAGCTCGCCCTCGAGGACATCGACGATGGCGCGGACGAAGGTGGGGGCATCGCGGAGCGTCGAGGTCTGGCGCGATTCGCGGATGTAGCGGCGCGCCAGGGCGCGCTCGTCCACCACCCCGACGAGCGCCCCCCTCTCGTCGACGATGGAGACGAGGCCGAGGTTCGCCCGCGCCATCGCCAGGCCCGCTTCGCGGATCGGCTCGTCCTGGCCGGTGACCGGGAACTCGGTCTGCATGACGTCCGAGGCCCGCAGCATCACGTGGGTCAGGAGCGTCGGCTTGGGGGCGCCGCTGCGCTCGAGCACCCAGCTCGTCTGCGCGTTGAGGTCGCCGAGACGGACGGGGACGTACTCGTTGCCCGAGTCGAGCCTGCTCATGAGCTCGGCGTAGCCGACGGCCGAGGCGATCGAGTCGGTGTCGGGGTTGCGATGGCCGGTGACGTAGATCCTGGGCACGGATGTCTTCGCCCTAGCGCTGGCCCGTGGTCGTCGTCGAGACCTTGGCCGCAGGCGCGGGGCGTCCAGGGGCGAGCTCGCCGAGGGCGATCCCCGCGACGGCGGCGAGGATCACGAGCACGGCGAGACGCCGGCGGTAGGGGCGCAGCTCATGCCACATCGGCGCCAGGCTAGCCGAACCACGTCGCGGTCACGGCACGGCGGTGGCGCGGACCGCCTCGACGGCGGCGACCGAGAGGCGCGCCCACTCCTCGATCAGGGTGGTGCGCGGCATCGACACGGTGCCGTCGAGCCAGCTCACGATCGCCTCGGCGATGCCGCCGACGAGGACGAGGGCGGCGAGGTCGAGCGCGGGGCGTTGGCGCTCGTCCGTGAGTCCCCCGAGCTCGCGCATGATCTCCGCGAGCATGGCCGCGTAGGCGCGTACCGCCTCGGCCCGGCGGGGGGCGAGGGCCGCCTCGCCCACCGACTCGGCGTACAGGCGGGCCTTGCGCGGGTCGTCCGTAAGGACTTCGATCAGTGCCCCGGCCGCCGCCCGGGCGCGGTCGAGGAGATTGGGCGCGGCCGCCTCGCGGGCGGCGAGGATGGCGGCGTCGAGCTCCTCGATGCACGCGTCGAAGACGGCGAGGAGGAGCTCGTGGCGGTCGCGGAAGCTCTCGTAGAAGTAGCGCTCGGTCAAGCCGGCGCGGGCGGACACCGCCGTCATCGTCGCATTGGCGATCCCGGCCTCGCCGACCACGTCGAGCGCCGCCTCGATCAGCCGGGCACGGCGCTGCGAACGCCGAGCGTCGGCGCTGACGCCGCGGTAGGGACGCACGACTCCGGCCACGGCATCATCTTGACAGGCAGCGTCTACTGTTCTCCGCGTGCGCAAGCCCAAGGCCGAGCTCCCGCCGAGCTTGGGGCGCGTGGCCGCCGAGCTCCGCGCCGAGTTCCGCGACCGTCCCCAGCTTCCGCCCGGCGATCTGCGCTTCAGCCTCGCGCGCACCCATCGCCTGCAGCGCGACACGCTGCGGATGATGCTCGAGCACTACGAGCGCTACGGGCCGGTGTTCACCGTGCGCGCCCTGCACCGGCCCCTGGTGGTCCTCATCGGCCCCGAGGCCAACCACTTCGTCACCGTCTCGGGCGCCGATAACTTCAGCTGGCGCAAGGGCATGTTCGGGGAGTACCTGGCGCCGCTCATCGGCGACGGGCTCATCACCACCGACGGCGAGTATCACGACCGCGCGCGGCTCATCATGATGCCCGCCTTCCATCGCCGGCGATTGGACGCCTCGGTGACGGTGATGCGCGAGGAGGCGGCTCGCGCGGTGGCGGACTGGCGGCCGGGTCAGGCCGTCGACCTCTACCGATGGGTCCGCGACCTCGCCATGACCATCGCCATGCGTGCCGTGGTCGGCCTCGACCGCGGCGAGACGGGCGTCGGCCGCGCGGCGGCGGACCTCTTCGAGCGCGTGCTCGCCTTCACCAATGCCGAGGTGTGGGCGACGCTCCTGCGCGGGCCGGGCACGCCTTGGGCGCGGATGGTGTCGGCGCGGCGCGAGCTCGACGCGATCATCTACGCGGAGATCGCCCGCCGCCGCCGGTCCGGGGCATCCGGCGAGGACCTCCTCTCCATGCTCATCGAGGCCGGAGCCTTCACCGACCCCGAGCTCCGCGATCAGCTCCTGCACATGCTCTTCGGCGGCCACGGCACCTCCTCGTCGACGCTCGCCTTCCTCTTCTACGAGCTCGCGCGCCACCCCGCCGTCCTACACCGCGTGCTCGCCGAGGAGGACGCGGTGCTCGCCGGGCGCGCGCCGACGGCCGAGGAGCTCATGAACGGGCTCCCCGAGCTGGGGATGGCGGTGGAGGAGACGCTCCGCCTCTACCCGCCGGTGTGGATGGGCCCCCGGCAGGCGATCAAGGGCTTCTCCTTCGGCGGCCACGCGATCCCCGCCGGCACCCACATCATGCACTCCTCGTGGGTCACCCACCACCTGCCCGAGGTGTTTCCCGACCCCGAGGCCTTCGTGCCCGAGCGCTTCAGCGCCGAGGCGCGCCGCGCCATCCCGCGCGGCGGCTACCTGCCCTTCGGCGGCGGCCAGCGGATCTGCATCGGCAAGCGCTTCGGTCAGCTCATGGTCCTGGCCATCGCCACCGCCGTGCTCCAGCGCTTCCGGCTCGAGCTCCAGGCCGGCTACCGGCTCCGGCTCGAGAAGCTCCCCACCCTGAGCCCCGGGAACGGGATGCCCATGGTCGTGCGCGAGCGCCGGTCCGACGCGTCCTGGACGGTGAGCACGACCACCACGGCCAGCGCGAGGTCGTCAGGGTTGGGGCACGAACGTGCCCGCCAAGTGCCAGACGCCGGCGAACCCGTTGAACGGCCCTCCGACGATCCCGCTCTGCCCCACGAGGGTGAAGGCGCGGGTGCTCGGGTCGTAAGTCCCTGAGAGCGTGGTGGTGGGCGACGAGGAGGATCAGTCGGGCTTGGGCGAGCCCTGGTTGAAGGACGAGCCGTTTCACCCGGAGCGCTACGGATCTCGAGCGTGCGATAGATCACCTTGCCCGCGTTCCTGCCGGCCGCAGAGGTGTTTCGCCTCCCCGACGGACGGCTCGTGCTCGTCGGCCCGCGCAGCGGACCCTAGGATGCGAGCGGGTCGGAGCGCCCGTAGCATGTACGGTCGATGACGAGCACCGGCCACCCCACCGGAGTCCCCACCTCCGAAGCGGAATGGCGCGAGGCGTACGGACGCCTCCCCGAGCGCTCGGCGCCGTTCACCACCCTCTCGGGAGAGCCGATCCTGCCCCTGTACACCGAGCGCGACCTCCCCGACGACGTCGAGGCGGCGATCGGCCTGCCCGGGCAGTTCCCCTTCACGCGCGGCATGTACCCCTCGATGTACCGGGGGCAGCTGTGGACGATGCGCCAGTTCGCCGGCTTCGGCACCGCGCACGAGACCAACGAGCGCTTCCGCTACCTGCTCGACCACGGGCAGACGGGCCTCTCGACCGCCTTCGACATGCCCTCGCTCATGGGCCACGACTCAGACCACCCGCGCTCGCTCGGCGAGGTCGGGCGCGAAGGGGTGGCGATCGACACCGTCGTCGACATGGAGACCCTGTTCGGCGGGATCCCCCTCGGCGACGTCACCGTCTCGATGACGATCAACGCCCCGGCGGCGATCATGCTCGCCTTCTACGTGGTGGTGGCCGAGCGCCAGGGCGTGCCCTGGGATCGCCTCGGGGGCACCATCCAGACCGACATCCTCAAGGAGTACATCGCCCAGAAGGAGTGGTGCTTCCCGATCGACCCGGCGATGCGCCTGCTCACCGACATGGTCGAGTGGTGCTCGCGCGAGATGCCCCGCTGGCATCCGATCTCGATCTCGGGCTACCACATCCGCGAGGCGGGCTCGACCGCCGCCCAGGAGCTCGCCTTCACGCTCAAGGACGGGCTCACCTACGTCGAGCACGCGGTGGCGCGGGGGCTCGACGTCGACGACTTCGCGCCGCGCCTGTCCTTCTTCTTCAACGCCCAGATCGACTTCTTCGAGGAGATCGCCAAGTACCGCGCGGCGCGACGGATCTGGGCGCGCGAGCTGCGCGACACCTTCGGGGCCAAGAACCCGAAGTCGTGGATGATGCGCTTTCACACCCAGACCGCCGGCGTGTCGCTCACCGCCCAGCAGCCGCTGAACAACATCGTCCGGACCGCCATCGAAGCCCTCGCCGGAGTGCTCGGCGGCACCCAGTCCCTGCACACCAACTCCTCCGATGAGGCCCTGGCCCTCCCGACCGAGGAGGCGGTGCGCATCGCCCTGCGCACCCAGCAGATCATCGCCCACGAGACCGGGGTGACCAACACCATCGATCCGCTCGGCGGGGCGTACTTCGTCGAGGCGCTCACCGATCGCCTGGAGGAGCTCGCCTACGACTACTTCCACAAGATCGACCAGCTCGGCGGCATGGTCCAGGCGGTCAAGGAAGGCTTCCCCCAGCGCGAGATCGCCGATGCCTCGTTCGACCTCCAGCGCGAGATCGACAGCGGCCGGCGCATCGTCGTCGGCGTCAACTCCTTCACCGAGGGCGACAGTGGGCAGACCTCGCTGCGGCGCATCGATCCCGCCCTCGAGGGCAGGCAGATCGACAGCGTACGAGCCGTCAAGACCGCGCGCGACGGGGCCGCCGTGCACGCCGCACTCGCCGAGCTCAAGGACGCCGCCGTCGCCGGTCGCAACCTCATGCCCCTCCTCGTCGACGCCGCGCGCGTCCACGCCAGCGAGGGGGAAATCATCGACACCCTGCAGCAGGTCTGGGGCGACTACCGCGAACAGCCGATGTTCTGAGGCCGCGGCCTAACCCGCGGGCCATCGGCTGACAGCCGTAGAGCCGCGGTCCCGGTAGGGAATCCCCTACCCCCGGTTTCCGGAAGCTGGGAGCGACTTTTCCGGCGTGGGGGGGTGTACGCACCACCGGTGCGCTGAGACTCTGATTGGCAACCCGGCGGGCAGTTGCCATCAGGGCACTGCGATCAAAGCTCGGGTACGTCCATTCGCCGGCGCGTAAGCGCGTGCTCGGTGAGAAAGGAATCCGCCCATGAGCATCATTACCAAGTCGATTGCCGGAATTCACATTCCCGACAGCGGCCTGGCCCAGGAGGCAACTGAGTTCGTGCAGGATGTTGCCTCCCCACTGCTGTACGACCACTCGCGCCGCGTGTTTCTCTGGGCCTCACTCCAGGGTAACGAGCGCGGCCTAACCTTCGATCCCGAGCTGCTGTACATCGGCGCGATGTTTCACGACATCGGTCTCGTCGAGGGGCATCGCTCCGCGCACGAGCGCTTCGAGATCGACGGCGCCAACGCGGCCCGAGACTTTCTCGAGTCGCGGGGGGTCCCCACCGACCAGGTGGCAATCGTGTGGGACGCCATCGCCCTGCACACCACCCCGGAGATCCCTCGCTACAAGGCCTCCGAGGTGCTGCTGGTGACGCTCGGAGTGGAGTACGACGTGCTGGGAATGCACGTCGATGACGTCGCGCCGTCCCGCCGCGATGAAGTCGTGGCCGCCCATCCCCGCACGGCATTCAAGGAGGGCATCGTCGAGGCCTTCTTCGAAGGCATGCGGGACAAGCCGGAGACCGCCTTCGGCACGATGAATACCGACATCCTCGAAGCGAAGCTGCCGGGTTACTCGCCTCCCAACTTCTGCAACCTGATCGCCAACTCACCCCTCGCCGACAGCTAAAGGAGAAACACACATGAGTGAGCAAGAAACCAACGGGAACGGACAGGTGTATCGCACCACCAACGAGTCGGGCATTCCCGCCGCCAGCGATGAGCATTCGCTGACGGTAGGCCCGACGGGCCCAACCGTGCTCCACGACGCCTACACGGTGCAGAAGATGCAGCACTTCAATCGCGAGCGCGTGCCCGAACGCGTCGTCCACGCCAAGGGCAGCGGCGCGCACGGGTTCTTCGAAGTCACCGAGGACGTCACCCAGTTCACCAGTGCGGCGTTCCTGTCCGAGGTGGGCAAGCGCACGCCGGTGTTCGCGCGCTTCTCGACGGTCGCCGGCGAGCTGGGCTCGGCCGACACCGCTCGCGACCCGCGCGGGTTCGCGATCAAGTTCTACACCGAGGAGGGCAATTACGACCTCGTCGGTAACAACACGCCGGTGTTCTTCATCAGGGACGCCAGTCAGTTCTCTGACTTCATCCACTCACAGAAGCGCATGCCCGACTCGGGCCTGCGCTCCAACGACATGCAGTGGGACTTCTGGACGTTGACTCCGGCCAGCGCTCACCAGGTGGCGATCCTCATGTCCGACCGGGGGATCCCGCGGACGCTCCGGAACATGAACGGCTACAGCAGCCACACCTACTCGTGGATCAACGTGGGCGGTCAGCGCTACTGGGTCAAGTACCACTTCAAGACCGTCCAGGGGGTCGAGAACCTCACCCAGGCCGAGGGAGACGCACTGGCCTCCTCGGACCCCGATTTCCACCGGCGCGACCTGTGGGAGGCGATCGGAGCGGGTGACGCGCCGGAGTGGCGCCTGGAGATGCAGATCATGCCCTTCGAGGAGGCGGCCGACTACCGCTTCAACCCCTTCGATCTCACCAAGGTGTGGCCCCACAGCGACTACCCGCCGATCACCATCGGGCGGATGGTCCTCGACCGCAACCCGGCCAACCACTTCGCCGAGGTCGAGCAGGCGGCGTTCTCGGTCGGTGGCCTCGTGCCCGGTATCGGTCTGAGCCCGGACAAGATGCTCATGGGCCGGGTCTTCTCCTACCACGACACGCATCTGCACCGGATCGGCCCCAACTACGAGCAACTGCCCATCAACGCGGCCAAGTCCCCCGTGAGCTCGTACATGAAGGACGGGCCGATGACCTACCGGCACGCGGGCAGCCAGCCGATGTATGCCCCCAACAGCTACGGTGGCCCGAAGGCGGATCCCACCAAGGAACTCCCGACCTGGCTCGTCGAGATGGGCGAGATCGGTCGCTACGCCTACGAGCTCCACGCCGAGGACGATGACTTCGGCCAGCCGGGGGCGCTGTACCGCGAGGTCATGGACGACACCGACCGCGAGCACATGGCGAGCAACATCATCGGGCACGCCTCCGCCGACGTCACCGATGAGGTCCAGCGCCGCGTGATCGCCTACTGGACGAGCGTCGACTCCGACCTGGGGGCACGAGTGGCCGCCGGGCTCGGCAAGGGCAACGGGACCGGTAACGGCGTTGCCTCCGCAACCACTTCGACTCAGGGAGCTGTTCGATGACCCTCATACGCAAACTCACCGTCGAGTTCATCGGCGCCTTCTTCCTCATGTTCACCGTGGGGATGGCCATCTCGCGAGCGGGCACCCTCGCGCCCATCGCCATCGGCATCACCCTGATGGTCATGGTGTTCGCCGGCGGTCACATCTCGGGCGGCCACTACAACCCGGCGGTCAGCACCGCGGTCCTCCTGCGCGGGAAGCTGACCTCCGGCGAGTACGTCCCCTACGTCGTCGCCCAGGCGGTGGGGGCCGTCCTCGCCGGCCTGCTCATCAAGGCGCTCGGCTATGCGCCGAGCGCACCGGCTCACGTCGCGAGTACGGGCAAGATGCTCGTCGTCGAGTTCCTCTTCACCTTCGCGCTCTGCTACGTCGTCCTCAACGTAGCGACCTCGAAGGGCACGGAGAACAACTCGTTCTACGGCCTGGCCATCGGCTTCACGATCATGGCCGGAGCGTTCGCCGTCGGCTCGGTCTCCGGCGGGGCGTTCAACCCCGCGGTGGCGCTCGGGGCTTCGGTGCTGGGACTGTTCAGCTGGAGCCACTACTGGATCTACATCCTCGCCGAGATCGCCGGAGGGGCGGTCGCAGCCGGAGTGTTCCTGCTTACCCAACCGGCGGGGGAGCTCGAGGCCGAGCGCGCCCCCGAGCGTGACGGCGAGCTCGCCCGGCAGGCCGTCGACGGCACGCCGAGGGGCCGGTTCGCGGGCACTGTGAGCTGACGCCGCCAGGGGACACGCGCGGTTCGGGCCTACGCCTTGGGCCCGAACCGCGCGGTGGCGTTTTCAGGCGGTGGGTTCGAGGCGGGCGCCGGCGCGCTCGGTGGGCGGGGCACCCGCGGCGACCTGGCGGGCGGCCGCCACCGACGCGTCGGGGAGCATGGCCAGGTAGTAGGCGATCCCCCCTACCGCGAGGCCGATGAACCACCCGTAGTTGGCCAGGCCGCCCAGCCCGGGGATCACGTTCCCGGCCAGGGCCGCGAACAGGCCGACGGCGAGGGCGAGGAGCCCGCGCACGTTCCAGCCGTCGCGGTAGCCGTACTCGCCGGTGCGCGAGTAGAACGAGGGCAGGTCATAAGCGCGCCTGCGCAGCACGAAGAAGTCGACGAGCATGATGCCCGCCACCGGGCCGAGCGCGCCGCCGATGACGTTGAGGACCTTGAAGATGCGGGCGGCGTCGGAAAACCACAGCCACGGGACCGCTCCGACCGCGAGAACGGTGGCGATGATCCCGGCGCTCACGAAGGTGAGCTTGCGCGGGAAGAGATGGACGAGGTCGTAGGCCGGCGAGACGATGTTGGCGGCGACGTTGACCGAGAGGGTGGCGATGAGCAGGGCGATGCCGCCGAGGATGAGCACCGGCGTCGAGTGCATGCGGATGAGCAGGTCGACGGGGTTGGCGATCGCGTGCCCGTAAGCGGCCACCGTCCCCGAGGTGATGAGGATGGACATGAACGAGAACAGCAACGCGGTGATCGGCAGCCCCACTGTCTGCCCGATCGTCTGGTCTCTCTGCGAGCGGCTGAAGCGCGTGAAGTCGGGGATGTTGAGCACGAGCGTGCTCCAGGTCCCGATCAGGCCCGTGACCGAGGCGCCGAAGAGGAGCCAGAAGGCGTGGCCGTGGACCTTGGAGGGCTGGCTGAACAGCGGCCCGAAGCCGTGCGCCTGCTGGAGCGCCCACACGACGAGGCCGAGGAGCATGACCACGACCAGGGGGCCGGCCCAGAGCTCGAAGAAGCGCACGCGGACCATGCCGTGTCTGATGATCGCCACGTGGAGCGCCCAGAAGATGACGAAGGAGATCCAGTTGTTGATGCCCATCCCGATGAACTGCCCGTTCAGGTGATTCCACGCGGGGATGATCGCGCCGATGATCGCGTTGATGGCCAGGCTCCCGGCGTAGGTCTGCGCCGCGAACCAGAACATCGCCACCGCGGCGCGGACGAGGACGGGGAACTGAGCGCCCTTGTATCCGAAGGTGGCGCGCATGAGCACGGGAAAGGGGAGCCCGTACTTGGCGCCCGCCACCGCGTTGGCGCACATGGCGAGGATGAGGATGGCGTTGGCCGTGAGCACGGTGAGAAGCGCCTGCCACACGTTCATGCCCAGGGCGATGAGGCCCGCCGCCGTGGTGTAGGCGACGATGTTGTGGACCATCCCCATCCACACCGTCGAGTAGTTCAGCCACGTCCAGGTGCGCTCGCTGTGCTCAGTCGGGCGCAGATCCTCGTTGTAGAGCTGGGGATCGTGCTCGGCTCCTTGCGCCAGGTCCGTCGCGACGGCGCTCATCGGGGGGCCTTCGCTCTCGGCTCGCCGGTGGGAATCATTTTCATGGCTCCTCCTCGGTCCCCGTGTTCGGTTGTCGTGCGACCCTATGCGCCTACTGCTCTAAGGGTGGTAAGTGCGGGTGGCGATGGCATTGGCCAGTCGGCCAGGATTCCGAGCGAAGATTTCGGCCCACGTGCCCGTTTCAACGCGTATGACTCCGAACCCTCGGGTGCCAGAGGATCGGGTCGTCGCGGCGGGGCGGTGGCGGCGGGGGGGTGGCGGCGGGGCGTCGGCGGGCTCCGCGTTCGTACCATCCGCCGTCGTGGCGACGGCGACGGACATCGAGTTCTGCGACGCGAGCGTGGAGGCCGGGCCGGGCGGCCGGCTCGCGCAGGCGATGCGCGACGAGATCGCGGGTATGTACGACGGCCTCGAGCTCGACGGGCCCTCCATGCCCCGTGCGGGCGTCGAGGAGCTCAGCCCACCTGCCGGCGCCTTCATCGTCGGCTGGCGCGACGGCGAGCCGATCTGCTGCGGCGGCCTCAAGCGCCTCAGCGAGGGCACCTGCGAGATCAAGAAGATGTACGTCGTCCCCGCCGCCCGCGGCCAGGGCGTCGCCCGCGCCCTCCTGCGCGCCCTCGAGCGCCGCGCGCTTGGGCTCGGCTACGACGTCGCCCGCCTCGACACCGGACCGAAGCAGGTCGGCGCCCAGTACCTCTACGAGGACGAGGGCTACCACCCGGTGGCGGACTTCAACGGCAACCCGGTGGCGGCGTTCTGGGGGGAGAAGCGGCTGGCAGCGTAGGACCCCGACGCACTCGTGGCCGCCCGCTGTAGGTCACGTGGATGTCCTGACCGGACGCGGCCCGCTCCATCCATAGCGCCGAAGGCGGTTGCGGAAGAGATGCGAGCCGATGGTTATCGGACCGCCTGGGCGAGAGTGAGTGAGTGAGTGGAGCTGAGGGGACTCGAACCCCTGACCTACGCGCTGCCAGCGCGTCGCTCTAGCCAACTGAGCTACAGCCCCGTTGAAATCGAAGTCGTCAGCAAGCGTAATGCATGCGCGCTTCCCGTCGCGGGCCGGCGACAGGCGCAGATGGACCCGTCCCTGGCTTGCGAGCCGGCTCGCAGGGGGAAGAAAAAGGCCGTTAGCCCGGGGGGATGAACTCGGGGACGTCGAGCTCGTCGGGGTCCGCCGGGCCGCCGGGCCTGGCGTCCCGGGGCCGGCGCCCGGCTCCGGGGGCTCCCGGGTCCCGGGTCACGGGGAGGCGGCTGGCGCCGCCGTCGACGCGGTCGAGCTCGGCGACCATGCGCGAGTGGATGGCCTGGACGTCGCGGAGGAGGCGCTCTGAGTTGGAGCGTAGGGCGTCGCCCATCTCGCGGAGGTTGGTGACGAGCTCCATTCCCTCCGAGCGGACGTCGCCGGCGGCGATACGCGCCTTGGCCAGCGCCTCGAGCGACTGGGCCTTCATCTGCGCGGCGCTCGCCTGGGCCTCCTTGCGGGCGCGGGCGGCGATCTCGAGCGTTTCCGCGGTGGCCGCCGTCTTCACCTGCTCGGCCTCGTTGCGGGTGCGGTCGGCCTCGTCGTGGGCCTTGGCGATGATCGCCAGCGCCTCCGAGGCGGCGATGGTCTTCGCTCGCTCGGCCTCCTCGCGGGCCCCCTTGAGGATCTCGGCCGCCTCGCTCTCGGCGGCCCTGACCCGATTCTCGGCGGCGCGGTCGCCTTCGGCGATCCGCTCGCGCATCCGCGCCTCGGTGCGGAGCCGGATCTCCTCGGCTGCCTGCTCGGCCGCGGCGACGATCGTTCCCACGCGGTCGGCGGTCGCCGCCGAGTCGCGGCGCGGGCGCTGTGGGCGTCCGGTGGCGGTGCTGGCGGACCGGGGTCGGGGGGCGGGGGCGGCGCTCTCACCGGCGTCCGATCGGCCATCCGTGGGTTCTGGCATGGCGCCATCGTAGTGAGCGCCTCGCGCGCACAGGCAAGAAAGGGCCGGTCTGCAGCGGCTTTTGCACCGCCGGCGAGCGCCAGGACGTGCGGGGCGCCGGTCGTGAGCGGGGGGCGAGTCACTAACCTCCGATCGACGATGAGCGAGCGACGGTACGAGCCGAAGGCGATCGAGCCCAAGTGGCAGGAGGTATGGGAGCGCGAGCGCACCTGGGAGATCTCCAACGAGCCCGACGGCCGCAAGAAGTCCTATGTGCTCGAGATGCTCCCCTACCCGAGTGGCGAGCCGCACATCGGGCACCTGAAGAACTACGCGCTCGGGGACGCGGTCGCCCATTTCCACCGGCGCACGGGCCATCGGGTCTGCACCCGATGGGCTATGACGCCTTCGGGCTCCCGGCCGAGAACAACGCGATCAAGACCGGGGTGCACCCGCGCGACGCCACCAATCAGTCGATCGGCGCCTTCCGGCACTGGTTCCATCGCTGGGGGATCTCGATCGACTGGTCGCGCGAGATCGCCAGCCACGAGCCCTCGTACTACCGCTGGACGCAGTGGATCTTCCTGCGCATGTTCGAGCGGGGGCTGGCCTATCGCAAGGAAGCGGCCGTCAACTGGTGCCCGAACGATCAGACCGTGCTCGCCAACGAGCAGGTGGTCGACGGCCGCTGCGAGCGTTGCGGAGCGCTCGTCGAGGTCCGCCAGCTCGAGCAGTGGTTCTTTCGCATCACCGACTACGCCGACCGGCTCCTCGATGACCTCGACCGGATCGACTGGCCCCGGCACGTCAAGACCATGCAGCGCAACTGGATCGGGCGCAGCGTCGGAGCCCAGGTGGTCTTCCGCTGCGAGGAGCTCGAGATCGACTACCCGGTGTTCACCACGCGCCCGGACACGCTGTTCGGGGCGACGTTCTTCGTGATGGCACCCGAGCATCCCGACGTGTTCAAGCTCGCGGCGGGAACCGAGCACGAGCACGCCGTGCACGAGTACGTCAACAAGGCCCTGAACGAGTCCGTGGAGGAGCGCGGCGCGGCCGAGAAGCCGAAGACGGGAGTTCCCCTCGGGCGCACGGTGACCAACCCGGTCAACGGCGAGGAGATCCCCATGTTCGTCGCCGACTACGTGCTCATGGAGTACGGGACGGGAGCGATCATGGCCGTGCCCGCCCACGACGAGCGCGACTTCGCCTTCGCCCAGGTCTACCGGCTCCCGATCCGTCGGGTGGTGGGAACCGATGAGGAGCTCCCCTACACCGGCGATGGCCCGATCGTCAATTCCAGTCCCCTGTTCGACGGGATGCACAACCGCCGTGCCTACGAGGCGATCGTCCATTGGCTCGAGCTCGAGGCCAAGGGGCGTCCCTCGGTGAACTACCGGCTGCGGGACTGGCTGCTGTCGCGCCAGCGCTACTGGGGCTGCCCGATCCCCGTCGTCTACTGCGAGCGCGACGGCATCGTTCCCGTGCCGGACGCCGACCTCCCCGTGGCGCTGCCCGATGTCGAGGACTTCCAGCCCAAGGGCCGCTCCCCGCTCGCCGCCGCTACCGACTGGGTCAACACGACGTGCCCGTCGTGCGGCGGCCCGGCGCGCCGAGAGACCGACACCATGGACACCTTCGTCGACTCCTCGTGGTACTTCCTGCGCTACTGCGACGCCCATAACGACCAGGCCCCCTGGGACCGGCAGGTGCTCGACGGGTGGATGCCCGTCGACCAGTACATCGGCGGGGTCGAGCACGCGATCCTCCATCTCATGTACGCGCGCTTCTTCGTCAAGGCGCTCGCCGACATGGACCTTCTCGGCGTCCAGGAGCCCTTCGAAGCCCTGTTCACCCAGGGGATGATCCTCGGCCCCGACGGCCACAAGATGTCGAAGTCGCGGGGGAACGTGATCAGCCCGGCACCGATCGTCGACCGCTTCGGCGCCGACGCGGCGCGCGCCTATGTCCTCTTCATCGGCCCTCCTGACCAGGACGCCGCGTGGTCGGACACCGGGGTCGAGGGGGTCGAGCGCTTCCTGGCGCGGCTGTGGCGGCTCGGCGACGGCTTGGCGGACGGGACCGAAGACCCCGCCGGCGCCGTCCCGCGCCCCGCCGAGCAGCCGCCCTCGCCCGAGGGGTCGGGGCTGTTCCTCGTCCGCAAGGCGAACTGGGCGATCGACAAGGTGACCCGGGACATGACCGGGCGCTTCGCCTTCAACACGGCGATCGCCGCGATCATGGAGCTCGTCAACGAGGTCTACCGCCACATGGACGCCGACCTCGAGGCACGGCGCTTCGCCACCGCCACGGCGGCCTCACTCGTCTTCCCCTTCGCGCCCCACCTCGGCACCGAGGTCTACGAAATGCTCACGGGCGAGCGCGTGTGGGAGCAGCCGTGGCCCGAGCCCGACCCGGCCATGCTCCAGGCCGACACCTTCCAGCTCGTGTGCCAGATCAACGGCAAGGTCCGCGACCGCGTCGACGCCCCCACGGGCGCGCCCCGCGAGGAGCTCGAGCGCCTGTGCCGCGAAGCGCCGAACGTGCGTGCCCATCTCGACGGACACGAGATCGTCAAGATCATCGTCGTGCCCGACAAGCTCATCAACCTCGTCGTGCGCTAGCGCGTTCGCGCCGTCGGCCTCGCCGCCTAGACTCGTTTCTCGTGCCCTCCTTCAAGCCCGCGTACCTGATCCACGGCGACGACCACGGCCGCATCGGCGAGCGCCGGGCGCGGTTGCGGGCCATCGCCGAGGGGCAAGGGGGAGCCCAGGGGGTCGAGCTCCTCGAGGGCGAGGCCTCGAATCCGGACGCGGTGGCGGCGGCGCTGAGCGCGATGACCTTCGCGCTCGGACGGCGCTTCCTCGTCGTCGACGGGGTCGAGCGCTGGAAGGACAAGGACCTCGCCGGCCTCGAGGCAGCGATGGCGAGCATGCCCCCCGACACCACCGTTGCCTTCTTCGCGCGCGAGGAGGGTAGGACGAAGGCTCCCGCCCGCCTCGTCGCCGCGGTCAAGAAAGCGGGCGGCGACATCGCGCAAGAGGCGACGGTCAAGCCCTGGGAGCTCCCCAAGTGGGTGGCCGCCCGCGCGCGCGAGCTCGGCCTCGAGCTCGAGGGCGGGGCCGCCCGGGCGCTCGTCGTCCACGTCGGCGACCGCCAGCAGCGCCTCCTCCGCGAGCTCGAGAAGCTCGCCCTCGAGCTCGGCCCCGGCGGTCAGGTCGGCTTGAACGAAATCGAGGAGCGCACCGCACCGTCGGCCGAGCTCCGGGCCTGGACCCTCGCGGACGCCCTCGTGGCCGGCGAGGAGGCCGAGGCGACACGCGCCTACCTCGCCCTCCGCGCCCAAGGCGAGCGCCTCTCGGGTCTGCTCTACATGATCGCCCAGCGCCTCCGCGCCGCGCTCGAGGTCGCCCGCGCCCTCGAAGCCGGCGCCTCGGCCGCCGAGATCAAGCGCGGCTTGCGCATGCCCTCCCGAGCCGCCGACCGCCTCATCTCAGACGTCGGGCGCACCGGCTCAGAACGCCTCCGCCGCGCCCTCGAATCGGTCGCCGACCTCGAGGTCTCCTCCCGCGGCGGCGGGTCTGGCGGCGCCGGGGAGGACACCCAGGCCCTCCTCGCGATCGCCAAGATCGCGGCTTAGTCGTGAGCCGTTAACAGCGGCCGAGCCGGCGCCGGGCTACCGGTGGGTCAGTGGTTCAACGCGAGTGCGCCACGCGCAACGCCTACCCGCCTGGGAAGCGGGCAGGCGTGTCGCGGTGTGGTTATCCGTAGTGAACGGTGAGCGGCTTAGCGGTCAGGGCAGCGAGCGCCTTGTTCCCGCCGAAGCTCGCCGTGATCTGGAGCTTGCCGTGGCCCGGAACCTTGCTGTGCTTGGTCGCGGTCACGGTTGCCTTCCAGGTGCACTTCTTGGTGATCGTCGCGCGGGTTGTGAGGACGATCTTCTTGCCGCGCTTGACCTTGATGGTGATCTTGCCGCTGCAGCCCTTGTTGGCGGTGATGCCGGCGGGGAGCGAGAGCTTGCCCTTGACCGTGTAGCGGTAGGGGAAGGTGCTCGCCGACTTGGGGGATGCCTTGGCTCCCAGGCCCTTGGGGGCCGGCTTTCCGGTCTTGAATTTGGCGTCGGCTCCGGGGCTCGTGCCGCTCGCGTTGGTGGCGATCACCCGATAGTGGTACGTCGTGCTCGCCTTGAGTTTCTTGAGCGTCAGGGCCGCGGCGACGGCGGCGTTGCCTGCGCCGGCGCTGACTGCCGCGGTGTGGGACGCGTAGGAGGTGGTCGTCCCGTACTCGACCTCGTACGTCGTCGCCTGGCCTTCGGGGTTGACGGTTCCGGCGATCTTGGCGGTGGTGCTCGTGACCTTCGACGCCTTCCCGGTCGTTACCGCGGGCGGAACCTTGTAGGTCACCGTGATTGCCTGCTGGCCGGTGATCCCATCACCGTCGGTGGCGACCGCGGTGATGGTGTTCGCGCCCAGGGTGAGTGGCACGGTCGCCGCGAACGTGCCACCCGCGGCCAGGGTCGCCACCACGCCGTTGACCTTGACCGACGTTATCCCCACCGCGTCGGTCACCGCACCGCTCACCGCTACCGATGAGGTCGTGACCGTCGCTCCGTTCCCCGGTGAGGAGATCGAGACCGCCGGAGCGAACGATGCCAGCGCCGTCTGGGCCAGCGACTGTGCCTGGCCGAGCGAGTACGACTGGATGTAGGCGAACCGAAGGGGGGCCGCCGATCCGCCCGCCGGGATCGTCCGGGTATACGGCATCACCCAGTCGGGAGAGCTCCCGGAGCTGACCTCGTCGGAGTAGGTGAAGGCGACGGGGCCGTTCGGGGAGCCCGCGTAGACGATCGCGCCTTGTGGGTCGACGCCGTTCCCGGCGTCGGCCTCCGCACCATTGGTCTTGAAATAGATGACGCCCGGTCCGGCCGGCAGCGTCAGGGTTGCCGTATCGCTGTAGTCCTGGAAGCCGGAGGATCCGGGGAAGTTGATCGCCGTATGGATACCGGTTTGACGCCCGATTTCCTGGTCCTCCAAGACACCGAGGGTGTGCTGCGCCCCGTCGACGGACCGGAATACGTCGGACTGCAGGGCCACGAGTCCATCGGCGGTCGTCTGCCACGTCCGATCGAGCTCGACGCCCGAAGGCGAAAAGCTCGTGGGAGCCGAGCAGTCCGGGGAGCAGAAGAGCAGCGGCTCGCTGTCATGGACGGTCAGGGCTCCTGCGGTGTACGAGTCCGTGACGGTGAGACCCTGGAACCCGGGGAGCGTGGTGACGTACCCGGCTTCGTAGTAGGCCGAGTCGGTATCGACGGCGCGTGTCCCGTCGACCGTGAGCTCGGGACCGATCGTCGGGCCACTCTGAGATGGATAGGTATCGAAAATCGCCCCGAGGCAGTCGAACGATCGCGGCGAGTACGTCAGCGTGCTCGCGGCGATGAGCTCGCCGTAGGAAAGCCCGCAATCCCCGGCGGACTCGAGATCCATGAATCCGGAGAAATCGTCGAGGTAATAATCGAAGTCGTAGGCAGTGCTCCCGCTGCTGTGGACTTCCTTCTCGCTGACGGCGACGTTGGGTCCTGAGAACGATGTGCTCGCGCCGGGCACATAGGGAGTCGTCTGCACGTCGCCGGTATCGACGGCGCGGAGCACGCAGGCACCGTCGCCGATGCTCGTACCGATCTCTGCCGAGGTGATCGGTACCGAGAAGGCATTGTTGGTGACGGTGACGTTAGCCACGATCAGCTCCCTGGAGCCGCCCGCCTCGTAGCAGTCGATATCGACGTTGCCCGTCCCGGTGGTCGTTCCCGCGACCGTGAACATGGTGCTGGAGGGGGCGTTGAAGTCGTAGTAGAAGTACGAGTTCGCGACCGGCGAGGAGATCGTCGACGCCGAGATGGCGGCGTGCGCGGAACCCGCCGAGGCGGCGAGGGCGAGCACGACCAGTGCGCTGGTGAGCGCCAGCCGCCTGAGGGGAGTAACGATCATTCGGGTCCTCCAGAGAGTTTTGCCGCCCCGCGCTTGCTCGCTGCCGCAAGCACCTTGCGCGCGCCACTGTACCGCACCCGGCTGCGGTTGGACCGAATTGAGGTGTCGCTGCTAGGCGCCGCCGCCAGGGCCGCGAAGAGAGAGCGCTTTCAGGCGCCGCGAAGAGAGAGCGCTTTCAGGCGCCGCGACGCAGCCGCGCGGCGCGGGACTTCTTGCGCGCGCCGGTGTTGCGGTGCAGCGAGCCGCGCTTGACGGCCTTGTCGATCGTCTGCACGAGCTCGCGATGCTCGGTCTCCGCCGCCGTGTCGTCGCCGCCCGCGACCGCCAGCTCGAGGCGGCGGAAGTAGGTCTTGATCTTCGAGGTGTAGCGACGGTTCTCGAGTCGCTCACGTTCGGCGCGGACGATCCGCTTCTTCTGAGAGTGAATGTTGGCCATGACAGAGATCAGCCGCGGCGGGCCGCGGCTCGCGCGTACTATAGCGCGCTCGTGTCAGACGAGATCATCGCCGGCCCGCCCGTAGGGGCGCCCGGCTCGGGCCATTCACAGCGCCGCCTCGCCCGCAATACCGCGATCTTCGCGATCGCCACCGGAGTGTCCCGGATCGTCGGGCTGGCCCGGGAGATCATCGGCGCGAGCTTCTTCGCCAACTCGGGGGCGTACTCGGCCTTCACCATCGCCTCGCAGATCCCGAATCTGATGAGCAACCTGTTCGCGCAGGCGGCGCTGTCGGCCGCCTTCGTGCCCGTGTTCACCGACCTGCTCCAGCAGGGCAAGCGGCGCGAAGCATTCCGGCTCGCCTCGACGCTGTTCTGGATCATCCTCATCGCCCTGGGGGCGATCACCGCCGTGCTCATCCTCGCCGCGGGGATCATCATGCCGCTGTTCACCGGGAGCCTGAACGCGAGCAACACCGCCCTGACCGTCGGCCTCACGCGCGTGCTCTTCCCCGTCGTCCTCCTGCTCGGGTTGACCGGGCTCCTGGTGGGGATCCTCCAGTCGTTCGATGAGTTCTCGGTCGCGGCCATCGCTCCCGCGGTGTGGAACGTGGTCATCGTCGTCCTCCTCGTCGTCCTGCGCCCGAGCTTTCACGGCGGTCAGCAGCTCTACGCCTACGCGATCGCGTGGCTCGTGGCCACGGTGGTCCAGCTCATCATGGTCGCCTCGGCCCTGCGAAGGATCGACTTTCGCCTGCAGCTCACCATCGACTGGCACGACCCGAGGGTCAAGCAGGTGTTCGTGCTCATGCTCCCGGTGACCATCGGCCTGGGGATAATCAACCTCGACCAGCTCCTGAACTCGGCCTTCGGCGCCCTTGTCAGCCCCCAGGCGCCGGCCGCCATCAACCAGGCCTTTCGCATCTACCTGCTTCCCCAGGGCATGTTCAGCGTCGCGGTGGCGACCGTTCTCTTCCCCACCCTGAGCCGCATGGCCGCGGTCCGCGATCCGAGGAACATGCGACGGGCGGTGGGCACGGGCATGCGCCAGATCAACCTCCTCCTGATCCCCGCGGCGGCGCTCATGATCGTCCTCGCCACGCCGATGGTGAGGCTCATCTACCAGCACGGGAGCTTCCACGCGGCCGACACCCACCGCGTCTCCATCGCCCTGTTCTGGTTCGCCTTCAGCCTTCCCTTCGCCGGCCTCAACCTGCTCCTTACTCGCACCTTCTTCGCGGTCAAGCGACCGTGGATCCCCACCCGGCTCGCCGCCGTCAACATGGTTGTGGACATCATCGTCAGCGTCGCCCTCTACAAGCCCCTGGGCATCGCCGGGCTGGTGATCGGGACCGCGGTGGCCAACATGGTGATGGCGGCGCTCCAGATGGATCGCCTGCGGGCTGGGCTGAATGGACGGCTCGAAGGCGACCAGACGCTGATGATCACCGCCCGTATCGTCCTCGCCTCGGCGATCATGGCCGCGGTGGCGTGGATCGTATGGAAGGCCCTCGACGCGCTCCTGGGGCTGGGGCTGATCGCCCAGCTCGTCTCGGTCGGCCTGGCGCTCGGGCTTGCCGTCTACCTGTACTCGCGACTCGTGCTCGCCATGCGCATCCCCGAGGCCCGCCAGATCGAGCGCCTGCTCATGGGCCGCCTGCGCCCGGCGCGGGGGTGAGAACGAGTTGCCGACGGGCGTAGCCGCCGGCACCCGCGCCGCTTTCAGTCCCGGTTCAATACGTCCTTGGCCTTGTCGGCAACATCGCCGACGGTGCCCTTGACCGAGCCCGCAGCGCGGTCGACCTTGCCCTCGTTCTTGAGCGAGTCGTTATCGGTGAGGTCTCCTGCCGCTTCCTTGGCGCGGCCCTTGAGGTCGTCGATCTTTCCGTCGTCGGTCTTTCTCTCGTCGGTCACAGGCGTTCCTTTCGTGGGGAGATCCTACGCCGAACAGCTACCCTCGCCGCGAGCGCGGTAACCAGAGGCGAGAGGTTGAGCGAATTCGCGCTCGCTCGACGGATGTCGTAGTTGAACTTCCTACAGGTTCGCGGGCACAACGCCGATGAGGGCGGCAGGGATGTCCGTCACCACCGACGCTCTCGAAGCCACTGATCCCACCCTTGCCGCGGCCGAGGCGTTCAACGCCGCCGCGGCGGCCGCGGCGGACGCGACGACGCCGCGAGCGTTCCTCACGGGCGCGCTCGGGCAGCTGGCCGGACTGCTCGCAGTGAGCGCATGCGCGATCCTCGCCGCCGAGGAGAGCGGCCTGCGCTGCGTCGCCTCGGTCGGCCTGCCCGCGAAGCATCTCCCGCGCGTCGACGCGGCGCCGCCCGGCCCGTCGGGGACGCTCGGCCCCGCCATCGCCTGGGGCGAGGAGATGCTCGCTCACGGCTTCCAGTCCTCGTGGTCGGTCGCCCTCTCGCTGCCCGACGGGCGCACCGGGGGCGCCTTCGTGGCCTTCGAGCACGATCCCGGACCCCCGAGTCCCGCCGTCCTCGAGCTCGCCTCGGCGTACGGATCGGTGATCGCCCGCGGCCTCGACAGGCTCGATCAGGAGTCGACGCTGGCGGCGCGCTACCACGCCGTCGTCGTCGCCCTCACCTCGGCCCTCGACGCGCGCGACGAGTACACCGGGCGCCATTCCGCCGAGACATCGGAGCTCGCCGTGCGCGTGGGGGAGCGGCTCGGCATGAGCGACGGAGAACAGGAGGTCCTGGCCCAGATCGCCGTGCTCCACGACGTCGGCAAGCTCGGGGTCCCCACCGACGTGCTCCTCAAGCAGGGACCGCTGGACCGCTCCGAGCAGGCGCTCATGCGCGAGCACCCGGTGATCGGCGAGCGCATCCTCAGCGGCATCGACGGCCTCAGCGAGGTCGCTCGCGCCGTCCGCTGCGAGCACGAACGCTGGGACGGCCACGGCTACCCGGACGGCCTCGCCGGCGAGCAGATCCCGCTCGCCGCCCGGGTCGTCTTCGCCTGCGACGCCTGGCATGCCATGACCTCGGACCGCCCCTACCGGCCGGCCATGCCCCACGCCGAGGCGCTCGAGGAGCTGCGGCGGGGAGCGGGGACGCAATTCGACCCGCGCGTCGCCAAGGCCCTGCTCGAGATCCTCGGCGATCAGGCAGGGCCGCCGGCGTGCTCGCCGAGCGAGTCGCGCGACCGGGCGCTGTCGCAGGAGCTGACGGCGATCGCGCTCGAGATCGGGGCGAGCGATCTCTTCGTCTTTCGCAGGGTCGCCGATCGGCACTATTCGCACCTCGGGGGAGTCGGGCGCGGGGCCGGCTGGGCGGGGAACATCGAGCTCGATCCGCGCCGGGAGCGGTATGTGAGCGCCGCTCTCGCGCGCGGTGAGCCTGTGTGCGTCGAGCTCGCGCGCCCGGGCCGCATCGTCGGCCCGTACTGGGGTCGCTCGGCCGTCGTCGTCCCCTGCGACGAGGACACCGCCGTCATCTTCGGCTCGCCCACCGACTCGGTCGCCGGGGCGTGCACCGAGCGCTCCGCCGAGCTCGCCGAGCGGGTCCGGGCTCTGGTCAGCGAGGTATCGCCGACCAAGCGGCTCGCCGACGAGCTCGAGGTCCTGGCCGCGGTTCGCGAGATCACCACCGTCAACGCCGACGGGATGGGGGAGACGCTGGTGAGCATTGCCGCGCGGGCGCGCGCTGCCCTCGCGGCCGAGTTCGCCGCCGTGGCCACCGTCCCCTCGGGCGACGTCGACGCCGCCATCGGCATCGACGCCGGGGCCTGGCAGCCCCGCGACCTGGGAGCGGGGAGCCGGGTGCTCTCGCGCTTCGCCGCCGCCTCGGCGGGGCTGCCCATGCTCTGCCAGGACGTGTCCGAGCTCGCGGACGCGCCGGAGGGCTTCCGGGCGCAGGACGGGGTCTGCTCGCTCCACGTGCTCCCGATCGGCTCGCCCGCCATCGCCGTCCTCCTCGTGGCCCACACCGAGCCCGGGCTGCGCGGCTTCACCGACCTGTGCCTGCGCGTCGCCGCCGCCATCTCCGAGGCCGCCGAGCCGGTGGTTCGTCGCGTCATCGCCCAGGAATGCCTGCAGGCCGAGAACGCCCGCCTCGGCGAGCAGCTCCGCACCGACGCCCTTACCGGCGTGGCCAGCCGCTCGGCCTGGGAGGAGGCGCTGCGCGAGGAGGAGGCGCACGGTCCCTCGACGCGCTCGCCGGTCTCGGTGGTGATCGTCGATGTCGACGGGCTCAAGGCGGTCAACGATGAATCCGGGCACGGTGCCGGCGACGACCTGCTGTGCCGATGCGCCGCGCTCCTCGCCGCGGCGGTGCGCTCGACCGATCTCGTGGCCCGGATCGGGGGCGACGAGTTCGGCGTCCTCTTGCGCTACACCGACGAGCGACGCGCGGGCGCCTGGTGCGAGGAACTCGGCGCGCGCATGGAGGCGGCAGGGCCGGTACGGTGGTCGCTCGGCTGCGCGTCGGTCCCGCCCCGGGGTTCGGTGGCCGCCACCGTGGCGGCCGCCGACCGCGCGATGTACGTGATGAAGTCGCGGGCGCGCGCGCTCCCGCGCTAGCCGTTTCGAGCACGAGCGTGGTGTTGAATTCGCGGGCGCGAATTCAAGCTCTGTAATCGGCCAACGTAACCTTCATGACGTATGGCCGACCAGGCACACATCCGCAACTTCTCGATCATCGCCCACATCGACCACGGCAAGTCGACGCTGGCCGACCGCATTCTCGAGCTCACGCATACCGTCGACGCGCGGTCGATGCGCGCCCAGGTGCTCGATTCGATGGACCTCGAGCGCGAGCGCGGGATCACCATTAAGGCGCAGGCCGTGCGCGTCTCCTACACCGCCGGGGACGGTGAGACCTACCAGCTCCACCTCATCGACACCCCCGGCCACGTCGACTTCACCTACGAGGTCTCCCGCTCGCTGGCCGCGTGCGAGGGGGCGCTCCTCGTCGTCGACGCATCCCAGGGCGTCGAGGCGCAGACCGTCGCCAACACCTACCTGGCCGTCGAGTCGGGGCTCGAGCTCATCCCGTGCCTGAACAAGGTCGACCTCCCGGGCGCCGAACCCGAGCGGGTGGCCGAGGAGGTCGCCGAGCTTCTCGGCGAGCCCGCCGAGGACGTGCTGCGGATCAGCGCCAAGACCGGCGAGGGGATCCGCGAGGTCCTCGACGAGCTCATCGCCCGCGTGCCGCCTCCGAGCGGCGATCCCGACGCCCCGCCGCGGGCGCTGATCTTCGACTCCGAGTTCGACCAGTACCGGGGGGTGATCGCTTACATCCGGGTCGTGGACGGGACCTTCACGAAGGGTGAGGCGATCCGGGCCATGCAGGCGGGCACCGAGGCCGAGATCGACGACATCGGCTTCTTCTCACCGCAGATGATCTCCGCCGGCTCGCTGGGGCCCGGGGAGGTCGGATACCTCATCACCGGGATCAAGGACGTCACCCGCCTGCGCGTGGGTGACACGCTGACGACGTTGCGGCGCCCGGCGAGTGAGCCGCTGCCCGGCTACCGCGAGGTCAAGCCGATGGTGTTCTGCGGCCTGTTCCCGATCGATTCGGACGCCTACCCCGATCTCCGGGATGCGCTCGAGAAGCTGACGCTGAACGACGCCGCGCTGTCCTGGGAGCCCGAGACCTCGGACGCGCTCGGGTTCGGATTCCGCTGCGGATTCCTCGGGCTCCTGCACATGGATATCGTGCGCGAGCGGCTCGAGCGCGAGTACGACCTCGAGCTCCTGGCCACGATGCCGAGCGTCGAGTACGAGGTGACGCTCACCGACGGCGTCGTCCTCCCCGTCCACTCGCCCAACGACATGCCCGACCCGACCAAGGTCGCCGAAGTGCGCGAGCCCTATATCCGCGCCTCGATCCTCACCCCCAAGGAATACGTCGGGCAGATCATGGAGCTGTGCCAGGAGCGCCGCGGCGACCACGCGGGGATGCACTACCTCTCGGCCGAGCGCCTGCAGATCACCTACGACCTGCCCCTGGCCGAGATCGTCCTCGACTTCTTCGACCAGCTCAAGTCGCGCACGCGGGGCTACGCCTCGCTCGACTACGACCTCATCGGGCTGCGGGAGTCGGATCTCGTCAAGCTCGACATCTTGCTGGCGGGCGACCCGGTGGACGCGCTGTCGATGCTCGTGCACCGCTCGAAGGCCGCCGACATCGGGCGGACGATGGCCGAGAAGCTCCGCCAGCGCATTCCTCGCCAGCAGTACGACGTCCCCATCCAGGCGGCCATCGGCTCGCGCATCGTGGCGCGGGAGACGATCAAGGCCTATCGCAAGGACGTCATCGCCAAGTGCTACGGCGGCGACATCTCGCGTAAGCGCAAGCTCCTCGAACAGCAGAAGAAGGGCAAGAAGCGGATGAAGCAGGTGGGGCGGATCGAGGTGCCCCAGGAGGCCTTCCTCGCCGTGCTCGAGCTTGGGGAGAAGGGCTAGCCGGTTGACGCTCTGAGGGCGAGCGCGAGCTCGAAGCGGGCGTCGGCGTCGTCGAGCTGGTCGCCGAGGAGCTCGCGCAGGCGCGCCACCCGGTAGCGCACGGTCTGGGGGTGGACGACGAGGTCGGCGGCGGCTTCGGCGACGCTCCCGTCGCGCGCCAGCCAGGCGGCGAGCGTGCTCTGCATCCGCTCGCGCTGCATCGGGGTGAGCGTGTCGAGCGCGGCGAGGCGACGGGCGGCAAGGTCGGCGAGCGCCTGGGGGTCGGCGTGGACGACGAGGGCGGCGAGGTGATCGGCCGAGTCAGCGAGGCCGTCGGCGGGGATGACCCCCGCCTCCTGGAGGACCGAGCAGCGCAGGGCGCGGTCGTAGCTCGCGTGGGCGTGCTCGAGTGCGACGGTGGGGCCGAGGACGGCGGTCCGGCTGCCGAAGGCCCGGGTGATGCGCGCGCGGCGGCCGGGCGCGTCGGGATCGGGGACGACGAGGACGACGTGCTCTTCCACAGTTCCCCCGACGGCGCCCTCGCCGGCGAGGGCGACGAGACGCTCGGGATGGCGGTGGCGTGAGACGAGGACGGCGAGGGTCCTCGGCGGACTCCAGCCGACGGTGACCCCGAGCCGGTCGATGTCCTCGGGGCCGCCCGACACGACGGCACGGACGAGGGCCGACTGCTGGCGCTGGCGCTCGCCGGCGTCGACGGCCTGCTCGAGCGCGTAGCCCTCGACGGACTCGGCCGAGAGCTCGTCGATGTAGGCGAAGATCGCCTCGGCGAGGAGCGCCTGGGTAGGGCCGTCGACGCCGGCGGCGCGGGCTGCCGCCGCGAAGCGCCGCCACGCCACCCGGGCCCCGATCCGGTAGGCGAGCTGGAGCGCGTCGAGCGAGCGCCCGGAGCGGAGCTCCCCGCGCCCGAGGGCGAGGTAGACCTCGCGACCGGGCCGCTCGGCGGGGATGGGGCGGCCCATCTGGTCGAGGAACTGGCGCAGCGCCTGATCGATGGCGGTGTGGACGCCGCGCCCGAAGGCGCCGCGCATCGGGCGCCGGTAGGCGGGAATGGCTCTGACGATCGAGCGGATGATGTCCTCGGCGATGGTGCCGAGCTCGGGCTCGAGGATCGGCCGGAGCTCGGCGGGCACGGCCTGCCAGGGGCGCTCGAGAGGAATTTCTTGTTGGATTGTCATAAAGGGCCGGTGGAGTCCTTGGGATCATGGCAAGAATATTGTGTGGGACGTATGTACGTTGGTTCCATGACCAGAACTGAACGAAACGTCAATATTGGTGCCGTACTCGTCCCCTTCCTCGCCGTGATCGCGGCCGCGGTGCTGGCCTGGGGCCATGCCCTGCACGTCCGCGACATCGTCATCTTCGGCGTTATGTACGTGATCAGCGCCTCGGGAATCACCGTCGGCTTCCACCGGCTTCTCACGCATCGAGCCTTCGAGACCTACCGTCCGATACGGTACGCCTTCGCGATCATGGGCTCGAT
>DASZKU010000255.1:0-22750 GCA_035552815.1 Solirubrobacteraceae bacterium | reverse complement strand
CGTTGTGCGGGTGCCGGTGCGGGGGGTGATCGTGATTGTCGGCGGTCGCGCGACACGGCTCGGGACGGGCGCGATCCCCTTGGGGATCGCGTCGAGGCTGGAGACCGTGCCCTGAGCGACGATCGTGTCGGCGCTGCCTTGGTTAAAGAAGACGCCGGTCGATCCTGACCGAAGCGTCCCGGTCTGGTCGTCGAAGTTCATCGAGTATCCACCGGCCGTGATTGTCACCTCGCGGCGCTGTGCTCCATGGCCGGCAACGGTAACGTGGGTGCCTGGCAGCTCGCGAGCGATCCGGTACAACGCGTAGGTCAGCGAATGGGGCAAGGGCGTCATGTCGAGGTCTGCGATGGCGAGCACTGTCTGACCTACGCGCCGGGCGAGGAACACGTGCCTGAGGTGTCGAAGCTGGGCGGCGGTGTGCGGGCCGGGTCCGAGATACGCGTTGAGGTTGCGCAGATCCTCAGCGACGACCGCCTGCTGCAGCCGGGTGGCGAGCGCGCTGGTACTCGTCGGGAGCGAGGCGAGTTGGATAGCGGTGAACAGCCCGTCACCCGGATCGTGCGGATTAAACGGGACGCCGTCAAAGGCTCCGTACGCGTTGGTCTGGGGAGGCAGCAGACCGTCTCCGGCCATCACGACATCCAGGGAGCCCGGGGCGCCACCCAGCAACGTTTCACGCAGGCGCCAGCTGCCGTCCGCGCCCACCCAGTTCTCGACCGTCACCGACGTCCCCGGCAGCCCAGAGCCTGGGCCAGCGGAGATCACCGCGCGGGTGTAGCGGTAGCGCGGCAGACCGTGAACGCGAGCAGCACCTCCGGTGCGTCCGGCGGAACCGTGCCGAGTCGCGCCGCCATCTGATACCGCCGTCCACACGAACACGACCAATGCAGCCAGTCCCACCCCGGGCAGGACTGCGAGGCGTCGGCGGCGCTGACGGCGACGGGCGTGGTGCCATGCCTCCTCGATCAGCGCCTCGGCATCCTCGCGCGGAGGAGTCTGCGGGGGAGCTGGGGCGCTCAAGCTACGCCTTGTCCAAGCGCCATAATGAGACTAAGATAACTAGCATCATGTTCGCCGTCAAGATCGATCAAGCCGATCCCACCGATCTGCACGAGCAGGTCGCAGCAGAGATCCGGCGCGCGATCGCCGACGGCGAAGCCAGACCAGGCGAACGCCTCCCCCCAGCCAAAGACCTCGCCGCTGTCATCGGCGTCAACACCAACACCGTGCTACGAGCCCTCCGCAAGCTCCGCGACGAAGGCCTACTGGAATTCCGCCGTGGCCGCGGCATCACCGTCAGCGGCACCCCCGACCGAACCGCAGTCATCACCCAAGCAAAGGCGCTCATCGCTGTTGCCCGCAAACACGGCTACGCTGGAGACGAACTCATCGACCTCCTCCAGTCGCTCCGCTGACCGCCGCGACAGTCTCAGATACCGAAGGATCAGCGAACAAGGCGGCGAGGGGGCTCTGTGACTGCTTCCCGCGCCCGGACCAGCCGTTAGACGTGCTCATGCGACGTAACTGCCTGAGCGGCAAACCAGCCACGCGGAGTGCTGTCATTTGCTCAGCGCGGCTAGTGATCCGCAGTCCAGTCGTAAATCCTGGAACGATCGGCGACAACCAGAGGTTGACATGACAACCCGGGATTGTCATGCTGTTGGTATGACGATCAACGCAGACCACCAAGAGACGTTCGACCGGATCCGCGAAGTTAGAGCCGAGGCGATCAAGCACACCATGATCGCGCGCCAGTTCTCCGCGGAACGGCGAGACCTCATGCAAGGACTGATGAAGGACGGAGTGTCCCAGGCTGACATCGCCCGCGAGCTCGGAGTCACCCGCCAAGCGATCCAGAAAATGCTGGCGTGTTGATCCTCGGAATCGGACTCGGACGCTAGCAACGGCGATGTGCCCGCTTCGGGCGCCGGTGACCTCGAAGCAGCCGTGCCCGAGGAGCACCGGATAAGCGGCAAAGCGGGCATGCCGCGCCACGCGGGCGACGAGCCGCCCGGTGTCTGATCAGCACCAAATGCAGAATCCCTGCGGGCGCGCCGACAGTCGTCGGGTCGAGCTCACGCTCACCCAGCAGATAGCGGCGATACGCCCTAACAGCTCATCGACTCCCGCACGCTCCGCACGATCCTGCTCACGGACATCGGCGCCCGGCACGTGGCCACGATCAGACATGTCGACCTCCCTCTCCTCACAGACAACGGAGAAGCAAGCCTGGACTGAACCGCACCGGTTACGCCGACGTCGGCCTAACAGGTAGATGGTTACCCGGGCCGAAAGGTCGACAACCTCTCCTCCTGATCGCGCTCGGATGCGATCACGCGTCGCTCCAAGAGCACCAACCGAGCACTGCGGTGGTCATCGGCACGGCCCGCTGTCGACCTCGTCCTCCGCGCTCACCGGCTCCTCTCCCTCGAGCGCCTCGGCCAGCAACACGGCGACGTCGACGACCCGCAGATCCGCGTCTCCCCCCTGCACGCCGTCGTCGAGCATCACCGTGCAGAACGGGCAGGCGACGGCGAGGGTGTCCGCGCCCGTGGCCGCCGCCTCGCGCACGCGCTCGAGGTTGATGGGCTTGGCGCGCTCCTCCATCCACATGTGAGCGCCGCCCGCCCCGCAGCAGAAGGTGCTCTTGCCGCTGCGCTGCATCTCCACGGGCCGGCCCACGGCGGAGACGAGGGCCCGCGGCTCGGCGAGGACGTCGTTGTGGCGCGCCAGGTAGCAGGAGTCGTGATAGGTGATCGACAGGGTGTCCGAGCGCCGGGGCGCGAGCTTGCCCTCGGCGAGGAGGGCGGCGAGGAGCTCGGAGTGGTGGATGACCTGGTAGCGGCCGCCGAAGTCGGGGTACTCGTTGGCCAGGGTGTTGAAGCAGTGGGGGCAGTTGGCGACGATCTTGGTGATGCCCGCCTCGTTGAGGGTGGCGACGTTCTCCTCGGCGAAGGCCTGGAACACGTACTCGTTGCCCATCCGCCGCGCCGGGTCCCCGGTGCAGCTCTCGCGTGGCCCGAGGATGGCGAAGTCGACCCCCGCGGCCTGGAGCAGCTTCGCCGTCGACGCGGCGGTGTGCCGGGCGCGCTCGTCGAACGACGAGGCGCAGCCCACCCAGTAGAGATACTCGGGGGCCGGATCTCCGGGCTCGAGCACGCGGACGCCGAGCTCGGCGGCCCAGTCGGCGCGCTGGGACTGGGCCTTCCCCCACGGGTTCGAGGCCCGCTCGACGTCGCGGAGCATGGGCTCGGCCTCGGCCGGGAAGCTCGACTCGACCATCACCAGGTGGCGCCGGAGGTCGATGATGTGATCGACGTGCTCGATCGAGACCGGGCACGCCTGCACGCACGCCCCGCACGTCACGCAGTCCCACACCACCTCCTCGCTCACCGCGCCGGGCACGAGCGGGGTGGGCGCCTCGCTCACCGAGCCGGGCACGAGCGGCGTGGACGCCTGGGCGAGGACCTGGTCGCGCAGGCCCATGATCAGGAGCTTGGGCGAGAGCTCCTTGCCGGTGGCGAAGGCCGGGCACGCGTCCTGGCAGCGCCCGCACTCCGTGCACGAGAAGGTGTCGAGGACCTGCTTCCAGGTCAGGTCGCCCGCCGTGCCTGCGCCGAAGCGGATGTCCTCCTCGGGAACGTCCTCGTCGTCGAAGCGCAGCGGCTCGAGCCGGCCTCCGGGGCCGGTGCGCCCGAACCACACGTTGAACGGGGCGGTGGCGATGTGCAGGTGCTTGGAGCGCGGCAGGTAGGCGAGGAAGGCGAGGATGGTGAGGACGTGGGCCCACACGGACACGCGCTCGAGCACGCGCGTCGCCTGATCGCGGCCGAACAGGTGCGAGAGCGCGTTCGCCACCGGGGCCGCGCCGCGCGGCCATTCGTTGAGCCCGAGGGCGATGCGGGTGGCGTGCCACAGGAGCAGGCTCAAGGCGATAGTGGCGATCATCGCCAGGATCAGGTCGGCCTCGCCCAGGTGGCTGCCTTCGAAGCGGGGCGGGCGCTGGACCTTGCGCACCCACAGGGCGGCGAGGACGCCGACGAGGACGAGCACGGCGAACACGTCGACGAGCACGGCGTACCAGCCCTGGTGGCCGAGCCAAGGGAGCGTCGCCCGCTTGTCGACGACGCCGATCATGGCGATGAGGATGGTGGGCGCGAGGACGAGGAAGCCCCAGAAGATGAACGCGTGCGTGAGGCCGGGACCGAGGCGCTGCAGGAGCTTGCGCTGGCCGAGGACGATGCTCGCCTCGTTGCGGGCCCGGCGCGGGAGGTTGCCGGTACGCTCGACGGGCGCGCCGGCGCGCACGAGTCCCAGGAGCACGCGCGCGCGGCGGGCGAACAAGGTGCCGCTCACCGCGAGGGCGGCGGCGAGGAGGACGGCGGAGAGAGCTTCGATCACCCGCTCCTCGCCTTGCGGATCTCCGCCGAGATCGCCGGAACGATCTCGTGCAGGTCGCCGATCACCGCGTAGTCGGCGCTGGCGAAGATCGAGGCATCGCCGTCGGGATTGATGGCCAGGAGCTTCTTGGCACCCTTGCATCCCGCCATGTGCTGGGTGGCGCCGCTGATCCCGCAGGCGATGTAGATCTCCGGCGCGATCTTGGTGCCCGTCTGGCCCACCTGGTCGGTGTGGGGCCGCCAGCCCGCGCTCGTGACCGCCCGCGAGCACCCCACCGCCCCGCCGAGGAGCTCGGCGAGCTCCTCGAGCACCGAGAACCCCGCGGCCGAGCCCACCCCGCGGCCCCCGGAGACGACGACGTCGGCATCGGTGAGGGAGACGCCGGCGGCCACCGCGCCCGCGCGCTCGGACACGCGGGCGACGAGGTCGGCCTCGGAGACGGCGGGGGTGAAGTCCGTGGCCGAGACGGTGACGGGGGCATTTGCCACCGTCTCGGCCGTGACCGCGTGGGGGGCCGCGGTCACGAGCATGGGGGCGCCGTGCAGGCGCGCCTCCTCGAGCAGGCTCCCTCCCCAGCGCACGCGCGTGAGGGTGGGAGGATCGCCGGGAGTGGCTGACGTGCAGTTGGCGGCCAGCGGCTGGTCGAGCTTGGCGGCGACGTGGGCGAGCACCTCGTTGCCGCGATCGCTGCCCGGTCCCACCACCGCCGCGGGCGCGGTGCGCTCGACGAGCTCGACGATCGCCTGAGCCCAGGCGGCGGGGGCGTAGACATCGAGCCCGCGGGCCACGTGGGCGACGGAGACGTCGTAGGCGGCGAGCCCGTCGGGCCCCGCGTGCTCGCCCATGAGCGCGGCGTGCACCTCGTCGCCGAGACCTCGCGCGAAGGTCAGCGCCTGCTGGGAGAGCTCGTCATCGGGGCTCTCGACGAAGACGAGGACGGTCATACGAGCCCGAGCTCCTGGAGGACCCCGATCACGGCGGGGGCCGCCTCGGGTCCGCGCCCGAGGACCTCGGCGTGCTTGCCCAAGCCCGGCGGGAGCACGAGGCGCACCATCTCCAGGCGCGCGTCCGGGCGCGTGGGCCGAGAGGCGGCGACCGGCTTGCGCTTGGCCCGCAGGCGCCCGGGCACCGAGGGATAGCGCGGGAGGTTGAGCCCCTCCTTGACGGTGAGGACGGCGGGCATCGGCACGACGTAGACGTCGCGCCCGTCGGGCACCTCCTGCTCGCAGCGCACGCTTGCGCCCTCGACGCTCATGCCCTTGACCCCGGTAACGCACGGGAGCCCGAGCGCGTGGGCCACGCGAATCGCCACCTGGTAATTACCGGCGTCGGCCGACTCGTTGCCGAAGAGGATGAGGTCCGGGGCCTCGTCCTCGGCGCGGATGGCCGTGACGATCGCCGCCGCTGTGGCCTGCGGGTCCCACTCGCCGCCGTCGCTGAGGAGATGGACGGCGCGATCGATGCCGATGGCCATCATGTCGCGGAGCTGCTCCTCGGCCTCGACGGGCCCGAGGGTGAGCACCGTGCTCGTGCCCCCGTGGGCCTCGACGAGGCGGATCGCCTCCTCGGCGCCGCACTCCTCGTGGGGGCTGATGGTGAAGCCCAGGTGGCGGGTGGAGATCGCCCGCTCGTCCTCGGTGAGGACGATCTTGCCGCCCGTCAAGGGGACCCGCTTGACGCAGACAAGAACGTTCACGACCGCACCCGCGTGTTCTCGGGGTCGAAGAGCGGAGTCGAGCCCGCCACCGCCACGGTCACCGGGTAGCGCTCCGCCATGTACTCGACGGCGAGCTTGGCGCCCTCGACGGCGTGCTCGGGCGGCAGGTAGCTCATGAGGATGTGCCGTCCGGTGGAGGGCCCGGCGCCGGCGCTGGTGACGTAGGAGCGCCGGCCCTTGGCATCGGTCAGCGCCTCGCCGTCGGGGGTGAGCACCGGTTCGCCGCCCATCATGTAGCGCTTGACCCCGGAGGAGGAGGTGTGATCGTCGACGGTGAGGGTGCACATGATCGCCGCCGGGTCCTCCTCGCGGTGGCGCACGTGGGCCTCCTTGCCGATGAAGTCCTCGTCCTTGACCTTGCCCCACGCCATCCCCGCCTCGACGACGTTGAAGTCGCCCTCGAGCTCGGCCCCGTAGGCGCGGTAGCACTTCTCCAGGCGACCAGTGGTCCCGTAGACGCCGATCCCCGCGGGGACGAGGCCGTGCGGCGCTCCCGCCTCGGCGACGATGTCCCACAGGCGCGCCCCCTGCTCGATGGGGACGTAGAGCTCCCAGCCGAGGTCGCCCACATAGGAGATGCGCGAGGCGAGCACCGACAGGGACCCGACCTCGATCGTCCGGCAGCGGGCGAAGGGGAAGCCCTCGTTCGAGACGTCCTCGCCGGTCACGCTCGCGAGGATGTCCCGGGCCCGCGGTCCCCACAGCCCGAGCGTGCACCACGAGCTCGTCTCGTCGTGGAGCTGCGCCGAGCCGTCCCGGGGAAGGTGGTCGGCGAACCACTTGAGGTCGGACATCCCGTAGGCGCCGCCGGTGACCACGCGGAAGACATCCTCGCCCAGGCGCATGATCGTCAGGTCGGCCTTGAAGCCGCCCGAGGGGGTGAGGATCGGCGTGTAGACGACGCGCCCGACGGCCACGTCCGTCTGGCGCATGGCGATCGCCTGAACGGCATCGAGGGCGCCCGGGCCGGTGATGTCGAAGAGGGCGAAGGCGGTGAGGTCGACGATGGCGGCGCGGTCGCGCATGGCCAGATGCTCGGCGCTGATGATCGGCGACCACCAGCGCGACTCCCACTCGGCCTCGCGCCGGGTCACGCGGTCGCCGTACTCCTCGAGCAGGGGCGCGTTGGACTCGTACCACTGGGGCCGCTCCCACCCCACGGTCTCGAAGAACATCGCCCCGAGCTCGCGCTCGCGCTCGTGGAAGGGCGAGAGCCGGACGCGGCGGTCGGACTCCCACTGCTCGCCGGGATGGACGATCCCGTACATCTTGTTGAAGCCCTCCGCGGCGCGCGCCTTGACGTGGGCTTTGGTGCGCTGGCACGGGTAGGCCCGGGCGACGTTCGACTCGTAGACGTCGATCTCCGACTCGCCGTGAACCATGAGCTCGGCCACCGTCTTGCCCGCGCCGGGGCCCTCCTTGATCCAGATCGCCGCCGCCGACCACAGCCCGCGCACCTCGGGCGTCTCCCCGATCAGGGGCATGCCGTCGAGGGTCACCGAGAGCACGCCGTTGATGGCGTACTTCACCCCCACGCTCTCGTCCCCGACGATCTCGGGCATGAGCTCGAGGGCGATCTCCATCTGGGGATCGAAGTCGTCCTGGGTGAAGGGGAGCTCGGTGGGGGTGAGCGCCGACTCCTCGATCGAGGGGATCTCGTCGGCGTCGAGGGCGATGGGCCGGTGGGCGTAGGAGCCGATCTCGAGGCCGGTGCCCTCCTGGCGCTCGTACATGTTGGTGTCCATATCGCGGACGATGGGGTACTCGATCATCCCCTTGGCGTCGGCGAAGCGGGGCACGGGCCCGATGTCGATCATCTGGTGGACCATGGGGGTGAGGGGAATCGACGCCCCGGCCATCGCGGCCAGCCGCGGGCTCCAAGCCCCGCAGGCGATCACGACTCGTTCGGCTTCGATGTCGCCGCGGGTGGTGCGGACGCGGTGCACGCGGCCGTTTTCGATCTCGAAGCCGAGCACCTCGGTGTTGGCGGCCACGGTGAGCCCCGCCTCGGCGGCGCGCTCGCGCATGATGGTGGCGGCCCGGAGCGAGTCGACCACGCCCGCCCCCGGCGTGTAGAAGCCGCCGAGGATGAGCTCCTCGTCGATGAAGGGCACGAGCTCCTTGATCTCCAGCGGGGTGAGGAGCGACACCGGCTCGATCCCCCACGACCGCGCCGAGGCCATCCGGCGCGCGAACTCCTGCATGCGCTGCTCGGTGCGGGCGATCTCTATCCCCCCGCTCCGGGTGAACACGCCGAGCTCCTCGTACTGGCGCACGCTCTCGAGGGTGAGCGAGGTCATCTCCTTGGAGTGGTCGACGGGGAAGATGAAGTTCGACGCGTGTCCCGTCGAGCCGCCGGGGTTGGGCAGGGGTCCCTGGTCGAGCAGGGTGACGTCGCTCACGCCGAGCTGCGTCAGGTGGTAGGCGAGGCTGTTGCCGACGATCCCCGCCCCGATGATCACGACCCGCTGGGAGGACGGCAGCTGCCGTGAGGACTCTGCCGTGGCAACCATCGACAGTGATATATCAGATGCAGGTCAGAGGCGCAACGCGGCTCCGCGCGCTGACAGCGGCGCGTCGGAGGGCTAATTCACCGCGGTGTAGACGACCATGAAGGCGCCGAAGATCAGGCAGTAGATCCCGAAGGGGATCAGGTTCCGGGTGCGGAAGTACCGGGTCAGGTAGTGCACGGTGAATACTCCGGCGATGGCGGCGCACACGGCGGCGATGAGCGCCTCCTTGCGTACTCCGTGATCGCCGAGGGGGCCGGTGAGGTCGCTGATCTTGTACAGGCCGGCGACGAGGATGATCGGGGTGGCGAGGAGGAAGGCGTAGCGGGCGGCGTCGGCATTGTCGAGCCCACGCGCGAGCCCGGCCGACATGGCGATGCCATCGCGGCTGATACCCGGGATCAGGGCGGTCGCCTCGGCCAGTCCGATGACCGCCGCCTCCTTGAACTCGAGCGTCTCGAGCTTACGCCCGCCGTCCTTCTTGGCGCCCTCGCGGACCGCGAGCTCGCGCACCTCGGCGCGCCGGCGGAGCTGCTCGGCGCCGATGAGGATGACCCCGTTGACCATTAGGAAGATCGCCGCCGCCGCCGGTTTCGCCAGCGCCACCCGCACCGTGTGCTCGAGCGCTACCCCGAGGATGCCGACGGGGACGCTCGCCACCACGATGAGCCACGCCAGCCGCTCGGTCGGGGTGTCGATGCGCCGCTTGGGCAGGGTGCGGAAGAAGGCGGTGATGATCTCGATCCAGTCGCGCCAGAAGTAGATGAGCAGGGCGACCGCGCTCCCCACGTGGAGCATGACGACGAAGGCGAGCCAGAACGACTCGGGCCGGGACTGGGCTCTTACCAGGTTGTCCCAGCCGAACAGGGTCGGGAAGAGCACGGTGTGGCCGAGGCTCGAAACCGGGAAGAGCTCGCTCACGCCCTGGAGGACCCCGAGGACCACGGCCTGAAAGGTGGTGATCGGGTTCGAGACGTGCGTGACGCCGGCGATGAACAAGTGCACGGCGCGGAACCCTACCGGCCGAAGCCTTAAGCCTGCCTAACCCCCGGCTCCGCACAGCGGTTCCACCTGGAGGAGGAACTGCTCGAGCTTCGCGAGCTCGGGCCGGTGCGCCGCGGAGGTATCGGGGAAGGAGAACGACCCTTTCTCGAGGCGGACCTGGAAGCGGTAGAAGCTGTGCGGCGGCGACGGGGGCTTGAGTTTCTTGAGGGCATCGGAGTCGAGCTGGCCGACGAGCGAGCGCGCGACGACGAGGAGCCGGTCGGAGATCGGCTTGGCGGGCCCGCGGTCGCAACTCACCGTGCCGCTGTCGTTTATGACGATCGTGAGCGGCTTGCCGGCGCCCCCGGTCCGGGTCACCGCGAAGAGATCGGGAGCCTGCACGGCGAGCCCGCACCCCGCCAGCAGCACGGTCGCCGCGGCGGCGGCCAGGGCGGCGGCCACGAGCGCCGTCGGCGCCGTCCGGCGCGGCGCAGACCGCGGCATCTCAGACGCCCGCGGGCACGACGATCGCCGCTCCCCCGCGCCGCTCGTCGCCGCCACCTGAGAATCCTCTTACCCGGTCGCGCTCGACGGCCTGGACGCCCCCGAAGAACAGGTTGCGGTCGCGGAAGCGCGCGACCGCCCGTCCCTCGGCCTCGAGGGCGGCTGTGTCGATCCCCGGCTCGACGTAGACGATGCCGTCCTCGAAGTGGACCCGGGGGGCCTGGACGGCGGGGCCGGCGGGCCGGCCCTCGTCGACGATGCGGATGATCGTCTGGAGGATCGCCGAGCGGATCCGGTTCGACCCGGCGCTCCCGAGCACGACCTCGGGCGAGCCGTCCCGGAGCACGACGGTGGGAGCCATCATGCTCGGCATCCGCCGGCCCGGTGGGTGGCGGTGAAATCCGAGGGGATTGAGGTCCTGCTCACCGAGCATGTTGTTGAGGTGGATCCCGGTCCCGGGGACGACCTCGCCCGAGCACGAGCCGTTGGAGCACGTTACCGAGCACGCGCACCCGTCCTCGTCGAGCACGGCGATATGCGTCGTCGAGCCGAGCGGGCCCGTGCCGATCCCCCGCGAGGACAGGAAGCGGGGCGCGAAGTCGGGCTCGTCGAGCCCGGCCAGGAACTCGGGCGTGCGCTCGCTCTGAGCGCGCTCCATGACCTCGACGAGGCGCCCGAGGTCAGGCGGGCGGCCGTCGGCCTCGAGCAGGGCCAGGGCGTAGGCGATGAGGATGCCCCCCGCCGACGGGGGCGGGTTGGTGAGCACCTGGCGCCCGCGGTAGGGGACCTGCACGGGCTCGCGATCGCGCACCTGGTAGGCGGCCAGGTCCTCGGCGGTGAGCATCCCGCCGCGCTCGCCGATCCACGCGGCGACGGTGTCGGCGATCTCCCCGGTGTAGAACGGCGCCGCGCCCTCCGCCCCCAGCCGCTCGAGGGCGTCGGCGAGCTCGGGCTGGCGGATCGTGTCCCCGGCTCGCAGTACCGCGCCGTGGGGGGCGAAGATGGCCGCGCCCTCGGGGGTGGCGGTGGCCACCCCGGCGAGGATCTCGAGCACGTAGGCCTGCTCGACGCTGAGCTTGACCCCCTCGCGGGCGAGCGCCGCGGCCCGGGGAACGAGCTCTGAGAGGGGGATCCGGCCGAAGCGATCGGCGGCCTCGCACAGCCCGGCCGGCGTCCCGTAGGTGCCGACCGAGGCGGCGCCGATGTTGAAGACCTGGACGGCGTCCCCGAAGGAGACGGTGACGGGGACGAGCTCGGCCATGCGGGCGGCGCCAGGTCCGCGCCCAGGCGCCTCGACGAAGAAGTCCAGGAGCACGGGCGCCTGCCCGGGCGAGACGACGAGCATGTAGCCACCGGCGCCCAGCCCCGTGAGCAGGGGCTCGCACACGAAGGAGACGAGCATGGCGGCGAGCGCCGCGTCGACGGCGTTGCCGCCCGTGCCCAGGACGTCGGCCCCGGCCCGCGCGGTGAGCGGGTGGCCGGCGGCGATGACGCCGAGCTGCGGACTCGTCGTGCTCAGCGGCGGGGGATGAACTCAGGCACGTCGAGCTCGAACGACGTGCTCGCGGGCCGCTCACGCCGGCGTGTGACCCGCGGCTCGCCGTGGGGCTCGCGCAGCGGCTCGCGCCTGGGCTCGCGGTCGCGGTCGCGGTCGCGGTCGCGGGGACCGTCGTCGCGCCAATCGTCGCGCCGCGAGGCAGGACGCTCTTGTTCGGACCGCATCGAGGCGGGATCGCGCTCCTCGCGCTGGGGGCGGGAGCGGCCCTCCCCGAAGCCGGTGGCCACCACCGTCACCCACACCTGGTCCTCGAGCTTCTCGTCGAGCATGGCGCCGAAGATGATGTTGGCGTCGGGGTGGGCCGCGGAGGCGACCGCCTTGGCCGCTTCGTTGACCTCCCACAGGGAGAGATCGTGGCCGCCGGTGATCGAGAGGAGGATCGAGTGCGCGCCGTCCATGCTCGTCTCGAGCAGGGGCGAGGACACCGCCTGCTCGGCGGCATCGATGGCGCGGCGGTCCCCCATGCCCAGGCCGATCCCGAGCAGGGCGTTTCCGGCATCGGACATGATCGTGCGCACGTCGGCGAAGTCGAGATTGATCAGCCCCGGCAGGGTCACCAGGTCCGAGATCCCCTGCACGCCCTGGCGCAGCACGTCGTCGGCGACCCGGAAGGCCTCGACCATCGACGTGTTGCGGTCGAGCACCGAGAGGAGCCGGTTGTTGGGGACGACGATCAGCGTGTCGACCTCTTCGGCGAGCGCGGCGATTCCCGCCTCGGCCTGCTCGCGGCGCCGCGTCCCCTCGAACTGGAAGGGCCGGGTGACGATGCCCACGGTGAGCGCGCCGAGCTCGCGGGAGATGTGCGCGACCACCGGAGCCGCTCCCGTGCCCGTCCCGCCGCCGGCGCCGGCGGCGATGAAGACCATGTCCGACCCCCGGAGCATGGCCTTGATGCGGTCGTGCTCCTCGACCGCGGCCCGGCGGCCGAGGTCGGGGTTCGAGCCCGACCCGAGGCCCCGGGTGACACCGTCGCCGATGTGCAGGGTCTCGTGGGCGGCCGACACCTGCAGGGACTGCAGATCGGTATTGATGGCGAGGAACTCGACGCCCTCGATCTCCGCTTCCACCATCCGGTTGACGGCGTTGACGCCGGCACCGCCGACGCCTACGACGCGGAGCACCGGCGAGCCGACGGTGCGCGCGGTGGCGAACGGCCGCTCGCCCGCGCGCTCGGGGCGCGCGAAGACGTCGGGCTCGGGCGCGGGCTCCGCCGTCTCGACGGTCATGCGGTCGAGCAGGTTCATGGGGATGTCGGAGGAGAAGACCTGGCGCAGCCGCTCCTGGGGCGTCGGCATCTTCGCGTAGGGGTCGGGCTCGGCGATCTCCTCGATCTCGGCCGCCGAGGGCTCGACCTCGCGACGGGCGGGGGACTCGGCGACGGGCTCGGCCACCGGCTCGGGCTCAGGCTCGGCCTCGGGGCCGCGCTCGGTCTCCGGGCCGCGCTCGGCCTCGGGGCCGCGCTCGACGGCCCGCGGCTCGCGCTCCGGCTTCGGCTTCGGCTTGGGCGCGGCCAGCTCGGGCTCGGGCTCGGGCTTACGAGAGGTCTGCGACTCCTCGGGCGGTGCGCCCGCTTCGACATCGGGGCGAATCGGTTCGGTGTCCTCGGTCGTCTTGCGGAACAGGGCTGCCAGTGGGCCGTCCCGCATGCTCGCGCGCTTACCGGGTGCCATTTGAGAGAACCTCCTTCGCAAGCTGCCGGTAGGAGTGGGCAGCCATGCCGTCGGGATCGTACTTGAGCACCGACATACCCTTCACAGGCGCCTCGGCGAACCGCACGGTCTTTCTGATCCGGGAAGCGAAGACGCGGTCCCCGAAGTTCTCCTCGAGGAGCTCGATCGCTTCCTTGGCGTGGAGGGTCCTGGTGTCAACCATGGTGGGGAGGATGCCCTCGATGTCGACATTCGGATTGAGGTTCTCGCGGATCATCGCAAGCGTGTTCTGAAGCTGGACGAGACCGCGCATCGACAGATATTCGCACTGGACGGGGACGATTACCTTGTGCGCGGCGGTGAGGGCGTTGATGGTGAGCAGTCCGAGGCTCGGCGGCGTGTCGATGAAGACGAAGTCGTAGTCGTCGTCGACGGCGGCTAGCGCCTTCTGGAGCGAGCGCTCGCGGCCGATCATCGTCGACATGGCGATCTCCGCGCCCGCGAGGTCGATCGAGGCGCAGGCGACGTCGATCTCGCGCTGGCGGATGACGTCGCGGATCGGGACCTTGTGGACGAGCACGTCGTACATCGACTTGTCGATCGCGTCGGGATCGATACCCTGCGACATCGTCAGGTTGCCCTGCGGATCCATGTCGCAGCACAGGACCCGATGGCCCTCCTCGGCGAACGCCACCGCGAGGTTCAGCGTCGTCGTGGTCTTGGCGACGCCACCCTTCTGGTTGGCGAACGCAATCACCTTCGCGGTGCCGGTCACTGCGCGCTCCGATGCCTAGGGGAACTCATACGAGCCTCTATTCGCAGGGGTGGCCGGAAATCCTCCGCGGAGGATGCCTACGCCGCCACCGGCGTGCGGGACACCGTTCCACGCCCTGCCGGTAAAATGGGCCGCGCCGGCGGCCGGGACGCGCCGCCCCCCCACCCGTGTCCGGCCTCCTTGACAAGCGCCTCATCTTCGTCACCGGCAAAGGTGGCGTGGGCAAATCGACCGTCGCGATCTCCCTGGGCATGCTCGGGGCGCGCGCCGGCCTGCGCACCATCGTCGTCGAGCTCGCCGCCCAGGACCGCATCGGCGCCACCCTGTCCGGAGTCGCCGTCGACACCTTCGTCGAGCAGGAGCTCGCCCCCGGCCTCTTCACCATCTCGATCGATCCCGAGCACGCGATGGACGAGTACCTGCGGGTCAAGGTGGGCCCCGTCGGTCACGCCCTGGGCTCGAGCAAGCTCTTCCACGCCTTCGCCATGGCCACACCGGGCATGCGCGAGCTCCTCACCGTCGGCAAGGTGTGGGAGCTCGCCCAGCTCGAGCGTCGTACCCGAGGGGCCGCGCCCTACGACCTCGTGGTCGTCGACGCCCCCGCGAGCGGGCACGGCCTGGGCATCCTCCGCACCCCGCGGACCTTCGCCGAGATCGCCCGCGTCGGCCCGATCGCCCACCAGGGCCGGACCATCGCCACCACCATCGCCGATCCCAGCTTCACCGCGGTCCTCGCCGTCGCCCGGCCCGAGGAGATGCCGGTGACCGAGACCCTGATGCTCCGCGACGCCCTCGCCGAGGACGGTCTGGCCCTCCACGAGGTCATCGTCAACGCCGTGTATCCGTCTCGCTTCGACCCGGGCGAGGTGATCCAGCTCCGCCAGGCGGCCGAGGATGCGCCCTCGCCGCTCGCCCGCGCCGCCCTGCGCGCCGCCCTCTCCGAGGGCGACCGGGCCGCCAACCAGCAGCGCCAGCTCGCCCGGCTCGCCGACGGCCTCGGCGAGCGGCCCGTCGAGCTCCCCTTCGTGTTCGCCGAGGACCTCGGCTTCCCCGAGCTCGAAGGGCTCGCCGACGCCCTCGGGGCCGGCCTCGCGCGCGAGCGCCGTCGCACCCGTACGCCGCGCACGCCGGCTGCGTGCGCCGCCGAGGAGCTCGCCTAAGTGAGCGTGGCGAGGCTCCTCGACGGCAAGCGGATCTGCGTGTGCTGCGGGTCGGGAGGGGTGGGCAAGACGACCACCTCCGCGGCCATCGCCCTGGGGATGGCGGCTCAGGGGGCGAAGGTGGCGGTGGTGACCATCGACCCCGCCAAGCGCCTGGCGGGCGCCCTCGGCCTCGAGGAGCTCGAGAACGAGCCCCGGCTCGTAGCGCCCGAGCGCCTGCGCACGGGAGGACTCGAGCTCCGCGGCGAGCTGTGGGCGATGATGCTCGATCCCAAGCGGACGTTCGACGAGCTCATCGAGCGCCTGGCCCCCGACCCCGGCAGCGCCGAGGAGATCCTCGCCAACCGCGTCTACCGCGAGCTCTCCACCGCCGTCGCCGGCTCCCAGGAGTTCACCGCCGTATCGAAGCTCCACGAGCTCGACAACGAGTACGACTTCGACCTCCTCGTCCTCGACACCCCGCCCTCGCGCAACGCGCTCGACTTCCTCGACGCCCCCGGCCGGCTCACTTCCTTCCTCGAGGGGCGGATGCTGAAGATGTTCGTGCGCCCCACCGGGCTGGGCATGAAGATCCTCGGCCGGGGCAGCGGCGCGCTCGCCGCCGGCCTGCAGCGCGTCACCGGCATCGACCTCCTCGCCGACCTCTCGACCTTCTTCCGCCTCCTCGGCGGCATGACCGAGGACTTCCGGGTCCGGGCCGCCGCGGTCGAGAAGATGCTCATGGCAAGCACCACCGCCTTCGTCCTCGTCACCTCGGCTCAGCGCGAGCCGATCGACGAGGCGATCTGGTTCCGCCGCACCCTGCGCGACACCGGGTTTCCCTTCGCAGGGATGATCGTCAACCGGGTGCACCACGACATCCTCGGCTCGGGCGAGCACCTGGCCAGTGAGGTCACGGCCGCGCTCAGCGAGGGCCTCGACCTCGGTGACGCGCTCGCCGCCCAGGTGGCCGAGAACTTCCACGATTACCACGTGCTCGCACGGCGCGACGCGAAAAACATCGCCCGGCTCGAGCGCGACGGCGACGGGCGCCCCCTGCTCCTCGTCCCCCACTTCGACGACGACGTCCATGACGTCGATGGCCTGCTCCTCGTCCACCGCTACCTGTTCGCCTCCGACGAGGAGCGCGCGCGGATGATCGCCGAGGTCGTGGCCTGAGCCCTCACTCGGGCGCGGCGGCCACGAACCAGCGCGGGTCGGCGGAGTCAGACCACGTCTTCCATGCCAGCAGCGCGGGCTCCCACTCCGCGCGGGCGGCGGGGGGATACTCCGGGCCTGCATCCGCGCTCGCGCGCCTGAGCATCACCAGTCGCCCTTCGTGCAGGAGCTCCCACACCGCGCGCTCGGCGAGCGCGAGCCGGTCGCTCACGCGCCACTCGGGGTGCCTGCTGTTGGCCAGCCACATGACCTGAGGAATGGCGAGCCGGTCGCTGGCGCACTGCGTCCAGACCACGTCCTTGAACGCCGCCACCTCCCCGGAGGCCTCGGGGGCGCCGCCCGGCGCCGCCTGCCCCCGCGCCGCCGCGAGCACGCGGTCGGTGACGTTCTCCGCCTCGCGGCTGATGTTGGCCCACCCGCGCCCGAGCCCCATCTCGTCGCCGCGCAGCTCGCGACCCTCGAGGACGACGAGCTTGGCCCGCTTGGGTTCCCATTCACGCTCGCCGATCTTCACGATCTGCCCCCGGATCCAGGGGACGAGCACGCTGGCGCTCAGGTCCGCCTCCGAGAGGTTGAATTTCCGCGCGACGTTCGGAAATTGACGCACTTCGACGTGGAACACTGAGCAAAGCCTTGCACGCGGCGCCGTCGCCGGCGCGTCAGCCGCGGCCGCTGCTCGGTGCGTTGAGCCCGTCGCCCTGGTACCGGGCCGTGAACCCGCGGGTCGAGCGGGCGGTGATCGTCAATGTCGCGCGGCCATCCCGGGTGTCGACCGGCACGCTCCCGAGGACACGACGCCCGGCGAGGAACTCCACGAGGCCTCGGGGATGACGTCCGCGCACGCGGGCCGTGAGCAGGACGTGTCCCATCGGCGCCTTTTGCGCGCGCAGGGTGACGTGTGTCTTGGCGCGCCGCAGGTGAGCGCACCGGAGTACGAGGCTGAGGTTGAGCGCGGGCGGGGGCACGGTCAGGACCTTGGTGAGCGTGCTCGCGCCGCGGCCGCTCGCGGCCCGGCACCCGGCATGCTTGGCGGAGACGCGGTAGAAGCCCGGGAGGACATCCCAGCCAAAGCTCCCGAGGGTGCTCGTGCGGTCGGGGTTGTGGCGGTTGGCCGGCGACATCACGACGCTCCGGTTGTGGACCTGGGAGAACGGGCCACGATGGCTCCGGCTCGCCTGGAGGGTGACCGTCGCTCCCGAGAGGGGCACCAGCGGCCCGTGCCCCGTCCGCGCGTAAACGCTGCCGCTGGGATCGATGTAGATGGGAATGATGATCGGGGGCGGGTCCTCCCCCTGGGGGCCCTCGGGAGCGTTGCCGGCGGCGCAGGAGTCGATCCCCGTGACGTTGGACGCCTCGGTGGAGGTCGTCTCGTCGCAGCCTTCGAGCTGGACGGGAATCGTCCCCGACTCGCCACCGCCGCTCGCCGGGGCGTCGAGGGTGGCGTAGTAGAAGATCTTGTGGGTCGAGGGGTCAGGGGCGAAGCCGACGGCAATCCCGCACGACGTCGACGGCGGAGGCGTGCTCGTCGGAGTCGTACTCTGGTTGAACTGCTGCAGGGGGGCGGCGACGGACCCGCAGTCGGTCGTGCCCGGTGGAACGCCATAGGAGGTGAGCGGCACGATGCCGAAGTACTTGGCGTCGGGGCCGGTGATCGACCCTGGGCCAACGGAGATCCCGGCCGGATAGCCGATATTGGTGAAGTAAGCGGGCAGGGGATCGGTGGGCTGCGCTCCGATGATGCTCGGCGGCGGGTAGATCTCGTAGAGGATCTGGGTGCTCAGGACGCCCGTGGGGGAAAGGGTGCTGGTCGCCGGGTAGACCTTGTAGTTCACCTCGGTCGTCACCTGTCCGTGGATCGGGTCGAGCGGAGGGATGGTCACGCTGACCGGTCCGTTCCCTACGACCTGACCCACGGCGTTCCCCGCGACGCTCCCCCCGACGTTGACCACTTTGCTCGCCGGCTGGCCGGTGATCGCGTTCGTCCCGCGGACGATGACCTGGGTGACGAGGACCGTTCCGCCGGCCGGGAAGAGGCTGCGGCTGAGCTGGATCTGGTTAGGCTCGTTCCAGAAGAGGACGGGATTGGCAGTGCCCGACGTCTCCGTGCCATGGCTCGGGCTCACGAACGTGACCCCGGAAGGGATCGCCGGCGGCGCCGGCAGCGCGATGTCGAGTCCGGTGAAATCAGCCTTGGGTATGGTGATCGGCGACAGCACGCCCTCGCCCGCGTTGACCCCGCCCGGCGGGAAGGCGGTCAGCGAGTACGAAGCACCTGGGGGCGCCGTCACCGTCGCCGAGAAGGCGCCGTCGCTCGAGGTCTGAGTCGACAGGCAAGCGGTTTGCGCCCCCGTTGGGCAGGCCTCGACCGCCGCCCCGCCCACCGGCTGCCCATTCAGGGTGACGTGTCCGGAGAGCGTGACCCGGTTGGTGGCCGCGCCGGTGAGGAACACGGTATGCGGGCTACCCGAGGCATTGTCGGTGAAGGCCAACGCCGCTCCGCGTCCACCCACGGTCGCGGAGGCAAAGGTGACCTGGGCGATACAGCTCGACCCGGCGGCGATCGTGTGCCCGGCGCAGCTGTCGTTCATCACCGCGAAGTCGCCGGGGTTGGCGCCACCGAGCGTGGCGGAGGTGATGATGAGCGGCGCGGTGCCCGTGTTGGTCACCGTGATCGTCTGCGCCAAGCTCGTCTTGCCGATGCCGATCGTCCCGAAGCCCAGGCTCGTCGCGCTCAGCTGCACCGCCGGGGCACCGGCGCCCGCGGCGGCGATGACCACGTTCCGCGTCGTCGCGGCGCTCGGGTTCCCGACGCTGCTCGCGGTCTGTCCCGTGTACACCTCACCCGTCGTCGACGTACCCGCGCTGTCGGTCTCGGTCACCGTCGCCGCGTAGGTTCCCACGTGGGCGTAGACATGGCTGGTAGTGGGCGTCGTCGTCGAGACGTTCGCGGTGCCGTCGCCGAAGTTCCACACGTAGCTGGCGATCGTCCCGAAGGCGACGGTCGAGGCCGAGGCGTCGAAGGTGGTGGCCGAGCCGGGCGGGGCGCTGGCGACGGTGAAGTTGGCCACCGGGGCCTGGTCGGGGGTGATGGCGATTCCGCGGGGAGTGGATCCGACACTGATCGGCGATCCCGGCGTGCCGGACGAGGCGTCGATCGGGGTGACGGTGTTCGCGGTGTCATTGGTCACATATATCGTCTTCGAGTCCGGGGTGACGGCGATCGCGAACGCGCCGCCGCTCACCGGGATCGGGGTGCCGTGCGTGGTACCGGGTATGGGGATCGGCGTGACCCCGGACCCGGTGGTGGCGTAGACCATGCTTCCGTCGGGGGCGATCGCGATCCCGACGACCGCGCCGCCGACCGTGATCGGCGAGCCGACTGGCCCGGAGGGGAGGGGTATCGGATAGACCGAGTCGCTCGTACCGGCGCCCGCATCGCCCACGTACGCGGTGCTGCCGTCCGGGGTGATGGCGATCGAGAAGGGATGCGGGCCCAGCCCGGTGGTGATCGCCGGCCCGACCGCGTCGGTCGCCACGGTGATGGGCAGAACCTCGGCGGTCCCGGGGTGAGGGGACAGCGGGTTGGCATTCATGGCCACGTAGGCCTTGGAGCCGTCAGGGGAGAAGGCGATCCCCTCGGGATTGCCGCCGACGTTGATGGCGCTGCCCACGGTGGCGGAGCTGGCGGTGAGGTCGATGGGAAAGACCTTCCCGTCCGCGGGGTCGGTCATGTAGGCCTTGGCGCCGTTGGGCGCGATCGCGACGAAGTTCCCGGGGCTGCTCGCGATGTCGATCGTCGACTCCGCCGACACCGGGGTCGTGGCGAGATCGAGCGGCGTGATCTGGCCGCTGGCGCCCGTCGCCCCGGCGTTGACCACGTAGGCGGTTCCCGCATCGGGGGCGATGGCGATCCCGAGGGGCAGGCTCCCGACCCCGACGGGCGAACCCGGAACGCCCGTCCCCAGGTCGATCGGGGTGACGGAATCAGAGGCCGAGGAATCGTTGACGACAAGCGCCTGCCACGAGGCGGCATGGGCACCCGGCGCCCACCACCACCCGGCCACGATGACCACGACGAGCAGCGCGAGCGCTGAACGCGAACGGACGATCCCAAGGTACGGCCCCATCACACTGGCCTCCAGACCAGACGCCAAGCCCGCGCGCAGTCTCCCAGATCCCTAATTCGAGCGCAATGCCTTTAGCTGTTTTTAGGAGCGCCGGTTACACGTGAAGGCGACGTTGTTGCCGGATAGCGGGCGTAATGTCGTCCTCAACGCCGAACGATGAGAGAGCGGCCCGTCATCGCGGCCGGCTGCTCGATCCCCAGCACGTCGAGGCTGCTCATCCCTTCGGGCTCGAGCAGCGCCCGCAGGGCGAGCAGGTAGTCGGTCAGCGCTTCGAACGGCGCCACCTCGACGTGATACATGGGCCAAGCCTTGCGTGACTGCGTGTTACGAGAAGCTCTTGAGGAAGGTGAGGTCAGCTTTGCGGCTGAGCGTGAGCTGCTTGTAGGTGATGCCGACCTCTTCGACGATGCCGTTTCGCACCTTGAGCACACCGGTGGAGTTGCCGTTGGCAGGGAGATACCAGTGGTTCTTGCCGATCTGGAAGGCGGTTCCGAGCTTGAGGAGCTTGCCGGCCGCCGCGACAGTTGCTCCGACGCGGACGCCGTTGAGCGTGTAGTAGGCGCTCGCGGTCGAGGCCCACACGACCCGTCCGGCGAGCTTCCGGCGCTCGCTGCGTGGGAGTGCTTTCAGGAGTGCGGGCGAGGCGAACCCGACGCGTACCCCGATCGGGGTCAGGCAGAAGAAGTCCTCGTAGCGTTTGCCGCGATCCGAGCTGTGTTTGTAGGCACGGCGTGCCTTCTTACGGGTCATCCCGAGCTTCACCAGCCCGAGCCCCTGTCTGCTCAGCGCCCCGGTCGCCGGCGGGCAACCCTTCACGACCGGGACCGGCACCGCTACCCCGTGGCTTGTCGCGGGCAGCCCGGCGCCCGCGGCGTTTGACGCCGTCACCGCGCACGTCAGCGTCAGCCCTTCATCGGATCTCTGGACGACGTAAGACGCGTGCGTCGCGCCGACGATCGGCGTCCCGTCACGGCTCCACAGGTACGCGAAGGCGGTTGGGCTGTTCGTCCACGACCCCTGTGAGCACGACAGCGCCTTGCCCGCTTTCGCCGTGCCCGTGATCTTCGGCAGCGTCGTGACGCTCGGCGCTCCGGCCGGCGGCGTCGGCGTCGGCGTCGGGGTGGTCATGGTCGGTGGCAGTCCCAGTCCTCCCGCCGCGAAGAAATTCGTCGCCGAGCTCGGCGTGTGCGTGCTGTCCCCGGCGTAGCTTGCGCTCACCGCCGCCATCCCGGCCGGCCCCGGTGGGGTGATCGGGCACGATCCCGCACCGGACGCGTTGGTGATCGCGATACACGACTGGCCCTGGAGCGCGACCTGCACGCTCGCGCCGGTGATCGCCGTGGCCGGAGATTGACTGACATCGACGAGCTGAACGTCAAGCGTCGCCGGACTACCGACCGCCCCGCTCTCCTGGCTCCCGTTCAAGGACACGTACGTCACGTCCTTTCCTGAGGTCCAGCGCTGCGTCAAGCTCGCCGACGAGACCGCGGTACTGGCGTCCGTCGCGGTCGCCTGGAGCGAGTCGCCCCCGGTCAGCGCGCCCGTGAGCGCGAAGGTGGCCTGGCCGCTCGAGTCAGCGTGCACCAGCTTCACCTGGGCGTTCGCGCCGCCAACCACGAACGTCACGGGCGTGTTCGGCGCCGAGGAGAAGTTCGAGAGCTGTGCCGTGAAGGTCACCGACGATCCTGTCGGCGACGGCGAGGGACCTGAGGAGGACAGCTCGATCTGCGGCCCTGGAACAGTGCCCGCGGTTCCGCACGATCCTGACCCGAACCGCTCGATGGCGCCGGGAAGCGGCGCGTAGTCGCAGCCGTTGGCCGTGGTCGCGCCGATGTAGAAGAAGGAGTTCCCGGACCCGACGGTGGTGACCGTCGCCGGGGTCTGGGTCAGGTCGATCCGGCTGACCGTCCCGCCGTAGGAGAACACATCGAGGGCGGTGGCCTGTCCTGCGGGGTTGGCCGCAGCGACGGTCAGCCCGAATGGTCCCTGACTGGCGCTGCACGGTACGCTCGCGACGGCCACGGGGGTGGGCGATGCGGTGTTCGTTCCGCCGACCCTGTCAACCGTGCACGCGCTGACATTGTCCACGTAGAGCGTGCCGTCCGGGGCGAAGGCAATCCCCAGGGCGCCACTGTCGTTGACATAGTTCGTGACGGTGGGACTGGCGCTCGAGGGGTTGGCTATCCGCGTGATCTGAGTGCTGGCCG
>DASZKU010000254.1:0-4978 GCA_035552815.1 Solirubrobacteraceae bacterium | reverse complement strand
CACCGCGCCGCGCCGCGCCCGCCGGCGCCGTCCTCGCCGAAGACGCACGTTCGCTCATGCTTGCCCAGAGGCGCGAGCGCCGCCATGTTCGCCCCCCGCTAGGCGACGACGGCGATTCCCCCGGGGGTCACCCCGAAGGTCGCCTCGGGCACGGCGCCGATGAAGTCGCCGTCGACCTGGAGGGGAAGCGGGCGATCGTCGAGCGAGCGCACGCGCAGGCCGGGCACGCCGGTGAAGGGGTGGACGCGGCGGTGGCGCGCCAGGCGGGCGCGCTGGGATAGAGCCCGCCAGATCACGGTGGGGACGTCGATGGCGCTGGCGCGCTCGAGGACGACGCCCGCGAGGTCGCCGCTCGTGAGCTCGGCGCCCTCGCCCATGTTCACCGGGCGCTCGCCGAAATAGGTGTAGGGGGTGCCGTTCTGGACGATCACCGTCACGCCTCTCACCGCCTCCGAGCCGATCGTCGCCTCGAGCTTGGGTGGGCGGAACAGGTAGCGACGGGTGAAGGTGCGGATGCTCACGGCCGTGTAGTACCACTCGCCGTAGCGGGCCTTGAGGCGGGGATGGGCGTCGACCTGCTCGACGACGCTGGCGTCGAGGCCGACGCCGGCCGAGAAGAGGAAGTAGCGGTCGTTGACGCGGGCGAGGTCGACCCGTCGGGGGCGCCAGTCATCGGCGAGGTGGAGCAGGTGCTCGGTGGCATCGACGACCTCGGTGGGGATGCCGAGCATGCGGCAGTAGACGTTGGTGCGGCCCCCGGGCAGGCAGGTGAGCGGCGTGTCGGATCCGGCCAGGCCGTTGGCGGCCTCGTTCACGGTGCCGTCGCCGCCGAAGGCGACGACGACGTCGTAGCCCTCCCGCGCCGCCTCGCGGCACAGCTCGGTGGCGTGGTCGCGCGCCTCGGTGTCGATGGCGTCGACCTCGTAGCGGCTCTGCAGCGCATAGACGACGAGGTTCTTGAGGCGGTCGGAGACCGTCGTCGCGTAGGGGTTGACGATGATCAGCATCCGCTTGCTCGGGACGCGGGCTTCGAGCGAGCCCGCGAGACGTTCGAGCGGGTCGGTGGGCGCGATCGACATGGCCAGCCCTGCTAACACCGGCGCCAGCACCTCGTTACGCGCCCGGCGGCCCATCGTCGCCACCGCGTGCGCGCCGCGCCGCGCCGCGCCGCGGGCGCCGGGCCGCGGGCGCCGGGCCGCGGGCACCCGGCCGCGGGCACCGGGCACACTTGCTGCCCGGTCCGGGCCGTGGCTATACTTCCGTCCGCATAGCAGTACGCATCCAGAGGGGTGGAGGGACTGGCCCTACGAAACCCCGGCAACCGCCCCGTAAGGGAACGGTGCCAATTCCATCAGGCTCCAACAACAAGGCCTGGGAGATGTGGAATAGGCGGTTTCTCATGGACCTCCCACCACAGACCCCGGCGGAGGTTTTTCAGATATGCCGCCCGAGTCTCTTCGCTGTAAAGAATGCAAGACCCCGTATCCGCTCGACGCGCGATACGTGTGCGAGCAGTGCTTCGGACCTCTCGAGGTCCTCTACGCGCCCCAGACGGGCACCGACCCGGCGGCGCTCCGCCGGCGGATCCAGGCCGGACCGCATTCGATCTGGCGCTACGCCGACTTCCTCCCTCTGGCCGCGCCCCCACGGGGGACGCTGCCCGCGGGGTGGACGCCGCTGCTCCGCGCCGATCGCCTGGCCGAGCGCCTCGGCCTGGGCGAGCTGTGGATCAAGAACGACGCCGCCAACCCGACCCACTCGTTCAAGGACCGGGTCGTCGCCGTCGCCCTGGCCCGGGCTCGCGAGCTCGGCTACGAGACCCTGGCCTGCGCCTCCACGGGCAACCTCGCCAATGCGGTAGCGGCCCACGCGGCTGCTGCCGGCCTCGAGTCCTACGTGTTCATCCCCTCCAACCTCGAGGAGCAGAAGATCCTCGCCACCGGCGTCTACGGCACGCACCTGGTCTCGGTCAAGGGCAACTACGACGATGTCAACCGCCTGTGCACCGAGCTCTCCGGCGAGCACGAGTGGGCGTTCGTCAACATCAACATGCGGCCCTACTACGCCGAGGGCTCCAAGACGCTGGCCTACGAGACCGTCGAGCAGCTCGGATGGCAGCTTCCCGACCGCGTCGTCTCGCCGATCGCCTCGGGATCGCTGTTCACCAAGCTCGCCCGTGGGTTCGAGGAGTGGATCGAGGCGGGCCTGGTCTCCGGCGAGGTGCCGACGATGAACGGCGCCCAAGCGACGGGCTGCTCGCCGGTGGCCACCGCCTTCGAAGGCGGCCACGACGTGTGCCGGCCGGTCAAGCCCGACACCATCGCGAAGTCCCTGGCGATCGGAAACCCGGCCGACGGGCCCTACGCGCTCGACCTCGCGCGCCGCACCGGCGGCTCGATCGACGCGGTGACCGACGACGAGATCCGTGCCGGCATCAAGCTCCTGGCCGAGACCACGGGGATCTTCACCGAGACGGCCGGCGGCGTCACCGTGGCCGTGCTCGCGAAGCTCGCCGAGCGCGGTGACATCGATCCTGCCGAGAGCGTGGTGGCCTACATCACGGGCGAAGGTCTGAAGACGCTCGACTGCGTCCGCGGCACCTTCGAGATGATGGAGATCGAGCCCTCGGTCGCCGCCTTCGACGCGGCGAGCGAGGAGAGCACGGTGGCCGCGTGATGACGGTCACGGTCAAGATCCCGACCCAGCTGCGCGCCGCCACCGACGGAGAGACCTCGGCGTCGGTCGACGGCGAGACGGTAGGAGAGGTGCTCGACGCCCTCTACGCCCGCTACGGCGAGCTGCGCAGCCGCATCGCCGAGGACGGCGGTCTGCGGCGTTTCGTCAACGTCTACGTCGGCGGCGACGACATCCGCTTCCTCGACGGGCTCGACACGCCGGTGGCCGACGGTGACGAGGTGACGATCCTCCCCGCGGTGGCCGGGGGGTAGCGCCTGTCGGGCCCGGTTACTCCTTCGCGCTCGTGGTGGTGAGCCCGACGGGGCAGCTCACGCCGGTCCCGCCCAGGCCGCAATAGCCGTTGGGGTTCTTGTCGAGGTACTGCTGGTGGTAGTCCTCGGCGTAGTAGAACGGTCCCGCGGCCTCGATCTCCGTGGTGATCTCGCCGTGGCCCTCGGCGGCGAGCCGCTCGCCGTAGGCCTGGCGCGAGGCCTCGGCCGCGGCCTTCTGGGCCTCGGTGGTGTAGAGGATGACCGACCGGTACTGGGTGCCCACGTCGTTGCCCTGGCGCATGCCGTGCGTGGGATCGTGGTTCTCCCAGAACAGGCGCAGGAGCTCGTCGTAGCTCGTGGCCCGGGGGTCGAAGACTACGAGGACGACCTCGGCCTGCCCGGTGCGGCCCGAGCACACCTCCTCGTAGGAGGGGTTGGGGGTGAACCCGCCCGCGTAGCCCACCGCGGTGCTGAACACGCCGGGGGCCTGCCAGAAAACGCGCTCGGCTCCCCAGAAGCAACCCGTGCCGAAGATCGCGCGCTCGAAGCCCTCGGGGAAGGGTGGCTCGAGCGGGTTTCCCAGCACGGTGTGGCGGCCCGGAACGGGCATCGCGCTATCTCGACCCGGCAGCGCGTCGGCGGGGTCGACCATCGTCGTCTTGTGGCGGAAGTTGAACATGATGCTAAGGGTACGCCGCCGGGGTTACGTGTCCGAGAACTGCGTCTCGGTGGCCTGCTCGGCCCGTACCCACTCGCAGCCGGCCGAGAGGTCGGGGACACCCATGGCAGCGGCCACATTGAGCCACATGCCGTAGCGCATGAACTCGTCGATCTCCTCGGAGTCGGCGCCCGAGAGCCGCTCGACGTGGGCGACGAGGTGCGCGAACCAAGTCCGGACGCGCTCGCGGATGACCTCGTCGTCGCAGGCGGCGTAGGCGTGGTGCTGGAGCATCAGGTAGTCGCGGTCGGATCCCAGGAGCTCGACGTAGGCCCGACCCATCCATCGCAGGAGATCGACGTCGGGCGGCGCCGTGTCGGGGTCGTACGCGGCCGCCGCCTGCGAGAAGGTCTCCTCCGTGAGCTTGAAGCCACGCTCGACCGCGGCCAGGAAGAGATCGCGCTTGCTGGGAAAGAGGCTGAACACGTAGGGCTGGGCGACGCCGACGCGGCGGGCGATCCGGTCCACCGGGGTCCCGTGCAGGCCGCCGTGGGCGAACTCGTGGACGGCGGCGTCGATGAGCGCGTCCCGGCGCTCGGAGGCCGGGACGCGCGGGCGCCGGGTGATGTCCTTGGGCGTGGTTGCCATGTGTCCTCTATCCGTAGATCCTAGGACCGGGTCAGGCGACCAGGCTCACGGCGGGACGGGACGGTGCCGGCTCTGCGGCTGCGCTCTCCCCCGCGCGGGCGCGAGAGTCGAAGGGGAGCGCGGCCGCGATGAGGGCGCCGAGCATGAGCACTCCGACCCCGACCCACATGGCGGGAAGGAGCCCGTCTACGAAGGCCTGGGGCGAGGCGTAGCTTCCGTGCGAGGTGAACACCGTTGCGAGCACGGCGATCCCCAGCGTCCCCCCGAGCTCGCGGATCGCGTTGGTCGCTCCCGACGCCTGGCCTGCCTGATCGCTCCGGACCGAGGCGAGCACGGCGCTGGCCGAGGGTGCGAACACCAGTCCCATCCCCGAGCCGGCGAGCACGAAGGGGCCGACCATGCTCGCGTAGCCGATGTGGACGCCGGCGAGCAGGGCCAGCCAGGCCAGAGCGATTCCCTGCAGGGCGAGGCCCGCGACCATGAACAGGCGGCTGCCATAGCGCTCGGAGAAGAAGCCGGCCAGGGGCGCTGAGAGCATCGTCGCGCCCGTCCACACGAGGAGCTTGACCCCGGCCTGGAGGGCGGTGTTCCCGAGCACGTTCTGGAGGAACTGGCTGAGGAAGAAGATCGAGCCGAACATGCCGAAGTACATGGCGAGCGAGACGACGTTGGTGACGGCGAAGCTGCGCTTGGCGAAGAACCCGAGCGGGAGCATCGGCTCGCG
>DASZKU010000253.1:0-24181 GCA_035552815.1 Solirubrobacteraceae bacterium | reverse complement strand
CTGGCCGGGAACGACGAGGCCGCCCGACCCTCCGGCGCGCCTCGCCAGGTCGAGGACGATGAGGCGCACCTCGGCCCCGACATCGACCGAGTAATCGAGGCGCCCCGCCGCGGCCGCCGCACCGAGGCTGCCCGCCTCGCCGGCACCGCCCGCCACCGACCCCACCACCTCCGCCACCGCCATCTCGGCCCGCCGCGGATCGGCGGGCACCCTCACCGTCGGCCCCGCCAGGGCCTGGGTGAGGAAGGTGTCGACGAGGCCGGGGTCGGGGGGTCCGTCGGGCGAGGTGACGGCCTGGGCCCGCGCCCCGGGGGGCAGGCTGAGGCCGGCAGGGAGCTCCCACAGGGCGCGGTCGCCGACGGCAAGCGATCGCGTCAGCGCGGTGGGGACGATCTCGCCGGCCACGAGCACGTCGTGATCGCCGAGCACCGGATACGGCGGCGCGCCCAGGCCCGGGCTCACGAACTCGCGCACCGCCTCCCGGAGCAGGCCCGGGTAGCGCGGGGCGTCGAGGTCGGGGCGGTAGTAGAAGGGGTCGGCATTGGAGGCGAGCTGTACGCCGTAATAGCCGTGAGGACCGCTTCCCGGGCGCACCCGTCCGCCGCGGAGCACGGCGAGGGCGTGGTCGAGCTCGTTGCGCTGGTCGTTGTCGATTAGGTCGCCGCCCTGGATGACGGCGTTGGGCGCCGAGGACCGCACCGCGGCGACAGCGCCCGCGAGCACCTGGGCGCTCAGCGTCTCGTGGGGGCGGAAGGTGGACTGGAAGGGTGGGCCCAGGCGATCGAGAAAGGTGACGCGGGCGGGGGAGGAGGCGTCGAGCACGTGGGCGTCGGTGACGTGGGCGATCCTCGCCAGGACCGACGACGGCGCTGCCGCGGCGCCGAGCTCGACGCGGTCGACGAGCGGCTCGCCCGCGAGCACGCGGAGCTGCCCGTCGCCCACGGGATCGCCCCATGTCGACTCGAGCGTCGAGCCCGAGCGGGCCGCGACGCGCGCCCCGCCTGCGCCGCAGCCGGCGAGCACGACAGCCCCCGCGAGCGCTTCGCCGATCGCCGCCCGTCGCGTCATCCGTCTCATCGCGCCGCCAGCCCGGACACCACCGACTCCCGCGACGCCTGCCGGGCCACCCACACCACCGCCACCACGCCCGCCACCGCAAGTCCCGCCGCCGTCGCCGCCACCTCGGCCGGGGTGGCGACGAGCGCGAGCGCCGCGTAGTTCACCGCCAGGTGCGAGAGCGCGGGCCCGAACACGTAGCGCTCGAGGAGGACCCCGACGATCCCCGCGGGGACGACGATCGCGAGCGTCGACCCGAACAGGAGCCGGCGCACGGCGCCCGAGCCCGCCCCGCACGCGCGCAGTACCGCCACCGTCCGGCGGCGCTCCTGCACGGTCAGGGTCGAGGCCTGGATGAGCGCGTACAGGCACACGAGGCCGTCGACGACGGCGATGGCGATGAGGATCGTCCGCAGCGTCGCCACGAGCGGGGCCCCTCGCGCCGTCGCCCCGCTCGCCGCCGCGGGCTGCGCGCCCAGGCGGGTGAGCGCCGCCGTCACCGCGCTCACGTTGGCGTTCGGGGTCAGCGCCACCGCGACCTGGTAGGGGGCCGAGCGGTCCGTCGCCAGGAGCGCGCGGGCGGGGATGTAGGCGACACGGCCGTCGTGGTCGAGCGAGCTCACGAGCCCCGAGACGCGGAGCCGGAGCTCGCCCCCCGAGGACAGGGCGAGGGCCAGCGTCGATCCCGGGCTGAGGCCGAGGGCATCGGCGAGCCCGACCCCGACCTCGGCCTGCCGCGGGCCGGACAGGCGCCGCCCCGCCACCAGGGGCGGGGCTTCGAACACGGTGTGGTTGCCCGGATAGGCGATCACGTCGATCGTCTCCCCGAGGAAGAACGAGTCGGCCGCCTCGGTCTCGTAGCGCGGCGCCGCCGCCGCCACCCCGGGGATGGCGCGCAACCTCGGGACGGCCGCCACGGGCATCGTCGCGGTGAGCTGGTAGCGCTTGCCGAGCGCCTGGGGGTCGGTCTCGAGCGCGCTCAGCGCCGAGGCCAGGGCGAGCATGAGGAGCACGAACCCGGCCGAGAGCCCGAGGGTGAGCACCGTCGCCGCCAGCCGCGCCCTCCGCGCGGCCACGAGACGGACCCCGAGCGTGGCGAGGCCCCCGCCCCGCCCCCGCGCCGGTCGCCCCCGCCCCGGCCGCCCCCGCTCCGACCGCCCCCGCGCCGGCCGGCCCACGCTCCGACCGGACGCGCCCCCGCCGCCCCAGCCCCCACCGCCCCAGCCACGACAGCCCGCGTCCCGACCCCCGCCGTCCGCTCGTCTCGAGCTCGCCCCCGCGCAGGAGCCCGACCGGCGAGCGCCCGGCCGCCCGCCACGCCGGCCACGCCGCCCCGAGCACGGGGATGGCCACGCTCGCGGCGAGGGCGGCCGCCAGGGGGAGGGCCAGCGCCGTTCCCGGCGGGGGCTCGTTGAGCATGGTGAGCAGGCGATCGTCGGCCCCGTAGGTGGCGAGCACCCCCGCCACCACCCCGAGGACCGACGCGGGCAGGGCGATGAGCGCGGCCTCCAGTCCCTGGGCCAGGGCGATGTGCCCGCGCGGCGCACCGACGGCGCGGCGCACCCCGATCGCTCCGAGCCGGCGCTGGACCTCGGCGCGGGCCGAGGCGGCGAGCATCACGCTCGCGGTCACGAGCGCGATGATCGACAGCGCGACAAGGAGGTCGATGACGATCCCCGCCGCCTGGTCGAGGAGCACGCGCACGCCCGCGCGGGTGGCGAACTGGATGTTGTGCAGGCCGAAGCTCGTGCCCCGGGCCTGGACGAGGACGGTGTTCAGGTAACGCGGGTCGCGCAGCCAGATCTCGGCGAGGTTGACCTGGGGGTTGGGATCGGTGGCTCGGAAGCGCGCGTCGATGGCCCGGCGCGAGAGGTAGAAGCGGGGCTTGGCGAGCGGGAACCCCACGTTGTCGGGCGCTTCGGTGAATCCGACCACGCGCTCGGGCCCGAGGCCGTCGACGTGGAAGGTGCTCCCGAGCCGCACGTGCCAGGCCTGGGCGAAGCCGAGCTCGAGGAGGACCTGGGAGCCGGTGGGGGCGAGGTTGTGGCCGGCGACGACGGCGTATCCGGAGCGCCCGAAGCCGGAAACGACGTCGGCCACCGCGTCCCCGCGCCGCTGCCCGTTCTCGGCCACCGAGACGTTGAGGAGCTCGCGGCGCGTCGAGTAGGAGGCGACGTCGGGGAGGGCGCTGATCCGCTGGTCGACGAGGCTCGAGGCCTCGGGATTGAAGCGGACGATGATGTCGGGGAGGCCGGCGGCTCGGGCGGAGCGATCAAAGCCGCCGCCCAGGCCTACGCCGACGACCACCGCGGCGGCGAGCATGGCCGCCGCCAGGGCGATCCCCATCCCCGTGAGCAGGGCTCCGCGGCGGCGCAGGCGCAGTCCCGTCCGCGCTTCCGCGAGCGCGGCCCCGAGCGCCGTCATACCGCGCGCCGCGCCGTCATACCGCGCCGCGCCGTCATACCGCGCGCCGCGTCGCCACCCGCGGCCGCGGGCCGGTGCCCGAGCGCGCGCCCACGAGCCTCCCTTCGGCGAGCTCGACTACGCGGTCGGCGATGGCGGCGGCATCGGGCTCGTGGGTGACGATCACCACCGCGCGCCCGGTGAGGCTGCGCAGGAGCTCGAGGACGGCGGCTCCGTTCTCGGCGTCGAGGCTGCCCGTGGGCTCGTCGGCGAGGATGAGCTTCGGGCCGTTGACGAGCGCGCGGGCGAAGGCGAAGCGCTGCTGCTCGCCACCCGAGAGCTCGTGGGGCAGGTGGTCGGCGACCTCGGCGAGCCCGAGCTCGTCGATCAGGCGGGCAGCGCGGCGCGTCCCCCCCGAGGGCGCCCCGGGCAGGCGCGTGGGCATGAGCACGTTCTCGAGCCCGCTCAGCTCCTCGATGAGCTGAAACTGCTGGAAGACGAAGCCGACCTGGCGCAGGCGGATGCGGGCCAGCGCTCGCGCGCTGCGCCCCGTGAGGCGATCGCCGCCCAGGGTGATCTCGCCCGCGTCGGGGGTGTCGAGACCGCCGAGGAGGTTGAGCAGCGTCGACTTGCCGCTCCCCGACCGGCCGAGGACCGCGACCACCTCATCGGCCCCGACCGACAGGCTGACGTCGTCGAGGACGCGGCGCGCGGCGCGCCCGGCGCCCACCGTCTTCGTGAGGCCAACTGCGCTGAGAATGGTCACCGCCTTCACCGTAGCGAGCGGCCGTTCCCGCCTCGCCGCTCGCCCCCCGAGTTCACCGAAGCGTAAGGACGCTCAGCCGTTTAGCGCGCGAGCGTCAGCCGTTGTAGCGCGCGAGCGCCTCCGCCATCAGGTTCTGCAGCCCGTGTTCGTTGTTTGGCGAGACGTAGTTCTGAAGGATCGAGAACACCAGCGTATGCCCGTCGCGGGCCTGGCAGTAGCCGGAGAGATCGGAGACGGCGGCGAGCGTGCCCGTCTTGCCCCGGCACCGTCCCTGGGCGACCGTCCCCACCATCTCGTGCTCGAGCGTTCCGGTCTCGCCGGCGACGGCCAGCGAGTTCACGAAGGTATCGTCGCCCGCCATCTTCGTGAGCGCGGTGACGATGTCGGCGGGGCTCGAGGAGTCGCGGTAGGAGAGCCCCGATCCGTCGTAGATCTTCGGGTGGATGCCGAACTGAGCGGCGACCTCGGCGCGCACCACGGCTGCCCCCGCCGCCGTCGAGCCGCGACCGCCGAAGCTGGCGCCGAGGTCCTTGATCAGGGTCTCGGCGAAGAGATTGTCAGACGGCGTGTTGGTGAGCGCGATCAGCTTCGACATCGCCGGTGAGCTCACGCTCGCGAGGAGCTGGGCGCCGGCCGGCGACTTGCCCGTGAAGACGCGGGTCCCGGGGACCTTGACCCGGGCCGCGCGCAGGGCGTGGACGAGCTCCTGGGCGGCGTAGAGCGGGGGGTTGGATTGGAAGTGATAGCCGGTGAGGTCGCTCCAGCCCCGGTTGTAGAGAAGCCCGCTCAGGGGGCTGCCGAGGTCGAAGGAGACCTTGTATCCGTAGGGCGCGGTGCCCTGGGCGGAGTCCAAGAAGGATGCGTCCCCGTAGACGGGGCCGTTGACCTTCGTGATCCCGCGCTGGACGAGCTGGGCGACGAGCGACTGCATCGTCGCGTGGATCACGTCGCGCCCGTAGATGTCGTTGTCGTAGCTCGCCGACCCGAAGGAGGGATCGCCGCCGCCGTGCAGGTACAGGCTTCCGTCGAAGGTCCCGTCGCTCTGGAGCGTGCCGACGCCGAGGATCGTCGTCTTCAGGGTCGTGGAGGGCCCGTAGCGCAGCAGGGCCGTCGACGTCGTGTAGATCTTCTCGTTCGAGGCGGGGAGCCGTCCCACGTTGGCCTTGTAGGCGTACAGGGTCTGGCCCGTGCTCAGGTCCACGACGAGCGCCCCGTTGGAGCCCCCGCCGGCGTTGAGCTCGCTCGAGAAGACGTGGCGTAGGGCGCTGAGCGGAGAGGCCGCGGCCGGGCCGGCGAGGAGCGCCGCTGCCGTAGCGACGGCTACGGCGAGGGCACACGCGCACGCGAGACGTCGCATCAAGGTAATGAAACAGATGAAGGCCAACAATGATGCGGTCCCGGCCCCGCACGCCCCCGGGCCGGGACCGCATGCGCGCGCTCGCCGCCAGGCGAGCTCGCAAACGGAGGACGAGGTCCTCGCCGACCCCCCGGCTACGGCCGCGCTTCGAGCACGAGGTTGAACGGCGTCTCGGTGGCGCGGCGGAAGCGGGTGAATCCCCCTTCGGTGATGACCTCGCGCAGCCGCGGCTCGCCCGCCTGGGCGCCGAGCGCGAGGCCGACCTCCTGGTCGCGCGAGGCCGGGGTGCACACGAGCGTCGAGGCGCCGTAGAACACCCGTCCCACCGGGTTGAGGTTGTCTTCGAGCCGCTCGCCGGCGTAGGGCTCGACGATCAGCCAGGTGCCGTCGGCGTCGAGCGACTGGAGCACGTGGGCGGCGGCGCCGACGGGGTCGCCCATGTCGTGCAAGCAGTCGAACATGGCCACGAGGTCATACCCGCGCCCCGGATAGCCCTTTGCCGAGGCGACCTCGAAGCTCGCCCGCTCCGCCACGCCGGCCGCCGCCGCGGCCTCGCGCGCGCTCTCGATCGATCCCTCGTGGTAGTCGAAGCCGACGAACGTCGACTCCGGGTAAGCCTGGGCCATGATGATCGTCGAGGCGCCGTGACCGCAGCCGACGTCGGCCACCAGCGCGCCCGCCTCGAGCTTGGCCTGGACCCCGTCGAGCGCGGGGAGCCACGAGGAGACCAGGTTCGCCGCGTAGCCGGGCCGGAAGAAGCGCTCGGTACCCGCGAACAGGTCGTGATGGTGCTCGTGCCAGCCCACGCCCTCGCCGGTGAGGAAGGCCCGCCCGATCTTCTCCTCGTCCTTGATCAGCGAGGTCATGAGCTGGAAGGCGCCGGGCACGAACGCCGGGCTCCCCTCCTGGGCGAGGGCGAGCGACTGCTCGGGAGTGAGTGAGAACATGCCCGACGCTGCGTCGTAGGTGACGTATCGGCCGGCCGCCTGGTTGGACAGCCACTCGCGCACGTAGCGGGCGTCGGTCCCCGTGCGCGCCGCGAGCTCCTCGGGGCTCACCGGCTCGCCGTCGCCCATCGCCCGGTAGAGGCCGAGCCGGTCGCCGAGGACCACCAGCGCTGCGCTCACGGTGGCGCCGAGGTCGCCGACGAAGCGGCCCATGAACTCGTTGAGCTTGTCTTCATCGATCGTCTGGGTGGTTGACATGGCTAGTTCTCGTCCCACACCTGGACGATGGTCTGACTGGCGATGGCGCCGCCCGCGACCTCCATCAGCGCCGCGCACAGCACCTTGGTCCCGTCGGGGTAGCGACAGTCCACCGCGTAGGCGGCTCCGGCGTCGCTGCTCACCGCGTGCCCGACGGAGTGGGTCATGTCGCGTGCGGTGAGGTCTTCGATCCATCCCTTGATCTCCTCGGTGCCGGTGAGCACGCGGGGCGAGCCGGGCCGGGTGATCTTGTCGACGATGGTCACCGTCGCCTGGGGTGCGTACATCGACAGCTGGGTCGAGGCGTCGCGCTCCTCGGTGGCCCGGGCGAAGCGGTCGAGATCGAACTGCGTGGTGGTGCTCATGGCTTCCTCCTCTTGGTTTGTTGGTGCCATCCGCCGGGGAGATTCGCCGCCGCCCGTTCGCTGATCGTCAAATGGACGTCAAAGGGCGCGCCGGTTACCCTTGACGCGTGCTGCGCGTGCGTCTACTGGGGACGCTCGAGGTCGAGCTGGACGGGGCCGTGACCGAAACGCCACCGTCGCAGCGCCCGTGGGCGGTGTTCGCGTATCTGGCACTGACACCCAGGTTGGTGTCACGCGCGGAACTTGCCTCGCGCTTCTGGCCCGACGTGCTCGACCAGAGCGCGCGAGCGAGCCTGCGCAGCGCCGTGTGGGCGCTGCGCCGCCGGCTCGGTGAGGCGCTCGTCGTCGATCGCGAGCGCGTCTGACTGCGCACCGGTGAGGAGCTGTGGATCGATGTCCGCGAGTTCGAGCGGCTGAGCGCCGAAGGGGCGTCTGCCGAGGCCCTGGCGCTGTGTCGCGGCGAGCTCCTCGAGGGGATGGAGGACGAGTTCGCCCTCGCCGCCCGCGAGCGCCACCGCGAGCGCGTGCTCGGGCTCCTCGAGCGTGTCGCCCGCGAGCACGAGGAGCGCGGCGAAGCGCGCGAGGCGATCGACTGGACCCGGCGTCAGGTCGAGGCCGACCCCTTCGACGAGGAGGCGCACCGGCGGCTCATCGCCCGCCTCGACGCCGTCGGCGACCGGGCCGGGGCCCTGCGCACCTACCGCACCCTCGCCGAGCGCCTGCGCCGCGAGCTCGGCGTCGCTCCCTCGGGGCAGACGCGGGCGCTGATCGAGGAGCTCCGCACCGAGACCCCGGCTCCCGGGGCGGCGCCCGTTGCTCCGGCGCCCACGCCGCCGCGTGCGCGGCCCTCGACCTCGGAGGCACCGCGCCCATGAGCCTGTGGGCCGAGCTCATCCGCGAGCTCCTACCCGGCCTCTCGGCGCCGCCCGCGGACTCCGCCTGGCCCGAGGACCTCGCCGTGCTCACCGGCGAGCTCCCCGCCCACTTCGTCCGCGGCGGGGCGGCGAGCACCGCGGTGGCGCCCGACCTCCAGCGCACGCGGCTCTTCGAGGCGATGGTGGCGCTGCTCGCCTGGGCCGCCCGCGAGCAGCCGGTCCTCCTCGTCCTCGAGGACGTGCACGCGGCCGACCGGCCGAGCCTCGAGCTCGCCGGCTACGTCGCCCGCCGCGTGGCGGGCTCGCGGATCATGATGCTCCTGACCCGGCGCGATCTGCCCCCGAGCGCCGACGCCGACCGCCTCGAGGAGGCGCTGCGCTCGCGCGGCCTGCTCGCCTGCGAGCTCCCGCTCGCGCCCCTCGGCCCCGAGCCCGTGGCCGCGCTGGCGCTGCGCGCGGCGCGCCTGAGCGACGCCGACGTCCAGCGGGTCGTCGACCGCGCCGAGGGAAACGCGCTGCTCGCGGTCGAGACGGCGCGCGCCTTGGGCAAGGGCCTCGGCGACGAGGTGGCGCCCAGCCTGCGGGGATCGGTCCGGGCCACCCTCGCGCCGCTGCCCGGAGACGTCCGCAAGCTGATCGAGTTCGTCGCCGTGGCCGCGCGCGCCCTCGAACCCGTCGAGCTCGGCGCCCTCGGCGTGCTCGACCCCGTGCGCCCGAGCGACTTCCCGGAGACGCTGGTTCCGCGCCTGGCCTTGGTCCAGGGACTGCTGGCCCGGGCCCGTGGCGATGAGGCCGCAGCCGAGCTCCGCTTCCAGGAATCGATCGCCGGCTGGGAGCGGCTGCTGCACCGCACCCGTCGTGCCGAGAGCATGACCACGGTGCTCGCCGACCTCGGCCGGCCCGTCGTCGGCCTCGTGGAACCCGAACGCGAGCTCGCCCGGACCAAGGCCGAGCTGCTCGCCCTCACGAAAGGATCCCTCCGTGCCGTCGTTCCATGACAGCGCCACCAGCGCCGCGCCCCCCGAGGAGGTGTGGAAGCTCCTCTACGACCCCGCCCGCTTCCCCGACTGGTGGGCGGGCATCGGCACCGTCGACGTTAAGGACGACGGCGAGTACACGATGTACCCCGACGGCTACCCCGACTTCCCCATGGCCCAGCTCCTCGACACCCGCCGCGACGAGCAGCGGGTCACCGTCTCCTGCCTGGTCTCCGACCTGCGCTTCGAGTGGCGCCTCGAGCCCGCGGGCGAGGGGACGGTGATCACCGTCGACGTCGAGATCCCCGAGGCCGAAGCCCATCGCCTGGACAGCCAGCGCGAAGTCATCCGCACCTCGCTCCGGAACCTCGCCGGTGCCGGTGAGTCTCGTGCCGTGATGTGAACGGCGGCGTACAATCGGGGGCGGATGGGCAAGGTCGTCAAGCTCGACACCCAGGCGAAGGATCGCCAAGCCGGCGCGCACGGGAGCGCCGGACGTAGGCGCCGTCCCCAATCGAAGACGGCGCTCGTGCTCGGCGGGGGCGGCTTCACCGGCGGCGTGTACGAGATCGGCGCCCTCCGGGCTCTCGATCTCCTCGCCGTCAACCGCACGGTCAACGATTTCGACGTCTACGTCGGCACCAGCGCCGGCTCCTTCGTGGCCGCCTCGGTGGCCAACGGGGTGACCCCCGAGGAGATGATGCGCGTCATCGTCCAGAAGGGGCCCACGCCCTTCCCCGACGTGGGGGTGAACGCCCTGCTCACCCCCAACTACGCCGAGTTCATCGCCAAGGCGGCTCGGATGCCCCTTGCCCTCGCTCGCCTCGTGCGCACCCTGGCCCGCGACTACCGCCAGCTCTCGATGGTCGACCTCGGCGTCGGCCTCGCCCAGGCGCTCCCCTCCGGTCCCTACACGGGGTCGGGAATCGAGCGCTACGTGCGCGCCATCCTCTCCGATCCCGACCGCACCGACGACTTCCGCCTCCTCGCCAACGAGCTCTATATCGCCGCCACCGACCTCGACTCGTGCGAGCGCATCGTCTTCGGCGCCGAGGACTGGGACGACGTCCCCATCTCGACCGCGGTGAGAGCGTCCACGGCGCTGCCCATGCTCTACAAGCCCGTCAAGGTCAAGGAGCGCGAGCTCATCGACGGAGGCGTGCTCTCGACCACCAACCTCGACATCGCCGTCGAGGCGGGCGCCAAGTTCATCATCGTCGTCAACCCCCTCGTTCCCTACGTCAACGACCTCAAGCAGCAGACCTCGACCCTCGCCGGCTCCCGCCCGCGCCGGGTCTCCGACATGGGCTTCCCCCAGATCGGCTACCAGACCTTCAAGCTCCTCGCCTACCAGCGCCTGCACGAGATGGCCCGCCGCTGGGAGGAACGCTACCCCGGCGTCGACATCGTCCTCATCGAGCCCGAGTCCGACGACGAGCTCATGTTCGAGACGAGCATCATGAACTACGCCTCACGCGTGGACATCGCCCGCCACGGCTTCCAGTCGGTGACCCTCCAGCTCGCCCACGACTACGGCCGCTTCAAGCGCATCTGCGCCCGTCACGGGATCGAGATCTCCGCCACCCGGGTGCGCAAGGTGGTCAAGCACTTCGAGGCCGAGCGCGAGAAGACCGGCGCCTGGCGCAAGATCCTCGAGCAGACGACCTCGACGTTGCTGCGGCAATCGGCCGGCGAGCGGGACTGAGCGCTCACCTGAGGGCACGCGCCCCTACTCGTACTGGAGCGCCTCGAGCACGTTGAGCCGCCCCGCCCGCCGCGCAGGGAAGATCGCGGCGATGAGGCCCGCGATGACGGCGGCGATGACGAAGACCACGAGCGTGCCCCAGGGGATGGTGAACGCCGAGAAGTTGAGGGCCACGCCGACCATCAGGGCGAGGGCGACGCCGAGGGGTATTCCCAGGGCGGCGCCGATGAGCGCGGTGACGATGCTCTCGTAGCGGATCATCCGCCGCACCTGGCGCCGGGTCATCCCCACCGCGCGCAGCATCCCGAGCTCGCGGGTGCGCTCGAAAACGGTGAGCACCAGCGTGTTGACGATCCCGAACAGGCTGACGATGATCGACAGTGACAGGAGCACGTAGAGCAGGTTGAGGAGCAGGGTGAGGCCCTGGAGCTGATTGTGCTTGAACTGCGCCTTGGTCTGGAGCTTGGCGTCGGGGAAGCGGCTGAGGGCGGCGTTGAGGATGTGGGTGTTGGCCCGGTTGACCCCGCCCCCGATGTTGATGAAGGTGTAGAGGTTCTGGGGGTTGGGGTAAGCCGAGTCGAAGCGCGCGGTGGAGATGGTGACGTCGCCGAAGGGTGAGCCACCCGCGGGGGGCTTGTAGATGCCCTTGATGACGAGGGGGAGCGTTGCCCCCGAGGGCGTCTGGACCGCTACCGGCGAGCCCAGGTGCAGGTGCTGGGCCTGGGCGTACTTGTTGGATACGAAGGCACCGTTCGAGCCCAGGCGCGCCGGTGTCGAGGGACCCCCGGCACCCCAGTTGACCCTGATCACCTGGCCCACGTTGGGATCGACGGCGGTGACGTTGATCCGCGACCCGAAGGCGCGGCCGTCGCCGGCCCGGACTCCGGACACGGTTTCCACCCCGGGGACGGTTCTCAGGGCATTGGCCGAGGCAACGCTGATGGGAGTGAAGTTGTTGGTGGCGGTGACGGCGTAGTTGGCGACGAAGAGCTGATTCACCGATCCCTCGAAGCGAGTTCGCAGTCCCGCCGCCAGTACCCCCACGAAGGTGACGAGCGCCAGCCCGATCATCAGCGCGGCGGCGGTGGACGCGGTCCGCGCCGGGTTGCGCCGGGCGTTGCCCTGGGCGAGCTTTCCGGCGCCGCCGCCGAACCTGGCCGCCGGCCAGCCGAGCACGCGCACGAGCGCGGGCACGAGCTTGGGGGCGAGCATGGCCACGCCGATGAAGAGCACCGCCGCCCCGATGCCGATGGCGAGCAGCCGCTGGGTGGTGGAGAGGCTCGAGACGAGCAGCCCCACGAGCATCAGGGCCACCGCCACCGCGATCGTTACCAGCGCCGCGTAGAGCCCGAAGCGGGCGAAGCGCGAGGGCGGCAGCACCGATCCCTCGCGCACGGCGGCGATCGGGGGCACGCGGGTCGAGCGGACCGCCGGGCGGATGGCGGCGAGCAGGGTCACCACCGTGCCGACGACGAGCGAGATGACGATCGTCCGCGTCGCGAACACCGTGCTCGTCTGGGGCAGGTCGATCCCGAAGGAGACGAGCAGGGCGTTGAGCCCGTGGGCGAGCCCGAGCCCCACGAACAGCCCTGCCACCGAGGCGAGCAGCCCGATGACGAGCGCCTCGATCATCACCGAGCCGAGCACCTGGCGCTGCGTCGCGCCCAGCGTGCGCAGGGTCGCGAGCTCGCGCGTGCGCTGGGCGATGGTGATCGACAGCGTGTTGGCGATCACGAAGCTGCCCACGAACAGGGCGATCCCCCCGAAGGCGAGGAGGAAGGACTGGAAGGTGTTGAGGAAGCCGCTGGTATCCCTCGTCGCCTGCGCGGCCTGGCCCTGGCCGGTGCGGACTTGCGCGTAGGCGGGGAGCAGCGGGCGGATCTCGCGCACGAGCTGCTGGGGGGTGATGCCGGGCTTGGCGGCGAGGTCGATGCTGTCGAACTGACCCTGCTTGTGGAAGAGCTGCTGGGCGGTGGGCAGCGAGAACACCGCCATGGTGGCGCCGCCGAGCGAGGAGACGCCGGCGAACTTGAGCGTGCCCGCGATCCGGAAGCGCTGCACCGCCCCGCGCGCGATCACCCCGATGTCCTGGCCGGGGGAGAAGCCGTCCTTGCTCGCCGTCGAGGCGTCGATGGCGACCTCATTGGGGGCGGTGGGCCAGTTACCGCGGGTGAGGCTCAGGGGGTTGAAGCGCTGGTTGGCGGGCGTGTAGCTGAAGGCGAGTCCGGGCGCTCCGCCCGCCGAGATGACCTTCCCGTTGTGCCCCACGAGCTCGGCCGAGTCGGAGATCCCCCCGCCCGCCTGGGCCACCCCGGGCAGGTGCTCGACGGTGGCGAGGAGCGAGGCGGGCAGGGAGGGGGTGGCGCTCGTGCGGCCGTTGTTGTTGTTACCGATCGCGTCCCGGCCCGTGATCACCGCGTCGGCGTTCTTGAACGCCTGGGTGAACACGGTGGAGAACGCTGCCTTGATCGTGTCGGTGAGGATGTAGGTACCGCTCACCATGGCAACGCCGATGACGATGGCGATCGCGGTCAGCACCACCCGCATCTTGCGGCCGAGCATGCCTCTGAGGGCGACGCGGGTCACGACTGCAGCGTGTTCATGACCTCGAGGACGTCGCTCGCGCTCGCCTCGGTGAGCTCCTTGACGATCAGCCCGTCGGCGAGGAAGAGGATGCGGTCGGCGATCGCGGCCGCCCGGGCCTCGTGGGTGACCATGACGATCGTCTGCCCGTAGGTCTGGACGGAGTCGCGCAGGAGGTTGAGGATCTCCCCGCCGGTCTTGGAATCGAGGTTCCCGGTGGGCTCGTCGGCGAAGACGATGGTGGGCCGCGTGACGAGGGCGCGCGAGATCGCCACCCGCTGCTGCTCGCCGCCCGAGAGCTCGGAGGGGCGGTGGTGGCGGCGCCCAGAGAGGCCGGTCTTGGTGAGGAGCTCGTCGAGCCAGGCGCGGTCGGCCTTCTCGCCGGCGATGGTCAGCGGGAGGAGGACGTTCTCCTCGGCGTTGAGCATGGGCAGGAGGTTGAAGAACTGGAACACGAAGCCGATGTGCTCGCGCCGCAGGAGCGTGAGCTTGCCGTCGTCGAGCCCGGTGATCTCGGTGCCGGCGATCGTCACCGTGCCGCTCGTCGGCTTGTCGAGCCCCGCCAGCGTGTGCATGAGGGTCGACTTCCCCGACCCCGACGGCCCCATGACCGCGACGAGCTGCCCCTTGGTGACGTCGAGGGAGACGCCGCGGAGCGCCTCCACCGCCGTCGTGCCCTCGCCGTAGCGGCGCTCCAGATCACGTGCCTCGACGACGTCGGTCGCGGTTACGGCCATCGGGGCAGGGTAAAGGTCGCGCCCGTCGTCCGCGCGAGCGTGCCGTGGCTGTGCGGATAGCCTTCTTCGTGAGGCCATGAGCTTTTACATCACCACCCCGATCTACTACGTCAACGCCCAGCCCCATCTCGGGCACGCGTACACGAGCATCGCCACCGACGCGATCGCCCGCCACATGCGCCAGCGCGGTGAGGACGTGTTCTTCCTCACCGGTACCGACGAGCACGGCGAGCCGGTGGCCCAGGTGGCCGAGCGCGAGGGGATCTCACCTCGCGAGCTCGCCGACCGCAACGCCGCGCGCTTTCAGGCCCTGATGCCCAGCGTCGAGGCCTCCAACGACTTCTTCATCCGCACCTCCGATCCTCAGCACGTGGCCAAGGTCCAGGAGATCCTCCAGCGCGTGTACGACAACGGCCACGTGTACCAGGGGACCTACGAAGGCTGGTACTGCCCGCGCTGCGCCGACTTCAAGACCGAGAGCGAGATCGGCCCGGGTAACACCTGCCTGATCCACGAGATCCCGCTCGAGCGCGAGCACGAGGAGAACTGGTTCTTTCGCCTCTCCTCCTTCCAGGAGCCGCTCGAGCGCCTCTATCGCGAGCGGCCCGACTTCGTCCTGCCCCGGATCCGCGCCAACGAGGCGCGCTCGTTCATCGACCAGGGGCTCCAGGACGTCTCGCTCTCGCGCGCCCATCTGCGCTGGGGGGTTCCCGTTCCCTGGGACCCCGAGCAGGTCTTCTACGTGTGGTTCGACGCCCTCCTGAACTACGTCACCGCGCTCTCCTACGCGCGGCCGGGGGAGGACCTGACCGAGCGCTTCTGGCCCGCCAACTTCCACATCATCGGCAAGGACATCCTCAAGTTCCACGGCGTCTACTGGCCGGCGCTGCTCATGGCCGCCGGCCTCGAGTTGCCCCACCACCTCTTCGTCCACGGGTTCCTGCTCATGGACGACAAGAAGATGTCCAAGTCCTTGGGCAACGTCTTGGATCCCTTCGAGGTGATGGACAAGTTCGGCACCGACGCGCTGCGCTACTACCTGCTGCGTGACGTCTCCTTCGGCGGTGACGGCAACGTGTCGCCCGCGAGCTTCGAGGGGCGCTACGACGCCGAGCTCGCCAACGAGTACGGCAACCTCGCGAGCCGGACCATCGCCATGGTGCGGCGCTACCGCGATGGGGTGCTACCCGCGGTCGAAACCGATGCGGGGCTGGCGTCGGATTTCGCCGGACTTGCCGACTCCGTCGCCGGCTTGCTCGATCGCGCCGAGCTCACCCAGGCGCTCGATGTCATCTGGCAGCGCGTGCGGCGCCTGAACCGCTACGTCGAGGAGCGGGCGCCGTGGCAGCTCGCTCGCGATCCCGACGCGGCGGGCGCCCTGGATCAGACGCTGGCTTCCCTCCTCGAGGGCCTGCGCGTGGTCAGCGTTCTCTTGTACGCGTACATGCCGGTGACCGTCGAGAAGCTCCTGGCCGCGCTCGGCGCCCCGGACGTCTCACTGGCGGCCGCCACCTTCGCGGCGCACGCGCCCGGAGGGCAGGTGAGCGCACTCGAGCCTCTGTTCCCCAAGCTCGCGTGATCGACAGCCACACTCATCTCGACGTCTGCGAGCCGCCCGACACCGAGCTCGTCGCCTCCGCCGACGCGGCCGGGGTAACGCGGATGGTCACGGTGGGGACCAACGGCGTGTCGTGCCGGGTCGCGCTCGCGGCGGCCGAGGCGTTCCCGCAGGTGTATGCGGCGATCGGGCGCCACCCCAACGAGGCGACGGGTTTCGACGACGCCGACCTCGCCGAGCTCCACGCCCTCGCCGCCCACGAGAAGTGCGTGGCGATCGGGGAGACGGGGCTCGACTACTACCGCGACTACGCCCCCCGGGCCGACCAGGAGCGCGCCTTCGCGGCCCAGATCGAGCTCGCCCGCTCGGTGGGCAAGCCGCTCGTCATCCACACTCGCGCGGCTGACGAGGACACCTTGGCGGTCCTGGAAGCGGCGGCTTCCGGGGTGACGGTGATCCTTCACTGCTTTTCGCTGGTCGATCGCCTCGAGGAGTGCCTGGCCCATTCCGACTGGTGGCTCTCGTTCGCCGGGAACGTCACCTATCGGAGCGCCTCGGGCTTGCGCGCCGCCGCCGCGCTCGTCCCTCCCCACCGGCTCCTCGTCGAGACCGACGCGCCGTATCTCACCCCGGTGCCGTTGCGCGGACAGCCCAACGAACCGGCGCTGGTGGTCCACACCGCCCGAGCGGTGGCCGAAGTGCGCGGGGTGAGCTACGAGAAGCTCGAGGCCGACGTCGAGCGCAGCGCGGCCGCGGTCTTCGGCTGGTGAGCACCCGGCGCACCCGCGATCTCGGTCAGAACTTCCTCGTCGACCGGAACCTCCTCGACGTCGTCGAGCGTCTCGCCGAGCTCTCACCGGAGGACGTGGTGCTGGAGATCGGCGGCGGCCAGGGGGTCCTCTCCGAGCGCCTGGCCGCGAGCGCCGGCTATGTGCACGTGATCGAGGTGGACCGGCGCCTGGAGCCGGTGTTACGGGAGACGGTGGCGCCCTTCGACAACGTGACGGTGTGGATGGCCGACGCCCTCGAGCTCGATTTCGGCGCCCTCGAGCCCGCGCCGGGAAAGGTCGTCGCCAACCTCCCCTACGGGATCGCGGCGACCGCCATCCTGCGCACCATCGAGGAGCTTGGGAGCGTCGATCGGTGGGTGGTGATGGTCCAGCGCGAGGTCGGCGAGCGGCTCGCGGCGGGGCCCGGGAGCGGGGCCTATGGAATTCCCAGCGTGCTCGCCCAGCTCGCCTGCGAGGTCAAGGTCCTCCGTCCCGTGTCCCGCCACGTCTTTCGCCCCGTCCCCAACGTCGATTCCGTATTGGTCGGGCTCTCGCGGCGGGGGCCGGGGGCCGGCGCGGGCCTGCGCGCCTTCGTCCACGATGCCTTCGCCCACCGGCGCAAGGCGCTGGCCGGCTCGCTCGCGCTGGCGCCCGGCGCGCAGCCCGGGATCCGCGAGCGGGCGCGCGCGGGTCTCGTCGAGCTCGGCCACCCGGCCGACGCGCGCGCCGAGCGCCTGAGCCCCGAGGAGCTCCGCGAGCTGTGGCGAAAGCTGGCGCCGTGAGACTGCGCACCGCGGCCCCCGGCAAGGTCAACCTGTGCCTGCTCCTCGGAGAGACGCGGGAGGACGGTCGGCACGAGGTGGTGACGCTGTTCCAGCCCGTGACCCTGTCCGACCTCGTGCACCTCTCGACCGGCGAGGGTCTCGCCTGCGATGTCGTCGAGTGCCCGGGCGTGGAAGGGGAGAACCTGGCCGCTCGGGCCCTGGCCGAGCTGCGAGCGCGGGGATGGGACGCGCCGCCGGTCAGGGTCTCGATCGGTAAGCGGATTCCGGTCGCGGCGGGGATGGCGGGCGGGTCGGCCGATGCCGCCGCGGTCCTGCGCCTGGCGTCGGCGGTGGGGGGGATTCCCGATCCGGACGTGATCGGCGAGGTGGCCCGGGTGCTCGGGGCCGACGTCCCCAGCCAGCTCGCGCCCGGGCCACTGCTGGGGACGGGGGCGGGAGAGGTGGTCGAGCCCGTGCCGCCCCGGGCGCCGCACGCGTTTGTCATCCTCCCCTCGGCCGAGCGGCTGCCGACGCCGGCGGTGTTCGCCGAGGCCGACCGCCTGGGGCTCCCCCGGGGTCCGGATGCGCTCTCGTCGCTGCGCGTCAAGCTCGTGGGCGCGCTCCATGCCGGGCCCGAGCTCGCGTCCGAGCTCCTCGTCAACGACCTCGAGCCGGCCGCTCGCTCGCTGTGCCCGTCGATCGGCGACGCGCTCGCGCTCGCACGCTCGCTGGGCGCCGACGCCGCGCTCGTGTGCGGGTCGGGGCCGACGGTGGCGGGCATATTCTGGGGGGTGGAAGGCCTCTCGCGGGCGCGGGAGGCGGCCGCCGAGGCGGCGGAGCACGTACCCGGGGCGGCCGCCGCGGGCCCGGTAGATGCGGACTTCGCCTCGGTTCGGGATACCGACCGTCAGCCGGGTCCGGCACAATGAGGGTTCAGCGACGATGAGCAACCAGGACGTCACATACCTCGTAGGTGCGTGTCTGGGCATATTTGGCCTGGCCGCGTTCTGCGCGCTCGTGCTCGTCCCGGCGATCACCGCCTACCGGCGGCCGTTCGAACGCGTCGCCGTCGTGGTCCTGTCCATGTACGTCCTCGCCGCGCTCATCGGGCTCGGTGTCCTCGCCGGAGCGGTGGTCGTACTCGAGTGGCCACGATTCTTCTAGATGCCCGGATCGGACCCCTCGAGCGTGGCTGAAGAAGTGCCAGAGCGGCAGACGAGAGCGCCCGATCTCGGTGCGCTGGCGGCGATCACCGACGCCGTCGAAGCCGGCGCGGGGCTCCCCGAGATCCTCCGCGCCGCCTCGCGCGCCCTCGACGCCAGCCTGATCCTCATCGATCGCTCGGGCGCCGTGCTCGCCGTCGCCGCCCGCTCGCCGGCCGACGAGCGCTCGCTCATGCGCGACGCCCCCGACATCACCACCGTCGAGCTCAAGGTCGCCGAGACCCCCGTCGGGCAGCTCCGCATGCGCGCCCGCGACCAGGCCCCCGACGGCTCCATGCTCCGCCTCGTCACCACCCTCGTGGGGTCCGAGGTCGAGCGCGTCCGCGCCCCCGAGCGCGCTTCCGAGCAGGCGGCCACGAGCTTCCTCCGCGTCGTCCTGCGCCGCGGGATCGCCGCCCGCGAGGACCTCGTGGCCCGCGGCAAGGAGCTCGGGACCGACCTCGCCCTGGGCGGGAGCGTGGTCGTCGTCCGCGCCCACCCGCGCACGCCGACCGAGGACGACTGGCGCCAGCGCCTGCTCGCCGTCACCGGCCGCGGCGCCCGCTCGATCTCGCCGGGCGCCATCGCCGCCGCCGCCGAGGACGACCCCGATCAGGTCATCGTCATGATCCCCGATCCCGACGGCGACACCGGCCGCCGCGTCGCCTCGGCGATCATCCGCGAGCTCGAGTCCGGCCTCGCCGGCTTCTCCTTCACCATCGGCCGCAGCCGCCATGCCGAGGAGCCCCTCGACCTCAGCCGCGCCGGCAACGAGGCCCTGCTCGCCGCCAACGTCGTCGAAGGCGACCCCCGCCGCTCCGAGCTCGGCTACGAGGAGACCGGCACCTACCAGCTCCTGCTCCCGCACATGAACGACCCCGCGGAGCTCAACCGCTTCTACGACGAGACCGTCCGCCCCCTCGTCATCTACGACGAGCAGTACGAGACCGACCTCCTGGGGACGCTGTCCACCTTCCTCGAGTGCGACGCCAACGTCAACGCCACCGCGGCGCGCCTCATCACCCACCGCCACACCATCCGCTACCGCTTCGAGCGCGTCCGCGAGCTCACCGGGCTGGACGTCTCCTCCACCGACGGTCGCGAGAAGCTCTCGCTCGGCCTCAAGGCCATGCGCGTGCTCGGGATCGCCGCTCCGCGCGGACCCGCCACCGAGCCCGGGGCCGAGGGGGGACGGGTTCCGAGGTAGCGCGCGGCGCGCGCCGGTCCGCGCTATCCGGCGCCTGTCGCCTCGTCCACCGCCGCCTGCACCGCCGCCGCCGCCACCGCCCCGGCGATGGCCAAGGGCTTGGTGGTCCGCTGCGCCCGGGCGAGCACGAACGCCCCCTCGAGCGCCGCGATCAGCGCGATCGTCACCTCGCGCGCCCGCTCGGGGGCGATGCCGGCATCCTCGAAGCGTCGCGATCCGGCGGCGATCCAGCTCTCGAACACCTCGGCGCACGCCGCTCTGAGCGGCTCGCTCGAGCTCGAGACCTCGAGCGCGATGGTGGCGATCGGGCACGCGTCGGCGTAGCCGGTGCCCTCGAGATGGGCGGCGGCGCCGGCGAAGAAGTCGCGAGTGCCGGTCACGACGTCGGGGGCGAAGTCGAACACGGCGGGGATGAGCTCCAGGTAGAGCGCGCCCGAGTGGCGGATCGCCTCGGCGCCGAGTTGCTCCTTGCCGCCGGGAAAGAAGTGGTAGACCGAGCCGAAGGGGGCTTGGGAGGCGGTGACGATCTGCTTCACCCCCGTCGCCGAGTACCCCTGGCGGCGGAAGAGCTGCGCGCTCGCGTCGACGATGCGGTCTCTGGTGCCGGTGCCGGTGCCGGTGCTGGTGCCGGTGCTGGTGCTCACCTTCGTGCCTTTCCTTACGTTGTTGCGGGGATCGTGGCCCCCGCCGTAGCCTATAGCTAGAGCGATCAATTTAGACGGAGGCGACGATGCTGTCCTGGCTGGCGAGAAAAGTCCTGTCCCACAATTACGCGCGCCTCCGCGCCGGCGACTACCGGCCCGTGCTGCGCTTCGATGCCAGGGACGTGCGCTTCCGCTTCCCCGGCGCCAACTCCTGGGGTGGCGAGTACCGCGGCAAGCCCGAGGTCGAACGCTGGCTCCAGCGCTTCGTCGCCGCCGGATTCCAGATCTTCGCCGACGAGATCGTCGTCAAGGGGCCGCCCTGGGACACCACGCTCATCCTCCGCGGCCATGACTTCCTGAAGTCGAGCACGGGCGAGACCGTGTACGAGAACCGCTACGTGATCTGGGCCCACGCCAAGTGGGGCCTGATCAGGGACTACGAGGTCTACGAGGACACCGAGAAGGCCACCGCCGTCGACCGCTACCTCGCCGAGCACGGCGACCGAGCCGCGCGGGCGTACCACGACGCGGCGCCGGCCGCGGCCTGAGCCCGCCCCGCCCTATCCCCGCCCCCGGCGCTCGGCCTCGGCGGCGTGGCGGGCGATCCGCCCCGTCGCGCGCGCCTTGGCCCCCGACGGGAGCAGGCGGCTGAGCTTGGTCCGATGGCCGGCCACCCACCGATAGGCGCGGTCGGTCGGCCTCGGAGCCGCGGCCAGGACGGCCGCCGGCACGCGTCCCCCGGCGAGCAGGCGCAGGAGCGGCGGCGCCCCCGCGCCGGCCGAGAACCGCTCGCCCGCCGGGGAGACCAGGTGCCAGGAGGCGAGGCGCGCGGCGGGATCGAGGTCGGCGAGCACGGTCGAGCCCTCCGGAGACTGGATCGCCACCGGTCTCACCCGCCTGCCCAGGTCCAAGGCGAGCAGGCCCGCCAGCGTCGCCCGGCAGAAGCCGCAGTCGGCGTCGTAGAGCGCGGTCCAGGTCTCTGTCTCGGGGTCGGCGGCGGGTGCCATCAGGGCAGGTAGGATCGCGCATTCATGGCGGTCGGGATCATCACCGGGTCGGGGACCTACGCGCTCCCGGATTTCGAAGCGGCGGAGCTCATCGAGCATCGGACGCCCCATGGCGAGGTGGCGGTGACGAAGGGCACCTACGCGGGCGTGTCCGCTCTGCACGTCTCGCGTCACGGCCCCGGTCATGCCCGGCTCTCAAATCAGGTGACCCACCGCGCCAACATCTGGGCCCTGCACGACCTCGGCGCCGCAGCGGTGATCGGCTGCACGGCGTGCGGGGCGGTCGATCCGACGGTGCCGCTGGGCACGCTCGTCGTCTTCGACGACCTCCACTTCATCTCCAACCGGCTCCCCGATGGTTCGCTGTGCACCTTCTTCACCGATCCTGGGGACGCGGCGCGCGGGCACTGGATCCTCCATGGCGGGCCGTTCTCGGAGGGACTACGGAACGCGCTGGTGGTGGGCGCCGAGGAAGCCGGACACGCCGCTCGCGACGGCGGGACCTACGGGCACGTCGATGGTCCCCGCTTCAACACTCCCACCGAGATCGCCCAGCTCGCCTCCTGCGGGGTCACGGCGGTGAGTCAGACGGGTGGCCCCGAGGCGGTGCTGTGCGGCGAGCTCGAATTGCCCTTCGCGCTCATCGGCTTCGCCACCGACTACGCCAACGAGGTCGTCCCCGGCGAGCCGACGCCGGTGGCGACGCTGATCGAGCTCATGGGCCGGAGCACGCCGATCTTCGCCGATGTCCTGCGCGCCGCGCTCCCGCGCGTCAGGGCAGAGCCCCCTCCCCCCGCCGGCACCGTTTACCGCTTCGGCCAGGGATGAGCCCGGAGACCGCGACCGGGCCTGCGGTGGTCGTCATGGCCAGCGCGGCGCGGCCGGGGCAGGTGCGCCGCGCGCTCGAGCCGCTGCTCGGACCCGACGGGTGCGCCGCGCTCCAGTCGGCGCTCCTCCTCGCCGCCGTCGAGTGGGGTCACGCGGTCGCGCCGGGCGAGGTGTACGTCGCCTATGAGCCCGCCGGCGCGGCCGCGGAGATGCAGGCCCTTCTCCCTGCGGGCGCCGTCCTCTTTCCTCAGCACGGCGAGGGCATCGGGCACCGGCTCGCCGATGCCACCGAACGGGTATTCGCCCGCCACCGAGGCCCGGTACTCGTCGTCTGGCCCGATCTCCCGCGACTGCGCCCCGAGCACGCCGCGGCGGCCCTCGACGATCTCAGCGCCGGTTGTGAGCTCGCGCTCGGGCCCCTGATCGACGGCGGCTTCTACCTGATCGCCGTCGACGAACCGCAGCCGAAGCTGTTCGATCTTCCCGAGCACGCCTGGCGCGCGCCCGACATACTCGAGATGGCGCTCGCCGCCGCGCGCGACACCGGTCTCGAGGTGGGGATCCTGCGCGCCGAGCGCGCCCTGCACCGGCCGGCCGACCTGCGAGCGGCACGGGCAGACCCGACGCTGGCGCCCGAGCTGGCGGCGATCCTCGGCTCGCGGGCCGCCTAGCGGCGGCCCTTCGAAGCCCTTCGCCTCCTCTTCACCGGTTATTACCCTCACTGCGTAGCGTCGGCGGGGAGTGAAAAGTCTCCCCGCGCGACACGTCACCTCCAATCACTCCCCGGAGAACGAGCCAGACCGGGTTCCCCCCGCCTTCGGTCACCGACCGCCGCTCGACGGGATCCGCGGTCTCGCGATCGTCGGCGTGCTCATGCTCCACTCGACGATCTGGGGCGCCATGCCCTCGGTGCTCCCCGGCGGCAACCTCGGAGTCACGGTCTTCCTCGTCCTCTCGGGCTTTCTGATCACCACGCTGCTCTGCGGCGAGCACGAGCGCACGGGCCGGATCGACCTGCGCGCCTTCTACGTGCGCCGATCCGCGCGGCTCCTGCCGGGGCTGCTCGTCCTCCTGCCCGTGTACGTGATCGTGTTCTCGCGCCAGCAGACCGCCTGGCAGCTCGTCCTCCTCGTCGGTCCCGTGTTGCTCTATCTGAGCAGCTTCGTGCAGGCGATCTGGGGAGCGATGGGGCCGCTGGCATGGACCTGGTCGCTCTCGGTCGAGGAGCACTTCTACGCCTTCTGGCCGCCGGTCCTGCGCTGGCTCTTCAACCGCCGAGCGGCCGAGCGCGGCGGCGTGCGCGGCTGGACGGCCCGGCACCCCCTGACCGTGGCCAGCGGGATCGCCGTGCTCATGATCGCCATCGCCACCGGGCTGCGGGTCTATCTCGACGGCTCCTTCCGCTGGGACGAGTTCGCCTACTACTCGACGCCCACGCGGATGGACGCGCTCGCCGTCGGATGCCTCGCGGCCCTGTTCGCACGCCGATGCCCGAGGGGGGTGCCGCAGATCGCCGGCTGGGCCGCCCTCGGCGTGATCGGCTGGTGCTACGCCAACCCCCACTTCACCATCGGTACCGACGCCCTCGACCTCTACGGCCTACCCCTGTGCGAGGTCGCCGCCGCCGTGCTCATCGTCAGCGTGGTCAACCGGCCCCGCGGCCTGCTCGCCCGCGCCCTCTCGCTCCGACCCCTCGTCCACCTCGGCGCCATCTCCTACGGCCTCTACCTGTGGAACCTGCTCCCCGGCCAGACGTGGACGATGCTCGTCGGCCGCCACGCCGGCACCGCCGGGACCGTCATCCTCTTCGGAGTGATGTTCCTCGCCGTCGAGCTCTCCTTCCGCTACGTCGAGCGGCCGGCGATGCGGTGGGCCAAGGGTCGGCTCGCGAGTGGCGGAGCGCTTGTCCCGCCGAGGCGCTACCGAGCGCGCCGGCTGGGGCGGCTGGTGCGGGAGGGGTAGGGGGAGGGTCGTCGCGGGCTTGCCGGAAGGCCATCAGGTAACGTTTCTTCGCTGGCGCATCCGATTTACTGGGGAGTGGTGTAACGGCAGCACGGGTCACTTTGGATGTCCTAGTCCCGGTCCGAATCCGGGCTCCCCAGCTCACCGCAAATAGCCGCAAAGGCACAACTTTCCGTCCGGCATACGAACTAGTGTTCGGGTATGCCACAG
>DASZKU010000252.1:0-2847 GCA_035552815.1 Solirubrobacteraceae bacterium | reverse complement strand
AGCAAGGTGCCCTACTCCTACCAGGAGATGTTCGTGCCCGCGAACACCGTGGTCGTGTTGCGCATCCAGTCGCTCGACGTGATCCATTCCTGGTGGATCCCGTCGCTCGGCGGCAAGGTGGACGCGGTACCGGGTTACACCGTCTACACCTGGTTTGAGGCGTCGAAGGTCGGCGCGCTCTATCACGGCCAGTGCGCAGAGCTGTGCGGGCGCCTGCACGCTGCCATGACCGCGCTCGTCAAGGTCCTCACCCCGGCGGCGTACACGCGGTGGCTCGCCTCGCAGCAGGCGGCGATCGCCGCCGACGACCAGCAGGTGCTCACGCTCCGCCAGATGCTCCTTCAGTCCGGCCAGCTCACCCCCAACGTCTCGTAAAAGGAACGCGCCATGCCCACCTCCGACACCGTGCTTCGTCCCGTGCCCCAGGTGATCGTCCACGAGGTCAGCAAGCCGCGCGAGACGAAGCGGTGGGTGGACTGGATTACCACCACCGACCACAAGAAGATCGGGATCATGTACCTGGTCCTCACCTTCGTGTTCTTCATCCTGGGTGGGGTCGAAGCGCTGCTCATGCGCCTCCAGCTCAGCGTCCCGAACAACTCGCTGGTCACGCCGGAGCACTACAACGAGCTGCTGACGCTGCATGGGACGACGATGATCTTCCTCTTCGTCGTCCCGATCATGGCGGGCTTTGCCAACTACTTCGTGCCCCTGATGATCGGGGCGCGCGACATGGCCTTCCCGCGCCTCAACGCCCTCTCCTTCTGGCTGCTCCTGTTCGGCGGGATCGTCTTCTATTTCTCGCTCTTCTTCACCCCGCCGGAGGCGGGCTGGTGGAGCTATCCACCGCTCTCGAGCATCCTGTACTCGCCGAGCGGGGGACAGGACGCGTGGATCTTCCTCATCCACCTCACCGGCATCTCCTCGCTCGTCGGCGCCATCAACTTCTATGCCACGATCGTCAACATGCGGGCGCCGGGGATGGGCTGGGGCAGGTTGCCCCTGTTCGTGTGGTCGATCCTCATCTACGCGATCCTCCTCATCATCGCGCTGCCGGTGATCGCGGCGGCGGCGACCATGCTCCTCACCGACCGCCACTTCGGCACCCATTTCTTCGATCCGACCGACCACGGCTCGCCCGTGCTATGGCAGCACCTGTTCTGGTTCTTCGGGCACCCCGAGGTCTACATCATGATCCTCCCGGGGTTCGGGATCATCTCCGAGGTCATCCCGGTGTTCTCGCGCAAGCCGATCTTCGGCTATAAGGCGATCGCCGCCGCGACCTCGGTCATCGCCTTCCTGGCCGTCCTCGTGTGGGGGCACCACATGTTCGCCTCGCCGCTGCCGGTGGTGGTCATGGGCTTCTTCATGCTCAGCTCGTTCCTCATCGCCATCCCCACCGGCGTGAAGATCTTCAACTGGATCGCCACCCTGTGGCGGGGCTCGATCGTGATGACGACGTCGCTGTACTTCGCGGTCGGGTTCATCGCCATCTTCATCATCGGCGGGATCACCGGGGTCTTCCTTGCCGTCTTCCCCGTCGACTGGCAGCTCAACGACACGTACTTCGTCGTGGCCCACTTCCACTACGTGCTCATGGGTGGCGCGGTGTTCACCATCTTCGCGGGCGTGTATTACTGGTACCCGAAGATGACCGGCCGGCTCATGAACGAGGCCCTCGGGAAGTGGTCCTTCTGGTTCATGTTCTGGGGCTTCAACCTGACCTTCTTCGTCCAGCACGCGCTCGGGCTCTCGGGGATGCCCCGCCGCATCTACACCTATCCGCCGGCGGTCGGGTGGTCCACCTACAACTTGATCTCCACCATCGGATCATTCATCCTCGGCTTCGGCATCCTGATGACGATCGTCAATGTTGCCCGCAGCCTGAAGACGGGGGCGATCGCCGGCCCCGACCCGTGGAAGGGAAACACCCTCGAGTGGTTCACCGCCTCGCCGCCTCCTGCCAACAACTTCGACGTGATCCCGCGCGTGCGCTCGGTCGAGCCCATGCGCGATATCCGCCGCCAGATCGAGCGCGACACCGGGGTCACGCAGAAGACCGGCGGCAGCGAGCGGTTCGCGCGCGTCTGAGGTGAGTGATGCCGGCCTCCGCCGCCACCACCAGCGCTGCGCCCGCGGTAAGCGCGGGCTCGTCGGTCAGGCAGGTCATCGCCGACTACGTCGAGCTGACCAAGCCCAAGGTCCAGTCGCTGCTTCTGCTCACGACGATGACGACGATGGAGGTGGCGGGCAGCCCGTCGGTGTCGAGGATCGCGCTCACCTGCCTCGGGGGGTACCTCTCGGCCGGCGGCGCCGGGGCCGTCAATCACTACTGGGACCGCGACATCGACGCCCGGATGACGCGCACCGCGTCCCGGCCCATCCCCGCGGGCCGCATCGCCCCGCGCGCCGCCCTGATCTTCGGATTCGTGCTCTCGGCGCTCTCCTTCGCGCTCCTGTCGCTGACCGTGAACCTCCTCGCCGCCTCGCTCGCGCTCGGTGGGTTCCTCGGCTACGTGGGTGTGTACACGATCTGGCTCAAGCGCCGCACGCCCCAGAACATCGTCATCGGCGGTGCGGCCGGCGCCGTCCCGCCGCTCGTCGGGTGGGCCGCGACGAGGGGGTCGCTGTCGTGGACGGCGGTCTACCTCTTCGCCATCGTCTTCTACTGGACGCCGCCGCACTTCTGGGCCCTCAGCCTGCTCATGAAGGACGAGTACGAGAAGGTCGGCGTGCCCATGCTCCCGGTCGTGCGCGGCGAGCGCGAGACGCGCAAGCAGATCCTCCTCTATTCGCTCCTCCTCTACGCGATCACCCAGCTCCCGTTCTGCGCCGGGGCCTTCGGGG
>DASZKU010000251.1:0-10231 GCA_035552815.1 Solirubrobacteraceae bacterium | reverse complement strand
GACCGGACGATCTCGACCTTCGCGCGCGGGGGTCAGCCCGCCTTCGCCGGTATCAACACCTTCCTGCGCGCCCCCTACTGCGAGGACATCAATCAGGTGTCCAAGTACGAGGTGGCGATCATCGGGGCCCCCTTCGATATGGGGACCACCTACCGCGCGGGAGCGCGCTTCGGCCCGCAGGCGGTGAGACGGATCTCGGCGCTCTACGACGGCTACAGCCTCGACATGGGCTGCGACCTCGTCGAGGAGCTCGATGTGTGCGACGTCGGTGATGTCTTCGTCATCCCCTCCAATATCGAGAAGTCCTTCGACCAGGTCGACCGCGCCGTCTCCCACGTGCTCGAGAAGGGCGTCTTCCCGGTGATCATCGGCGGCGATCACTCGCTCGGCTATCCCGACGTCCGGGCCATGGCCAAGTACGTGGACGGCAACGTGGGGATCATCCACCTCGACCGCCACATCGACATCCAGGAACGCGACATGGACGAGCGGATGCACACCACTCCGTGGTTCCATGCCACCAACATCCCCAACGCCCCGCCGAGCAACCTCGTGCAGATGGGGATCGGCGGCTGGTACGGATCGCGGCCCGGCCTCAAGGTTGCGCGCGAGCGCGGAACCACGGCCATCACCATCCACGACGTCGAGGAGATCGGGGTCGAGAAGGCGGTCGAGATCGCGCTCGAGATCGCGTGGAAGGACGCCAAGGCGGTGTACCTGTCCTTCGACATCGACTCGATCGACGCCGGCTTCGTGCCCGGCACGGGCTCCCCCGAACCCGGCGGGCTCCTGCCCCGCGAGGCGCTCAAGGCGCTGCGGATGATCGCCCGCGAGGGGATCTGCGGGATGGAGGTGGTCGAGATCGCCCCGCCCTACGACGTGAGCGACATGACCGCCCAGCTCGGCTGCCGCGCGATCATGGATGTGCTCGGCACCCTGGTCACCGAAGGCATCGTCGGCCACCGCGCCCCCACCCGGGAGGAGGGCGCCCCGCCCGAGGACGCCAGCTCCCAGCCCGATGAGCCAGACGGCTAAGACAACGGGGACGCAAATTGGACACGGGGCCAATGAGGGGTCACCCGTATTGGCTAGATACTGTTTGGTATGACCACGCGGCTTGCCGTCCCGACGCGACGCGGTGAAGGTCCCGCCGAGGTCCAGTTCCCGGGACGGGCGCCGGCCCCGCCGGCGGATGCTCAGACTCGCCTCCTCGACACCCTGAGCGAGACCCACGCCGCGATGATGGACGCCGTGCTCGACGGCGAGGGCATGGAGCGCGTGGCCGAGCTCGCGGCCACGGCGACGGGCGGACCGGTCGCCGTCCTCATCCCCCGCCTCGGGGTGGCGTCCGCGCCGCGGTCCGCTCGCTCCTCCGGCGAGCTCGCCTCGCTCGAGGTCTGGGTCGAGGAACGCGTCCGCGGACGGCCCTCGGCCGTTCCCGCCGAGGTCGTGGCCGAGGCGCCGATCCGCTTCCGCGAGGAGATCGTCGGGGTGGTGGCCCTGCTCCGCAGCGAAGCCCCGCCCCGGCTCGAGGCGGGTGAGTTTCTCCGCCTCGCCGCCGCCGCCGCGCTCACCGCGCTCGCCATCGAGGACGCCAAGGAGGAGACCGAGCAGAACCTCCGGGGCTCCTTGCTCGAGGAGCTGCGCTCGCGCACCGACCTCACCGGCCCGGAGATCGTCCGCCGCGCGGCGCGCCTGCGCTGCGACCTCTCGGGCGGGGCGGTGATCCTGTGCGCGGAGCTCGCCGTCGATCGTCCCCGCCTGGTGGTGGCGATGATCACCGCCGAGCATCCCGGCGCCCTCGCCCAGGAGCTCGAGGGAGTGGGCCCCGACGCGCGCCCGCGCGTGTACGCGGCGCTTCCCACCGTCGGCGCCGGGGAAGGGGTGGGTGGGTCGGAATCGAGCATGGTTGTGGCCCGGCGCCTGGCCACCCGGCTGCAGCGCTACGGCACGGTGGGGATGTCGAGCTTCCACGCCGATCCCGCCGAGCTCGGGTGCGCGGTGCGCGAGGCCGAGCTCGTGCTCGAGGCGCTCCAGCACTCGGGCACGGTCATCACCCACGAGATCGGGCGCGGCATCTACAAGCTCTTGTTCAGGGTCCTGGCCTCGCACCCCGAGGAGGTGCACGAGTTCTACGAGACCACCGTCGCCTCGATGGTCCGCTACGACGAGCTCAACCAGACCGAGCTCGTCCACACCCTGTGGGCCTACCTCGACTCCAACTGCAACATGAACGCGACCGCCGCCGCCATCTTCACCCACCGCCACACGGTCATGCATCGCCTCGAGCGCATCCACGAGCTCACCGGGCTCGACCCCACCCTGTGCGGGGACCGCGAGCAGCTCGGCCTCGGGCTCAAGGTCCACCGCCTCCTCGCTCCCGCGCTCGCGCGGTAGCCCCCGCGCCAGCACCGGCGCTAGGCGACTTCCGCTTCCTCGGGAAGCTCGTACCAGCGCACGCGCTCGCCGACCCGGGCGCGGAGCTTGAAGCGCCGAGACTTGGGCGCCGCCTCGATCACCTCGCCGAGCTGGCGGCAGCGATCGGCGACGGCCGGGTAGAGCTCCGAGAGGCGTCCGAGCGTCGCCGTCACCGTGCGCCACAGGCCCCAGTCGTCGCCGGTGAGGCGGCCGAGGTAGGCGCCGTCGATGTGGTCGCCGTCGCCGGCCCCGATCGGGTGCTCGGTGAGGAGGACCGAGGCGTCGTGAGCGTCCTTGGCGTTGAGCTCGACGATCTGGAGCTTGGTGAGGAGGAGGTCGGTCGCGGTCAGGGCGGGGAAGTCGAGCGCGAGGCGGTCGTCGAGCTCGAGCGCGTGGCACATGGAGAACGAGCCCACGAAGACGTCGAGCTTGCCCGCCGGCCCCTTGAAGATCATCCGCGAGTCGCCGTGCAGGGCGTTGAAGCGCTTCTCGGCCTGGTAGGCGCGGCCCTCGAGGAAGGAGGTGAGCTTGCGAGCGTCACGCTTGGTCACCGCGATGTCGATATCGGCGATCTCGCGGTGGGGCTGACCGGCGAGGACCTGCGGGCAGTGGGCGACGACTCCGACGCCGCCGAGGAGGCGCACCTTGATGCCCTCCGCCTCGGCCGCTTGGGCGAGCTCCATGCCTTCGTCGATGAGCACCTCGCCCGTCATCCCTGGGTGATCTGCCAGCGCTTGATTTCGCCGTCCTCGGCGAGGTCGACGATGGCGCCGCGGAGGACGCCCTCCCCATATTCCGACCCCGGGTTCACGCACATGGTGCGGCCGATGGTCTGCCCGGCCGGCGACTCGTGCACATGCCCGTGGAGGCCGAGGGCGGCCCCCGAGTCCTCGATCGCGCGGCGAACGGCGGCGGCTCCCACCGACATCAGCGCGTAGCCGCCGGCGGTGACCACCGGGCGCATGTTCTCGTCGAGCTTGGGGGCCTGATCGAGGTTGGTGTCGCGGGGCGGGCAGTGCAGGTTCATGATCGCGGTCTCGGGGTGCTCGAGCCCCCGCGCGAGCGCGTCGATGCGCTGGCCGAGCTCCTCCTCGGAGCACTCGCGGGGCGTGTTCCACGGGGTCGGCGTCGAGTAGCCGAGCGAGAGCATCTCCTGCCCGCCCGGGAGCTGGACGATTTCGTCCTCGGCGTAGGTCAGGGCGCTCGAGGTGCGCAGGATGTCGGCGAGCTCCTCGTCGTCGTCGTTGCCGAGCATGACGAAGCAGGCGATCCCGCTGCCCGAGAGACGCTCGTCGGCCAGGGCCACCCACTGCTCGACGCGCTCGCGGATCGCCTCGTTGAAGGCGCGCTCGAAGGCTGCCGGGTCGCGCGCGAGCTCCTCGCGTTCCTCGAGCGAGCTCAGCCGCGCATACGACCCGCGGTCGGCGATCTGGCGGCGCAGGGCCTCGAGCTCGGCGTCGTCGCGGGCCTGGACCTGGCGCCCGCCGACCTCGCCCTGCCACGTCTCGCCGTCGACCTTGCACAGCGGCTTCAGCGACTTGCCGGTGATGTCGCCGCCGAGGACCATGACCTTGGCGTCGTAGACGGGGCCGGCGTTGAGCCACTTGCGGAAGCAGCGCTCGGAGCCATGGATGTCGGTGGCGAAGAAGATCCGGGTGACCGGCGCCTTGCCCCCGCCTTCGTTGCGGCGTAGGAACCCCACGTTACTCGGGGGGCAACTCCCGCGACGCGAGCGAGATGTCGACCCCGCGGCGCTTGTTGAGCAGGTAGAAGACGGGATAGGCGATGGCGCCGAGGACGACGAAGAGGACGAGGGCGACGATCCCCGTGGTGGTGGTGGCGCCGAGCGCCTTGGTCGAGGCGATCGAATAGGCGAAGAGGATGTACACGGCGAGCGACGCGCCTCCCACCAGGGTCATGACGGGGAACCCGGCGAAGTCGCGTTCGATCGGAGATCCCCGGTAGATCGAGGCGCGCCGGTAGGGGAAGGTCATGGCGGCGACGGAGACGACGATGAAGGTCAGGCACAGGCCGAGGATCTCCGTGCCCGCGACCCCGGCCACCAGTGATGTCGGTCCGAAGGTGATGACCGCGAGCATGACCACGGCGATTCCGGCGGCGATCAGGTTCGCCCGCAGGGGCGCCCGCGTGCGGGCATTGACCTCGCTCACGCTCTCGGGGATGAAACGGTCAAAGGACCAGGCGAAGAGGGCGCGGGTGGAGATGAGGAAGCCGGGGATGGCCACGGCGATGGCCGAGGCCATGAAGGTGATGCCGAGGATCACCGCGACCACCGTCGATCCCGAGAGCAGGTCGATGTAGAAGAAGAGGTTGGAGGGGGCGCTGAAGGGATACTGCGGGCTCACCGTGTTGGAGAGCAGGGTGGCGCCGCCGAGGAAGGACTTGCCGATGACCGAGCTCGAGAGGGCGAAGATGATGGTGATCGCCACCCCCCCGAGGAGGAGCGAGTAGAGCTTGCCGCGGGTGGCCACGTCCTTGCCGCCGCGGATCTCCCCGCCGACATAGGCGGTGGCGATGCCGAAGCCGAGCGCGTAGAAGGGCACCGAGGAGGAGAGGATCGACTGGCCGAGGTTGAAGCCGGCGGGCTTGTAGCCGGCCTTGATCGAGTCGGTGATGACCTTGTGGTAGTTGCCGCCCGCGTGATGGACGGCGTTGACGAAGCTCGAGCGGGAGCCGAGGAGGAGGACGATGGCGGCGACGAAGGTGCCGGCCACGACGACGTAGAAGAGCCACCGGGTGATCTTCAGGGTCACGGGCAGGCGCACGCACACGGCGGCGAGGATGAGGGCGATGACGAGGAGGCCGAGACCGAACGTCCACCCGTGCTTGAGGACGTCGGCCGACGCCGTCACCAGCCCGTGGTTTCCCGAGATCGTCCCCACCGAGGCGAGCGTCGCCGAGAGCGCGAACTGGACCGTCGAGAACGCCGCGTAGGTGATGGCGAAGATGTACCACAGGGTCCCGTTGACCGAGGTGGCCAGTCCCGCCCACGGGTGCAGGGCCCTGCTCGCGAACACGTAATCGCCGCCCGAGCGCGGCATCGCCCGCGAGAAGAACGAGTACATGATGTACGGGGGCACGCAGAACACCGTGCAGATCACCGCGCTCAGGGCGATGCTCGCTCCCGGGAAGGCGAGCGGCACCTGGGTCGCCCCGATGATCCCGTAGACGATGCTGATGAACGAGAGGTTGAGCGCGACCGCGGAAAGGATCGAGATCTCGCGCACGAGACCACTCGACTGCCGAGCGAAGAGGGCCCCCGTGGTCCCGGCAGGGGCGTCCGGGGGCGCGTCGACCGGTGAGGTATCCATTCCTCGCGGCAAGCTACTGCGGAACTTCTGAGCGCAACACCGACCGCCGGTCCAACTGGTGAGGGACCGTCGGTCGACCCCCGGCGGCGGGGCGGCTGGACCGCGTGTCCATAGCCGCGGTGGCCCCGCCGCCGCAGACTACCGCTCCGTGGCCGACGCTCCCGAGACAACCGAGGAGACGATGTGGAAAAGCGTGCTCCACGCCGGCCTCGCCGGCTCGTTTCTCCGCCTCCCCTACGTGCCGCCCGAGGCCGAGGTCCTGCGCGCCCGCGGGGCCGGAGCGGCGATCTACGGCATCCCCTGGGACTCGATGGCGGTCGGGCGCAGCGGCGCGAGCTACGGGCCGCGGGGGATCCGCGAGATCTCCGCCACCCAGTTCTTCTCCTATAACGCGACGTGGGACTTCGATCTCGTCGAGGCGCTCGCCCCCGTCGACTGCGGCGACGCCCAGATCATCCCCGGTAACCCCGAGAAGAGCTTCGAGATCGCCCAGGCGGCGCTCAGCCAGATCGTCGCCGCCGGCGCGGTGCCCGTGACCCTGGGCGGAGACCACTCGGTCACCATCCCCGCTGTTCGCGCCGTGGCCGAGCACGTCTCCGGCGCGGGCCTGATCCTCATCGACACCCATCTCGACACCGCGCTCGACGTGGGCGGCGAGACGCTGTCCAACTGCTGTCCGATCACGCGCGCCATCGACGCCGGCTTCGATCCCAAGCGCACCGTCCTCATCGGGATGTCGGGGTGGATGAACCCGCGCGCCGAGCTCGAGTACTGCCGCGAGCACGGGATCACGGTGATCTGGCTCGAGGACATCTGGGCCGCCGGGGTGCCCGCCATCCTCGAGCGCGCCCTCGAGATCGCCGGCGGCGGCGAGGGGATCTACCTGACCGTGGACGTCGACAGCCTCGACGCCTCCCACGCGCCCGGCACCTCGGTGCCCACGCCCGGCGGCCTCACCGCGCGCGAGCTCCTCGAGCTCGTGCGGGGAATCGGACGGACGGGCCTGGTCGGCCTCGACGTGGTCGAGGCCGCCCCGAGCCTCGAGGCGACGAGCGCGACGGCGGGGATCGCCACGCGCGTGGTCATGGACGGTCTCGCCGCCCACGCGGGCGCGCTCGGGCCGGCATGAGCTTTCGGGCCGGCATGAGCGTTCGGGCCGGCGTGAGCGTCCGGGCCGGCGTGAGCGTCCGGGCCGGCGTGAGCTCGTGGCTACCTCGCTGACTGCGATTCCCGCCCGGACGGGCTGGAGCGGGCGACTGCGGGCGGGGCAGTCGTTCCAGGTCATCGACGTGCAGGGCGGACAGTGCGCCGACCTGTGGGCGTTCGCGGCCGAGGACCCGAACGAGGCGCTGAGCGCCCAGCACACCCGCGTGCACATGGCCGGGATCTACCCGGCGGTGGGGTGGACCTTCCTCACCGCGCGCCGGCGACCGATCCTCCGCTTCACCGGCGACACCTCGCCGGGCCGCCACGACTGCCTGGTCGCGGCGTGCGACAGCGCCCGCTACGAGCAGCTCGGCGCCGCCTCGGGCCACGCCTCGTGCGAGGAGAACCTCCGCGCCGAGGCGGCCAAGCAGGGCATTCCCATGACCTTCGCTCCCCAGCCCATCAACGTGTTCGCCAACTTCCGCGTAGACGTCCACGACGGCGGTCGCCTCGAGCTCGAGGAGTGCGTGACGAGCGCGGGCGATGCGGCGACGTTCGAGCTCCTGATGGACGCCGTCGTCGTCCTCTCCGCCTGCCCGCAGGACATCATCGCCTTCCAGCCCGGGGGGCCGAGCGACATGGCCGTCGAGGTCGTCGGGTAGGGTCGCGGCGGTGATCGTCAACCCTCCGCCCTGGCCCAACGGCGCGCGCGCCGCCGTGGCCATCACCTTCGACGTCGATTCCGACAGCATCCTCCACCTCAATTACCGCGAGAAGGCCCCGCGACGCCTGAACGCCCAGTCCTGGCTGCGCTACGACCAGGTCGCGGTGCCCCGCATCGTCGCCATGTACCAGGAGCTCGGGCTGCGGCAGACGTTCTTCATGCCCGGCTGGGTGATCGAGCACTACCCGGAGATCGCGGCGGCGATCGTCGACGGCGGCCAGGAGCTCGCCATTCACGGCTACCTGCACGAGCTCGCGCACGAGATCAGCCCGGCCCTCGAGGAGGAGCTCCTCGGGCGCATCATCGCCGCCGCCGAGCATGCCTCGGGCAAGCGCCCGACCGGCTGGCGCGCGCCCCTGTACAGCTTCTCCTCCTCCTCGCCGGAGCTCCTCGCGCGCGCGGGACTCGTGTACGACTCGAGCCTGATGGGCGACGACGTCCCCTACCTGCTCGACTCCGGCGGCGGCGAGCTCGTCGAGCTCCCGATCGACACCGCCGCCGACGACTGGGCTCAGTACGCCCACAGCTACGACTTCGACTTCCTGCTCCCGATCCGCGCGCCCGACCGCGCTGTCGAGGTCTTCCAGGCCGAGATCGACACCGCGATCGCGTACGGGGGGATGTGGATCGGGGTCTTTCACCCCTTCGTCTCCGGGCGCCCCTCGCGCCTGACGCGGGTGCGCACGATCCTCGAGCAGCTCCTCTCCCGCGGCGACGTGTGGGTGGCGAGCCTCGAGGAGATCGCCGCCCACGTGGTCGAGCTCGAGCGCAGCGGCGCGTGGACGCCGCGGCACGAGCGGGTGCCGTACTACACCGAGACGGTGAGCGAGCTCTCGCTGCTGGAGGAGCCCGAGGCGTAGGGGCTCAGCCGCCGAGCAGGACCTCGCGCCAGGCCTCGGCGAACGCTCGGGCGCCGGTGGCGTCGAACTGGGCCCGGCAGTAGCGCACGGTGAGGAACATCTCCCCGTTCATGGTGGCGACGCCGATGCCGGCACCGAGGGGCATCTGGCCCGGCGGCGAGAACCATATTTCCGTGGCCGTGCCCGCCTCGGGGCCGAAGTCCAGGGGCTGGTCGAGGCGCCCAAGGTTGGAGAGGATGGCGGTGTCGACGAACTTGTCGGAGATCGGGTGGCGCACCGTCCGGGCGAGGAACTGCCGAAGCCCGACCGGGGTCACGCTCGCGAGCCCGAGGACGTCGATGACCGCCCCGGGCAGGCGCCTCGCCTTCTGAGCGCGGGTGCGGGCCTCGACGGCAAGCTGCGTTCCCGCGAGATCCGAGCGCTCGCTCGCCGGCACCGACACCGAGACGAAGGAGAGGATGTTGGCCACCACCTCGCCGGACCACGCCGGCGGCCGCAGGTTCACCGGCGTCATCACGCTCACCCGCCCGGTGGGGATAGCGCGCTCGGAGTTGAAGCGGGCGACGGCGATGGCGAGCGCGGCGACGAGGAGGTCGTTGACGGTGGCGGGATCGCGCCGGCGCTGTGTCACCACCTCGGTCTCCTCGGGTCCGAGGCGCAGGAGACGAAAGCCGTAGCCGGTGACCGCGCCGCCGGGGCCCTGTCTGGCGATTCGCGCCGGGGCCCCGCCGCAGACGCGATCTCCGAGCTCGCGGGCGCGGATCAGCCCATCCCTGACCCCGCGGCTGCCGACCTGCCAGCGCACGTCGCGGACGTCGAGGGGGTTGACGTCGGGTACCGGGTCCTCGGCGCCCGCATAGGCGCGCGCGATCGAGGTCAGCAGCCGGTAGGCGCCGATCCCGTCGGCGGCGGCGTGATGGAGGTTGAGGAGCAGCGAGTCGCCCCCGGGGCGATGGGCGAGGGTGAGCGCGAAGGGGGGAGAGGAGCCCAGGTCGACATCCATGCTCTCGAGCCGGTCGCGGGCGTCGTCGAGCGCCGCGTCGTCGGGGCAGTCGAGGATCTCGAGCGAGAGGTGGTCGGCGAGGTCGGGGATCTCCCACCAGTAGCGGTGATCCCCGGGCCGGAATCGCGCCATCCGCGCGCGGGCCATCGGATGCCGCGCCGCCGCCGCCAGCGCCGCGGCCGCGAGCCGGTCGCTGTCGAGTCGCCCCGCCACCCGCACCTCGCAGTGCACGCTCCAGGGCTCGGACTCCTGGTCGAGATGGAAGATCCACTGCTCGACGATGCTGAACGGAGCGCGAGTGTCCTGCCTCTGCGTCCGCATCCGTGCCTCCTTGCTGCCCGCCGAGCCGCGGGTGCAAACGCACGCGAGTACTCAACGTGTTCACAAGTCTCAGCGGGGACGCGTGCCATGCTGGGTCGATGGAGCCCGCCGTCACTTCGGCCCCCGAGCCGACCGACCGGTCCAGCGAGCCCGGGGGCCCGATCAGGATGGCGCTGGCGATCGCCTCGATCGTCCTCGGCGTGGCGATGATCGCCGCCGTGCCCAGCTTGCGGCATTCCGTCTCGCTCGTGCTCCACGGCAACTTCACCGGGCTCCGCGACTACATCCGCGGGCTCGGAGCGGGAGGGGTGGCCCTCCTGCTCGCGCTTCACGAGCCTCGAGGGCTGCCATTCACCCAACGATGCCGTCGTATGGATCGCCGCGGGGGTGATCGTGGCACTGCTGGTCGCCGCCCGTTTCGTGACCA
>DASZKU010000250.1:0-24850 GCA_035552815.1 Solirubrobacteraceae bacterium | reverse complement strand
CCCAAGGCGTTCTCGAGCTCGGTGCTCACCAACCCGGGCCTGAACATGCTCTCCCACTTCATGGTCGGCGATCCCGTCCAGTGCGCCCTCACCCTCCAGGTGGTGGCCGAGACCGCGTTCACCAACGTCGTCTTCGTCGCCACCCCGGACGTCGCCGTGCGCAACGGCGACTTCACCCTCCCCACCACCTACCTCTCGGTGCAGTCCGACGAGGCGCGCCATATCTCCAACGGCTACGCGACCCTGTTGACGGTGCTCCAGGACGACCACAACGCGCCTCTCATCGAGCGCGACCTCCAGCAGGCCTTCTGGATCAACCACGCCTTCATCGACGTCTTCTCGGCCGTGGTCATGGAGTACTTCTCTCGGGACCGCTCCGACCCCGAGTCCCACCTCGACAAGTGGGACCGCTGGGTCCGCGATGATTGGCACCGCGCCTACGTGATGAAGCTCGGCAAGCTCGGGCTCGACATCCCCGAGGACATGTTCGAGCGCGCGCGCGAGCGCCTCGTCAAGGGCATCCACCACCGCCACGCCATCCTCGCCTTCGCCGCCTGGCCGCTCGCCTTCTGGCGCTTCGACCCCCTCGACGAGCGCGACTTCGAGTGGTTCGAGAACCGCTATCCGGGCTGGTATCGAAAGTACGGCGCCTTCTGGGAGGCGTTCCGCTCCGGCGCCGACCCCGCGAGCGGCTTCTTCCCGCTCGACCTCATCAACCTGCTGCCGCCGTGGTGCTGGACGTGCCAGGACCTGTGCGTGATCGAGGAGGATCGCGTGCACCGCGTCGTCGGCGACCGCACGCGCTTCTACTGCTCGCACGAATGCCGGTGGCTGGACGAGTCCAATCCCGGCCGCTATGTCGGCGACCGCAACTACCTGGACCGCTACCACGGCTGGGAGACCTCCGAGGTCGTCCGCGACCTCGGCTACGTCCGCGCCGACGGCGAGACCCTGATCGCCCAGCCCCACCTCAACGCCGAGCGCCAGTGGACGCTGTCGGACATCCGCGCCCACAGCTGCGTGCTCACGAGCCCCAACATCCGCGTCGCCAAGGAGCTCGGGCTCCCGAGCGGCGACTGGTCCTCGCCGTCGCGATGAAGGTTCGCTTCGAGCCCGATGGCGCCGATCGGGGCAACCCTCCGAATCACCGGGTGCGCTTGGAGCCGATCGGTGAGGAGATCGACTGCGCCGAGGGCGAGACCATCCTCGACGCCGCCTTCCGCCACGGCTACAGCCTCGTTCACGGCTGCCGCGAAGGCCAGTGCTCGGCCTGCAAGTGCTTCCTCATCGAGGGAGAGGCCGCGCTCAAGCCCTACTCGAGCTTCGCCCTCTCCGATACCGAGCACGCGAGCGGCTACTCGCTGATGTGCCGGGCCATGCCCGAGTCCGACCTCGTCGTCGAGCTCCTGCACTACGACCGCGACAGCTACCGGCTCGAGTTTGCGATCCGCGACGGGGTGGCGGTCGTCGAGGCGGTCGAGGCGCTCACGCCCGACATCTCGCGCCTCGTCCTGCGCGCCGAGGACTTCGCCTTCGTCCCCGGTCAGTACGTGGATCTCCACGTCCCCGGAGGCGAGGGCGCGCGCCGGTCCTTTTCCATGGCGGGCGTGCCCGGGGACGGGCGGCTCGAGTTCCTGATCAAGCGCTACCCGGGCGGCCGGCTCTCGGGGATGCTCGGGGACGCCGTGCGGCCGGGGACGGAGCTCGGCTTCACCGGGCCCTACGGGGCCCTGCGCCTGCGCGGCGGCGAGCGGCCGATCGTCATCGTAGGCGCCGGGACGGGCCTCGCGCCCCTGCTCTCGCTCCTGCGCCAGCTCGCCGCCGAGGGGTGCGCCCGCCCCGTGCGCTTCTTCTACGGCGCCCGCGATGCCTCGGACCTCATCCTCGTCGAGGAGATCGAAGCCCTCGGGGCGCGCCTCGCCGACTTCCGCTTCGAGACGGTGCTCTCTTCCCGTGACGGGCGCCACCTCCAGGACGCCGTCAACGCGTGCCTGGCGGCCGGGGAAATGACCGACCCAGACGCCTACGTGTGCGGGCCGCCGGCCATGGTCGAGGCCGTCGAGGAGGTGCTCGTCGGTCGCCATCGGCTCGACGCCCAGCGCTTCTTCGCCGACCGCTTCACCGCGAGCGCGGGTGCGGGTGCGGACGGGGACGGGGGTGCGACTGCGGGTGCGGGTGCGGGTGCGGTCGGCACGGCGCCCGCTGACGAGCGTCAGTTCGAGTGGTACCGGCCCCACCGCCGCCGCGCCACGCTCTACGAGGACGTCACCATCGACACCCAGCCCTCGATCCATCGCCACCTGACGCGGGGCTGGCCGCTGCACTTCGAGGACGGGCGCGGGACCTGGAACGATGCCTCCACCGCCCTGAAGTGCAGCGACTGGTTCGAGTTCCGCGACCCCGGCGAGCAGTGGGAGCGACCCTTCTACCAGCGCGGCGCCGCCGTCGAGGTCGAGATCGAGAGCGCCATCCGCTCGGCCATCGAGGAGGGCCTGCTCGCCGACTGCACGCCCGAGTGGCTCGAGTTCCTCCGCGCCTTCCTCCAGATCCCCGCCTACGTCGAGCATGGGCTGTGGTTCGCCTTGGCCACCGTCGCCCGCGACTGCCTGTCGGACTCGGTCGCCACCTGCGTGTGCCTGCAGGCAGCGATGAAGCAGCGCTCGGCCCAGGCCCTCGTCCTCTACGCCATGGACCTCGAGGAGCACGGCTGCGGCGGGTTTCCCATCGAGGCCGCCAAGCGCTCCTTCCTCACCGAGCCCGAGTGGCAGCCCACACGCCGCTACCTCGAGCGCCTCGCCGCCACGCCCGACTGGGGCGAGGTCATCATCGCCGCCAACCTGTGCCTCGAGCCCATCCTCGGCACGCTCATCCGCCGCGAGCTGGGCACGCGCGCGGCCGCGGCGAGCGGCGACACCGTCACCGCCGTGCTCGCCCGCGCCGCCACCCAGGAGTGGGAGTGGGTTCGCGCCTGGAGCACCGAGCTGTGCCGCTTCCTCCTCGCCGATCCCCTCCACGGGGCGGCCAATCGCGCTCGGCTCGGCGCCTGGATCGAGGACTGGATGCCCGAGGCGACCGAGGCCGCGGCGGCGCTGGCGCCGGTGGCCGCGCGGGTGCCGGGGGGGATCGACGGCGCCCGCGCCATCGAGCGCGTGCGCGAGTACGCCGCGGCGATGCTCGCCGAGGCGGGGCTCCCCGAGCTCGGGGAAGTGGCGGGGCGCGCTGCGGTGCCGGAGGCGGGCGTACCCGCCCAGCGCGTCCGGCGCGAGCGTCCGCGCCGCGCGGCCCCGAGCGCGGCGGCAGGCGCAACGGCGGCGGCGGCAGGCGCGGCGGCCGCCGCGGCGGCGAGCGCGCCGCCGGGTGCGGCAGCGACGAACGGCGCCCCGCCTTCCGGGACCTACGACTACGTCGGCATCGTCATGGCCAAGAGCGCCGAGGGCGACGCGGTCGCCGATGTCCTGCGCCGCCGCGAGGGGATCGAGGTCATCGACCAGCCGGCGTTCTGGGAGATCCGCGCCATGGACCGCATGGTCATCCCCTACGACGAGGTCTCAGACGAGCTCGGCTACCCGATCGACGCGTATTCGATCCAGCACGAGATGACGACGCACTACGGGCGCATGGTCGCCGGCGACGACGCGCTCATGCTCTTCTCCGATCCCACCGAAGCGATGGGGCACCTGATGTCATGAAGGTGCCGACGACGCAGCCCGCGCGTGCCCCCACCTCGACCCCGACGATCCGCGGCGCCGGCCACATGGGCAGCCAGGCGGTCAGGAGGGCGGGGCGAACCGTCGTCTACCGCCTCGTCCTCCGCGGCGGCGGACTGCTCGCGCGCCTGAACCGCATCCGCCCTGGCCACGCCATGCTCGTGGTGGGGATCTACGTCCTCATCCCGTTCTTGTTCGATCCCGAGGCCGCCGGGGACCTCGACGACCACTTCGAGCTCCGCATCCGCAACCCCCGCGGCGGCGATCCCGAGGCCGCCGCCATCGTCGTCTCCGAGGGCAAGTGCCGGGTCGTCCTCGGCCCCTACCGCCCGGCCCGCGTCGTCGTCACCGCCGGGGCGGATGACATCGTGCGCATGGCCAGCGGTGAGATCGGCTGGCCCCAGCTCGTCTCGGCGGGCCGGCTCGTGCTCTGGGGCGACCCCTACCTCGCGCTCCGCTTCCCGCTCCTCTTCGGCCTCCCCCCGGGGCCCGACAAGCCGGCTTTCCTCAACCTCCTGCCCTCCCGCCGCCCGCGAGCCGAGCGGTGAGCGGTGAGCGGTGAGCGACAATCATCTGATCCACGTCCGCGGCCTTCTCATCTCCCCGATCAAGGGCCTGCGCGTCACTCCCTGCCAGGAGCTCGTGCTCGACCGCGGGGGGGTGCGCGAGAATCGGCGCTTCTATCTCGTCGACGAGCGCGGGTCGATGGTCAACGGCAAGCAGATCGCCGAGCTCAGCGAGCTCCGCGCCGAGTACCTCGATGCCGAGCGCACCCTGACCCTGACCCTCCCCGACGGCGAGCGCATCTCCGGCCCGGTGCGCGTCGGCGGGGAGATCGACGCCCGCTTCTTCCGCATGACGCTGCGCGCCCCCGTCGTCCTCGGACCCTGGTCGGAGGCGATCTCGGCCCACGTGGGCCGCTCGCTCCGGCTCGTCGAGGCCGACCCCGCCCGCAAGGGCGTCGACCGCGGCGATCGGGGCACGGTGTCGCTCGTCTCGCGCGGATCGCTCGACCGGCTCGCCGCCGTCGCCGGTAACGGAGGCGAGATCGACCCCCGCCGCTTCCGCATGCTCGTCGAGGTCGACGGCGTCGACGCCCACGGCGAGGACACATGGATCGGTCACCGGGTCCGCATCGGCGACGCCCTCGTCGGCTTCAACGGCCACGTCGGACGCTGCCTGGTGACGAGCCGGGACCCCGACAGCGGGAAGATCGACCTGCCCACCCTCGACCTCCTGCGCGAGTACCGCGCCGACGCGCCCTCGACCGAGCCGCTCCCCTTCGGGATCTACGGCGAGGTCATCGAGCCGGGCACCATCCGCCTCGGCGACCCCGTGAGCACGGGATCGCCGTAAGCGGCGGACGGCCGTCAGTGCGCCTTGGCGCTGAACGTCAGGGTGACCGGCCCACATGACTGGGTCTTGCCCTTATAGGTCAGCGTCTGCGAGAAGGCGATCTCCCCGATCGCATGCTTGGGGCTCGGGAACGTCCCCGTCACCCCCGAGGTGGTGACGATCACCGACACCGATTTGTGGGTGTCCTTGGTCGCCGGTGAGGTGAAGGCCCCGCTCGCGGAAACCGGGATCGGCTTGAAGGACTTGGTCGATCCCGGGAACGTGTACGGGTTCCTGTTGCCAAAGCCGCCGGCCCCGAAGCAACCGAGGTCCTGGTACTTGAAGGCGGTCAGCTTCGTACCGCTGCTGGAAACCGTGAAGCTCACCATCGCGTGGTACTTGCCCTCGACCACGCGAATGCCTTGATCGGTCAGCGTGCCCGTAAACCTTGCCCCCTTCTTGGGTGTGTTGGCCAATGCCGTCGCGGCCACCGCCACGGCGATGAGGACCGCTAGCGTGGCCCCCGCGAGACTCCGCTTGTGTCGCATGCGTTCCCTTCTGTTGGTGTCATCGGACGGCGCCTCGTCCGCTCACCTCATCCCATGCGTATCCAACAGTCCGCATACGGGCGTGTCAAGGTGCTATTCCAACCCCACGGCAAAGGCCGAATTGGGCTCATACCCCGCGAAGCGCACGCTGCGGTTCACCGGCTCGCGGTCATTGACGATCACGCAGAAGGTACGCCGGCTCGCCGCGCTCGGCACGCACGTCCGGTAAAGGCTGCCGGCCTCGATGGTGAAGGTGGTGGCATGCTCGAGCTGGGAGCGGAAGGGCGCCGGCGCCCGGTACCCGATCCACGCGGCCGCCCGCGCCTCGGCATCGCGCATGGCGGCCCCGTCGCTGGCCACCGTCGCGTGGTTGGCGAGACCGGCCGAGAGGATGGCGGCGGTGACGGCGATCAGGAGCCACGTGCCCGCGTAGTCACGGGCCACGAAGCGCGGGAGATCGCGGCGCGCGCGGCGCAGGAGCATGCCCACGGGATGGGCGACGACGACGATGGCGACCCAGTTCGCGAAGCCGGCGAAGATCAGGGCAGGCATCAAGCCCTCGGAGTCGCCCTGGTAGGGCAAGGCGTGCCCGAGGCACGCGTCGACCACGGTCAGCGCCACGAACGAGGGCCACATCCAGGCGCCTCGGCGCCGCCAGCGCATCCGGGTGAGCCACGCGCTGTCCATCGGCGGCCAAGGGTAAACCCGCAGCGCCCGAGCTTCCACAGTGTCGGACAGCGGTGGGATAATCGATCGGCTACACATATGGTGCCCTGAGGGCGAGTGGCCGCGGAGACCCCGCACGCGACTCGAGAAACGGCGGGGACGGCGATCCCGTTCCGCGCCTCGAACGAAGGGAAGCGCGCGAGAATGGCGACCGAAACGGCGGAGCCGGCGGTAGGCCCGACTGGCTACCTCGACCTGGAGGACCGGATCTGGCTCCTGCGCGCGATGCTGCTCATGCGCGGCATCGAGGAGCGAGCGATGAGCCTGTACCGGCAGGGGAAGGTGCCGGGCTCGTTCTACGACGGCTTCGGGCAGGAGGCCGTCTCGGCGGGCGCGGCCTTCGCGATGGCGCCCGAGGACCGGCTGTGCATCCTCCACCGCGACCTCGCCGCCCACGTCATCCGCGGCGTCACCCCCGTGCGCATCCTCGCCCAGTACATGGGCCGCGACGCCGGGATCACCCGGGGGCGCGACGGCAACGTCCATTTCGGCGACGCCCACCTGGGCTGCGTGGGCATGGTCTCGATGCTCCCCGACATGATGCTCGTCGCCACCGGGATGGCGATGGCCTTCAAGCTCCGCGGCGAGCCCCGCTGCGCCCTGACCTGGTTCGGCGACGGCTCGACCTCGCGCGGGGACTTCCACGAGGCCATGAACTGGGCCGGCGTCCAGCGCCTCCCCGTCATCTTCGTGCTCGAGAACAACCAGTACGCCTACTCGACCCCGCTCGACAAGCAGTTCGCCGTCGATCCCGTCGAGCGCGCCGCCGCCTACGGCTTCGCCGGCGTCACCGTCGACGGCAACGACGTCGAGGCCATGTTCGAGGCCACCCGCGCCGCCCGCGCCCGCGCCATCGCCGGCCAGGGCCCGACCCTGATCGAGGCGGTGACCATGCGCATGCACGGGCACGCCGCCCACGACGACATGAAGTACGTGCCCCGCGAGCAGGTGGAGCTGTGGCGCAAGCGCGACCCCATCGACCGCCAGGACACCCGCCTGCGCGAGCTCGGCGTCGACGTCGAGGCGCTCCGCGCCGAGGTCCAGACGGAGATCGACGCGGCCACCGAGCAGGCGCTCACCTCCCCGATGCCCGACCCGGTCGACGCCGTCGACGGCGTGTTCGCGGTCGGCGAGGCCGAGCCCCTCGGCGACGGGCTCGCGCCCTGGAGCGGTTTCGCCGCCGGCGGGGCGGTGTCGTGAAGATGGCGACCATGACCTACCTCCAGGCCATCTCCTCGGCCCTGCGCGACGAGCTCCGGGCCGACGAGCGCGTCTTCGTCATGGGCGAGGACATCGGCGCCTTCGGCGGCGCCTTCAAGGTCACCGACGGCTTCTTCGAGGAGTTCGGCCCCGACCGGGTGATGGACACCCCCCTGGCCGAGTCGGCCATCGTCGGCACCGCCATCGGCGCCGCCGTCGTCGGCATGCGCCCCGTGTGCGAGATGCAGTTCTCCGACTTCATCTCCTGCGGCTTCGATCAGCTCGTCAACGTCGCCGCCAAGATGCACTACCGCCAGCGCCTCGCCGTCCCCATCACCGTGCGCCTGCCTTCGGGCGGCGGCTTCTCCGGCGGCCCCTTCCACTCCCAGAACCCCGAGGCGTGGTTCATGCACTCGCCGGGGATCAAGGTCGTCGCGCCCTCGACCGCCGAGGATGCCAAGGGCCTCCTCCACACGGCGATCCACGACCCCAACCCCGTCTGCTTCATGGAGCACAAGCACCTCTACCGCCGGATCAAGGGAGAGGTCCCCGAGGGCATCTACGAGACGCCGATGACGGCGCGGGTGGCGCGCCCGGGCTCGGACCTCGTGGTGGTCGCCTACGGCGCCATGGTCCACGTCGCCCTGGAAGCGACCGAGGACGTCGACGGAGCGTCGATCGAGGTACTCGACCTGCGCTCGCTGGTGCCCTTGGACGAGGAGGCGATCCTCGACTCCGTCGCCCGCTGCTCGAAGGTGGTGATCGTCGACGAGGCGAACTGCACCTGCGCCGCCGGCGCCCAGGTCGCGGCGCTGATCGCCGAGCGCGCCTTCGAGGACCTCGACGGCCCCGTGGTGCGCGTCGCCACCCCCGACGTCCCCATCCCCTTCTCCCCCCCGCTCGAGCAGGCCGTGCTCCCGAGCGTCGAACGCGTGCGGGAGGCGTGCCGTGACCTCCTTGCGAACTGACCCTACCGCCACCCTGGTCGATGTGACGATGCCGCAGATGGGCGTGTCGGTGGCGGAGGGCACCATCGTGAGCTGGGCCAAGCAGATAGGGGACCCGGTCCAGGCCGACGAGACGATCTGCGAGATCTCCACCGACAAGATCGATACCGAGGTCCCCGCCCCGGTGAGCGGCGTCGTCGCCGAGATCCTCGTCGACGTGGGCACCACCGTCGAGGTCGGAGTGGTGCTCGCCCGGGTCGCCACGGGCACTCCCCCCACCGCTGTGGCACCCGTTTCCAGTGCGTCGGCTCTGGCGAACGGGACCCCCACCCGCCGCTACTCCCCCGTCGTCCAGCGGATCGCCGCCGAGCACGGCATCGACCTGAGCGCGGTCGCCGGCACCGGTCGCGGCGGCCGGGTGCGCAAGCAGGACGTGCTCGCCTTCGTGCAGGCGCCGCCGGAGCCGCCGATGCACATCGAGAGCCCGTACCGGCCCGATCCCCTACCCGCCGCCGGGAGCGGTCAGCTGTCACGGATGCGCCGGCAGATCGGCGCCCACATGAAGCGCTCGCTCGAAACAGCGGCGACGTGCACCACGTGGATCGAAGCCGACATGACCCGCGTGCAGGCGGCGCGGGCGCGCCTCGGCGTCACCGCGCTGTCGTTCGTCGCCGGCGCGGTGATCTCGGCCCTCCGTGAGCACCCGCAGCTCAACGCTACGCTCGAAGGCGACCGTTATGCCCAGCACGCCGACATCAACCTCGGGATCGCGGTCTCGCTGGGCGAGGACGGCCTCATCGTGCCCGTCATCCACGGCGCCCACGAGCTCTCGGTCGAGGGGCTGGCGGCGCGGATCCGCGATCTCGCCACCCGGGCGCGCTCGCGCCAGCTCGCCCCCGACGAGGTCCGCGGCGGGACCTTCACGATCACCAATCCCGGCCAGTACGGCTCGATCATGGCGACGCCGATCATCAATCAACCGCAGGTCGCCATCCTCGACCTCGAGGCCATCGTCAAGCGCCCCGTCGTCGTCACCGATGCCGAGGGCAACGACTCGATCGCCATCCGCGCGATGACCGTCCTCGGCCTGAGCTGGGACCACCGCGCTCTCGACGGGGCGCTCTCGGCGCAGTTCCTCGCGAGCGTGAAGGGGGTGCTCGAGAGTGTCTGATTCGCGCCCCGAGCTCTGGGTCTGTCACCTCGGCACCCTCGACTACGGCGCGGCGCTCGAGCTCCAGGAGCGGCTGCGCGCCGCCCGCCAGCACGACGAGTTGCCCGACGTCCTCTTGACGCTCGAGCACTATCCCGTCTACACGCGCGGCCGGCGCTCGGCTCCGGGCGAGCTCCCGATGGGCGAGGAGTGGTACCGGATGCAGGGCTTCGACATCGTCGACACGAGGCGCGGCGGCAAGGTCACCTACCACGGGCCCGGCCAGCTCGTCGGCTATCCCATCGTCCGCATCGACGACGACGTCGTCGCCTACGTCCGCGCCCTCGAGCGTGCCCTGATCGCGGCGCTCGGTGCCGAGGGCATCACCGCCCGGGCCCGGGCCGAGGACGGCCCCGACTTCACCGGCGTCTGGGTCGAGGACCGGAAGATCGCCTCGATCGGCGTCCACGTGGCGCGGGGCGTCACCACCCACGGGTTCGCCGTCAATGTCGAAAACGACCTCCAGCCCTTCTCGTGGATCGTCCCCTGCGGGCTCGACGGCGTCCACATGACCTCGGTCATCGAGGAGCAGCAGCGACTCGCGGGGGCCATCAAGTGCTTCCGCCGCCGCGCCGCCTTCCAGGTCGCCGAGACCCTGGGCCGCCGCCAGCGCCTGGTGAGCCTCGCCCGCCTCGAGGCCGCCGCGGGCCGCGCCCTACAGCTCCAGTAGCGACCGGAGCGTCGCCTCGACGAGCGCGGGCTCGTCCTTGAGCCTGCGTTTGGTCACCCGTGCGGGCCGCCACCGGGCCGCCGCGAGGCGCAGATCCTTCTTGCGGTCGTGCTCGAACGCCTGCCGGGTGTGATGGGTGCCGTGGCCGTCGGTCTCGATGACCACGCGGTGGGCGGGCCACGCGAAGTCGGCGCGGATGGCAGGACCGCCGTCGTCGAGGACGATCCAGTAGTTGACCTCGGGCCGGGGAAGGCCCGCCGCGCGGACCAAGGCGAGGAAGCGCTCCTCGATCCAGCTCCACGTCACCGTGCTCCCGGCATAGTGCTCGTCGAGGACGGAGCGGACGACCTGCGCGGCGGGGCGGGTGGGGTTGCGCGCGAGCTGATCCTCGATCGCGCGCAGGTCGAACACCTCGAGGACCTCGGCCTGGTCGAAGGCACGCTCGACGCCGCGTCGCGGGATCACGTCGGCGAGGTCGAGCTGGGTCCGGGCCACGGTGGTGCAGGGGATGTTCTCGACGAGGGTGATGTCGGCGGGGGTGAGGGTCACCGAGCGATGGACCTCGACGCCCGAGTGCTGGCGGCGGGAACGCGTCGGCACGGTGACGTCGATCTTGACCCCGCCAGATGGCCTCAGGCGGTGGAGCGCCGCCGCCGACCGGTGCGAGAGTACGGCGCCGGGACCGGACGCCAGGACCGCGGCCATCCATCGACCCTCGCGCGAGAGCAAGGGCGCAGGGACGAGCGAATAGACGCCCCGGTGGACGCGATGCAGGCGCCCGGCCGCCGCGCGCTTGCGAACCGCCCCCGACGTCAACCCAAGACCGCGTAGCTGCTCGACGTCGAAAACGAGGTGCTGGACGCTCGCCAGCCCCGTCAACGCCACATCGACAGGAGGCTGGGCGGGAAACGTCCCTGTGAGTAGCGTTATCCGCCCAGCCTCCGCCATCCGTCCGATGGTCCCACCCATCCTGTGACAAGTGGGTCGCGTCTTTGTCAAATCTCTGCAACGGCCGACTGCCCGACTCGCGGCCCCAGCGCGCTAGATTTGAGGAATTGTGAGCACACGGTCGCGGTCGAATCCTGGTGGAATGGACGTGCTGAAGGTCCTCGGCCCCGACGTCGAGCCCCATCGCGGACGCAAGCCGCCGTGGTTCAAGGTCCCCGCCCCCGGTGGCCCCAAGTACCGGGAGCTCAGCAACCTGATCAAGTCCGAGGGCCTGCACACCGTGTGCCAGGAGGCGGCGTGCCCGAACATCGGCGAGTGCTGGCAGCGCGGCACGGCGACGTTCATGATCCTCGGCGACACCTGCACGCGGCGGTGCGGCTTCTGCAACGTGAAGACGGGCAAGCCGACGTGGAACGACCCGCTCGAGCCCGCGCGGGTGGCGCGGAGCGTGGCGCGGATGGGCCTGCGCCATGCGGTGATCACCAGCGTCGACCGCGATGATCTGCCCGACTACGGGGCGTCGGCGTTCGTGGGCGTGATCCGCCAGATCCGCCGCCAGGCACCGCAAACGAAGATCGAGGTCCTCACCCCCGACTTCCGCGGCGCCGAGATGCCCCTCGCCAAGGTGATCGCCGAACGCCCCGACGTCTTCAACCACAACGTCGAGGTCGTCCCCCGCCTGTACCCGATCGCCCGCCGGGGCTCGAAGTTCGAGCGCTCGTGCCGCGTGCTCGAGAACGCCAAGGAGATGGGCGGCGAGGAGGTGACCACCAAGTCGGGCCTGATGGTCGGCCTCGGCGAGAGCTTCGAGGAGATGGTGGACGCGCTCGGCACCCTGCGCGAGCACGGCGTCCAGGTCCTCACCGTCGGGCAGTACCTGCGCCCGACGGAGAACCACCTTCCGATCGTCCGCTACTGGCATCCGGACGAGTTCAAAGAGCTCGAGAAGGCGGCGTACGCGCTCGGCTTCGAGCACGTGGCGGCGGGTCCGCTCGTGCGCTCGAGCTACCACGCCGACCAGCACATCGCCCAGGATCGGCCCGGCGTGGGGCCGCTCGCGGTGGCGGCGAGCGCATGAGCCCGAGCACCCGCCGCCGCCGTCTCACCGTCGCCCTCGCCCTCGCCCTCGTGTTCGCGATCGCGCTCATCGTCGCGCCGGCCGCGCTCGCCTCGGCGGGCGGCGGCTCCAACAGCTTCGGAGGCGGAGGCGGAGGCGGCCTCGGCGGTCACTCGGGCGGAAGCGGCAAGGGCTTTGCCCTCTACCTGATCTTCCGGGCGATCCTCGACGTCGTCCTCCTCACCCATGGCCTGGTCCGCGTCCTCGTCATCGCGCTCATCGTCCTCGCCATCGCCTACTTCTTCTACGGCCGGCGCCTGCGCGCCTGGTGGGCGAACCGGCCGCGCCAAGGCCGCGCCGCGCGCCGCCAGGTCTCCCAGCGCCGGCGCAAGGTCGAGCTCGCGGCCGCGGAGGCGGCCGAGGACGATCCCGCCTTCGCCCCCGATGTGGTGCGCAGCGAGGCGGCGCGCCTCTTCACCCAGGTCCAGTCGGCGTGGGACGGCGGCAACCGGGTGCGGCTGCGCGCGCTCGTGGCCCCCGCCCTGCTCGAGGAGTGGGAGCGCCGGCTCGACGACTTCGCTCGCCGCGGGTGGCGCAACCGCGTCAAGCCGCTCGGCGATCCCAAGGTCGAGTATGTCGGCCTGAGGCGCCACGGCGGTTCGGAGGAGGACCGCGTCGTCGTCCGCATCGAGGCCAAGCTCGAGGACTACGTCGAGGACCGGTACGGCCACCACATCAAGCGCTCCGGCCGCCTCACCGAGACCACCAGGGTGCGCGAGTTCTGGACGCTGGGGCGGCGCGCCGGGCACTGGATCCTCGTCTCCATCGAGCAGGGAGCCGAGGGTGAGCACGCGCTCGCCGACACCGTCGCCCCCACCCCGTGGTCCGATGAGCAGGCGCTCCAGGATCAGGCGCTCGTCGAAGGGGCGGTGGCCGATGCCGTCCCCGAGGGCACGAGCGTGGCCGAGGTCGCCGACCTCGGCTACCAGGGCGACGCCCGCGCCGCCGCCCTCGACCTCTCGCTCGCCGACGGGCGCTTCGCTCCCGACGTGCTCGAGGTCGCCGCCCGCCAGGCCGTGGCCGCCTGGGCCGACGCCGTCGACGGCGACGACCGGGCCCTGCTCGCCCTGGCCCGCACCGATGCCGCTTACGCGCTCCTCCATCCCGAAGGCGGGAGCACCCGCCTCGTCGTCCGCGGCCCACAGGTCCGGCAGATCCGGATCCTCGCCCTCGACGCCGGCGCCACGCCACCGACGATGACGATCGAGGTCGCGCTCACCGGGCGTCGTTACCTGGAGGACCGCGACACCACCGCGGTGGTGTCGGGAAGCCAGACCAAGAACGTCAAGTTCACCGAACACTGGACGCTGGCCCTCGAAGGCCCCGACGAGCAGCCCTGGCAGATCGCCCAGGTGGGCGCGCCCCCCGCCGTCACCGCCTAGCAGTCCAAGGCGGGCACGCGCAGCGCGCCGCCACGCCACGCCACGCGGCCGCAAGCGCCACACCACGCGCCGCCGCGCCAAGCCCCAGCGCCGGGCTTAAGCTGAAGCGCCCACCTCGTGATCCCAGTCAAGGACAACATCCCGACCGGCCGCTTCCCCTTCGTCACGGCCGCTCTGGTGGCGATCAACGTCATCGTCTACCTGCTCGCCACCGCGCACGGTGGCTCGATCATCAGCGGCCCGGACGCGCTCGAGCAGTTCAAGTACGGCGCCATCCCCTACGCGCTCACCCATCCCGGCGTGCACTGCGCCGAGGTCGTGCGCCAGACCCTGGCGGGCCCGGGGTCGCCGATGATCCTGTGCAACACCGCCGAGCTCAATGCCAGCCACATCGGCGCCGAGAACCTGCTGCCGGCGTGGGAGTCGGTGTTCACGGCGATGTTCATGCACGCCTCGATCCTCCACATCGGCGGCAACATGATCTTCCTGTGGATCTTCGGCGACAACGTGGAGGCGGCGATGGGACGGGTGAAGTACCTCCTCTTCTACCTCGCCGGCGGGCTCGCCGCGATGGCGCTCCAGGTCGCCGTGGCGCCCGGCTCGACGGCGCCGACGCTCGGTGCCTCGGGGGCGATCGCCGCCGTCCTCGGCGCCTATATCGTGCTCTATCCGCGCGCCAAGGTGCTGACGCTGGTGTTCATCATCTTCATCTTCACGGTGATCGAGCTCCCCGCCTGGGTGCTCCTTGGCGTGTGGTTCGCCGAGCAGGCGATCTTCGGCGCCGCGGGGTTGACCAACCCCACGGGCGGGGGCAGCGGCGTTGCCTACTTCGCCCACGTCGGGGGCTTCGTCTTCGGCCTGCTCGCCGTCCGCCTGCTCGCCAGGCGCGCGCGACCACAGCCCCCGGCCTATCCGGTGTACTGAGACGGTGAGCCGCCCGAGCGTCCTTTCCGGCGGCCGGCGCCACCGCGGCCGCCTGGGCCCGCGCCGCCCCGCGCGCCGGCGCCGCCCCGCGCGCCGGCGCCCCGCCCGGCGCCGGCGGCTCACCCTCCCCGCCCTCGCGGCCCTGGTCATTGTCGGCGCCGGCGTCGCCGTCTTCCTCATTACGAGCGCGAGCGGGCCGACCGCCCCGCCGCACGCCAACCGCCACGCCCCGGGCCAGCTCACCGCGCGATCCCCGGCCGCCCATGCCGCCCCGCCCGGTCCCACCGTCCCCGCCAGCTACGGCACCACCCCGGCTCCCGCCAACGAGCAGATCCAGATCCACCTGAGGGCGGCGCTGCGCAGCGGCATCCTCTTCGACGTCCACACCGGCCAGGTGCTGTGGGCCCGCGATCCCACCCGTACGCTGCCCATCGCCAGCCTCACCAAGATGATGACCGCGCTCATCGTCGCCACCCTCGACCGGGCGAACGCGCGCGTGCTCATCACCCGCACCGCCGTCGACTTCTCGGGCTCGGGCGTCGGCCTGCTCCCCCTCCACAAGCGCGTCCCCCTCGAATCACTCCTCTACGGGCTCATGCTCCCCTCGGGCAACGATGCGGCGATCGCCCTCGCCCAGCACGTCGCCGGCACCCAGGCCCGCTTCATCGCGATGATGAACGCCCGGGCTCGCGCGCTCGGGCTCGGGTGTACTCATTTCACCACCGAGTCGGGCATCGTCGACGCCGGCAACTACTCGTGTGCCGTCGACCTAGCCAAGCTCGCCCGCGCCGTGCTCGACGTCCCTCGCCTCAGGCGCATCGTCGCCAGCGCCAGCGCCATCGTCCCCTTCCCGATCAAGGGACACAAGCTCTATCTCTATAACAACAACCCCTTGTATCGACTCGGCTACCCGGGAACGGACGGGGTCAAGACCGGGTACACGACGGTGGCCGGAGTGTGCCTGGTGACGACGGCGCGCCACGGCCGCCGGTGGCTCGGGGTCGTGCTCCTGCACTCGGCCGACGAGGGCGACCAGGCCACGGAGCTGCTCAATGCCGGGTTTGCCGCGATGCGCGCGGCGGGCGCGGCGGGCGCGACGGGCGCGACGGGCGCGGCGGGCGCGGCGGGCGCGGCGGGCGCGGCGGGCGCGGCGGGCGCGGCGGGCGCCTAGCCCTAACCCGCCACGCCGGGCACGGGGTCGGCGACCACGACCTCGTGCGCCTCCACGTCCCCGTCGGTGAAGCCCAGCAATGCCGACCCCTCGGCCTTCAGCGCGGCGCCGTCGCGCTGAGCCGGCGCCGCGAAGGGCGTGACGGTGAGCGTGGCGACGCGCCGGGTGCGCTTGATCTCCCACGTGCCGGCGACGAAGCCGTCGAGCAGGAAGGTCGCCCGCACGCGGAGGTTCTTGGTCACCACCACGGGACGGTGCTCGTCGGAGATCACCCGGGCGCGGTCGGCGTGGGCGAGCAGCAGGCTGTCGAACTCGGGGAGGAAGCGGGGCGGGGCGGGGACCGACTCGCCGGGCCGCGGCGCGTCGGGGAGGTCGAAGAGCTCGCGACCGGCCTCGTCGGCGAAGCTCTCGAGGCGCGGCCGCAGGCCCTCGAGCACGGCCTTGATGCCTCCGAGCCCCGACCACGCCTGCATGTCGGCCGCCGACGCCGGCCCGAACGCCCCCAGGTAGCGCAGGACGAGGTCGTCCGGGGCCTGCTCGGGGTTCACGGCGCGATCGAGCCAGCTCTCCGCCAGGGTGAAGTCGGCCACTCTGGGAAAGGCCCAGCGCTCGCCCGTGGGCACCATGACGAGGGGGAGGAGCATGCGCACGGCGTAGCCGAGCGCGCGATGGTTGACGTCGGGGAACGCCTCCTGGAGGAGGGTGCGGAGCTCGTCGAAGGGGCGCGGGCGCTGATTGAGGAGCTCGCGCGCCACGGGGAGCACGGCGTCGGGCTCGAGTCCCTGCGAGCGGTCGCGCAGGGCGCTCGCCATTGCGCGCATGAGCATGGGCTGCAGCGGGGTACGGAAGGCCGCGTAGTCGGAGGCGGTGGCGAGGTGCAGCGTGCCGCGCATCATCGTGGCGCGGACGACGGCGCGGTCGTGGAGGGCCCGCGCGAGGTCGGCTTCGCGGAACCCGGCCAGGCGCGTCCACAGCCCGATGAATGGGGGCTTGGGCTCCTGGGCCTGGAGCCCGCCGAGGCGCTCGACGGCCTCGGGCACGGGGATCTCCGCCCGGTCGAGGAGGAGCTGGCGGGCCAGGGTGGCGCGGTTCAGCTCCCTGGTGGTGAGGGTCGCACGTGCCATGAATTCTTCATTCGGAGTATGCGGCGGCAGCTATGCTCGCGCCACGACCACAGATGGAGGGACCCATGCCGACCGCGCCGCAGATCCTGCCGACACAGATCACCGAGGGCACCGCTCCGGGGCTTCGCTACCGACTCGAGGGCGAGCTCGTCCCCGTGCTCCACATGGTGCTCGACGGTCGCGTGCCCGTGTACTTCGAGCACCACGTGCTGCTGTGGAAGTACCCGAACATGGAGCTCGGACTGCACCCGCTCAGGCGCGGACTCAAGCGGCGCGTGCTCGGCGGCATGCCCCTGCTCCTCCTCGAGGCCCAGTCGGCTGGTGAGCTCGCCTTCAGCCGCGACGCTCCCGGCCACATCGCCGCCCTCCACCTCCAGGCCGGCGACGGGATCATCGTCCGCGAGCACCAGTTCCTCGCCGCTACCACCGGGATCGAGTACGACTACACACGGATCAAGGGCTTCGCGAACATGATGTACGGGGGCGGCTTCTTCGTCGACCAGTTCTTCGCCGGCGACCAGGAGGGGGTCGTGTGGGTCCACGGCTACGGCAACGTGTTCGAGAAGGTGCTCGAGGCCGGGGAGACGATCGACATCGAGCCCGGCGGCTGGCTGTTCCGCGACCACTCGGTGCAGATGACCCAGGAGCTCTACGGCTTCAAGACGGGGATGCTCTCGGGCTCGGGGAACCTCGTCTTCAATCGCTTCACCGGGCCCGGCCGGGTCGGCCTGCAGAGCGCGTACTATCACCCGCCGGGGGCCGAGACGGGCACCGGCGGGGTCGCCGCCCAGGCGGGCGGGACGGGGCTGCTCGGCGGCATCGTCGGCGGCCTCCTCGACGGCTAAGTGCCCGCGCAAGAATTATTGACGGCTTTGACGGCGTCTGGACGCGCCTGGACGCCGCCCGCTCGCCCTCATGTACCACCAGTACTGTCGGGGGCGAGCGGGCGGCGCCAGTCACGCCCAGCCACTCGTCAAGATTCCGCCACTAATTCTTGCGCGAACCCTAAGTCCAGCATTAGCGAAGGCAAGGAGCCCGCCATGACCCACCCGCCTGGCCATCTGGTCAGCCACCCGCTGCCGCCCGGGATCGTCGGCGCCCTCGGCCTCAGCGGCTATCAGCTCCTGGCCGAGGTCGGCGGCGTCGGGGCCGGGCGCCTCGGGCGCCAGGTCTTCCTCCTCGTCGCTCCCGACCCCGATCCGAGCATGCCCGATGCCGGCACCCAGATCGCCCTTCACCATGCCAAGGTCAAGAGCGAGAGCGATGTCGCCGCCTTCAAGCAGCTCGCCGCCCAGCTCGGATACTGGCGCCTCTCCGGCTACCGGCTGGCGCTCGAGCGCGAAGGCCTGCGTACCAACATCAACCTCGTCGACCCCGCCACCGGCGGCGTCGTCGCCCGCATCCCCGCGCGCCACCCCGGCGCGCTCTCGTTCTCGGGCGGGGGCACGGCGGCGAGCCTCCTGACCGCGCTGCGCGCCCTGCCGCCCGCGGGCCCGGCGCCCGATACCCAGGACCCCGAGCTCCTGCGCCAGGTGCTCCTCGCCCTCGCCCTCCAGGACGTGGACACGGGCGGCGCCGAGGCCGCAGAACTGGCCGACCGCGCCCTCGAGCTCTCCCGCGCGGACCGCCAGCTCGATCCCCCCGCCGCCCTGGCCCAGGCCCGCGCGGCGGGATGAGGGACACGGCACTGCGGCCGAAAGCGCTCGGCCGTCGCATCCTGCGCTCGGGCCTGCTCGACGCCCTCGCCGCCCCCCACGGCGCCGAGCGCTACCTCGAGCTCGTGCGGCCCCGATGGTCGCTGCGCGATCTCCGCGCCGAGGTGACGGCGGTGCGCCATCCGGCTCCCGGGAGCGTCACCCTCACGTTGCAACCGAACCATCTCTGGGACGGCTTCGAGCCCGGCCAGTTCGTCCGCTGCACGGTCGAGATCGACGGCTCCCGTCACGCGCGCTGCTACTCGCCGGCGTCCTCGGCGCACCGGCGCGACGGGCAGATCGAGGTGACGGCGCGGTCGCATCGCGGCGGGCTCGTGTCGCGGTTCCTCCACGACCGGGCGACCCGCGGGATGCTCGTCGGACTCGAGCCCGCGGGCGGCGACTTCGTCCTCCCTGCCATCCGGCCCGCCCACCTCGCGCTCATCAGCGGGGGCAGCGGCATCACCCCGGTGATGTCGATGCTGCGCACGCTGCTCGACGAGGGGCACCGGGGCCGGATCGCCTTCTTGCACTACTCACCGACCCCCGACCACGTGCCCTACGCGCCCGAGCTCGGCGCGATCGCCGCGCGGGCGGCCAACGTGAGCGTGGGCCTGCGCTACACGCGCACCGGCGGGGGCGCCGTCGCCGACGGCTACTTCCAGCCCGATCACCTCGACACGCTCGCGCCCGACCTCGAGGATGCGGCGACCTACGTATGCGGGCCGCGCGGGCTCATCGACGCGGTGCGCGACGCCGGCGGTGCCGCGCGCGTGCGCAGCGAGAGCTTCACCCTGGCTGCGCCCGCCACCGGCAGCGAAAGCGACAGCGCCGGCGGCGCGGTGCGCTTCGCGCGCAGCGCCATCGACGCTCCCAACACGGGGGCGACGCTCCTCGTGCAGGCGGAGGCGGCGGGGCTGAAGCCCGTGCACGGATGCCGGATGGGCATCTGTCACACGTGCACGTGCCGCAAGCTCGGCGGCGAGGTCCGCAACCTCCTCACCGGCGCGATCTCCTCGGCCGAGGGCGTCGACATCCAGCTCTGCGTCTCGGTGCCTACGGGCAGCATCACGCTCGACCTCTAGCACCGGCGTTGACAGGCCGCGCCCCGGTAGTACGCTTGCGTGCTTCGGGTACGGAGGGGCCTGATCGGACGGCCCTCAATGATGAAAAACACGGCGGGATACCGATGCGAGACGCGTGGCGCGCGCGAGGCGGCGAGACTGCCGGGGATGGTCGCTGCCGTGGCCACGGTCCTCGGACTCTCGCTCTCGCTCGCCACCCCGGAGGTGACGGCGGCCGGTACCGGCTCTGAGACGGCCGTGGTCACCACGACGATCGGCGGGATCGCCGACGGCAAGCCGCGGCTGCGCTTCGCCGTCGCGACCCAGGGTGGCTTTCCCGTCACCGCGGTGGACGTCACTTTGCCTTCGGGCCTCGCCTTCAGCACCAAGGCCTCCGATATCGATCACGGCGTCCGGGTCGGGACCGCCGCGGCGCGCAGCAGCGTGCGCAAGGGAGCACTGACCGTCACCCTGCACCAGGCCGCGCCGAGCTTCGTCCTCACCGTCGCGGGATCGGCGCTGACCGAGAGCACCAAGCTCGAAGCCGCGGCCACCAAGCTCGTCCTCTACAACCGCTCTCACCTGCGCCACGAGCACACGCTGCCGCTCAAGCTCCTCATCACCCTCGAGCGCGGCACGCACACCGCGCTCAAGCTCCCCGACACCATCGCCTTCCGCTGAGCGGCTGGGCGGCCGCGGCCGCCGGAGCCGCCGGAGCGGCCGCGGCCGCCGGAGCCGCCGGAGCCGCCGGGGCCGCCGGGGCCGCCGCCCGGCCGGCGCGTCAGTTGCCGAAGCCCACCCGGTGCTCCTCGTCGTCGACCTGCACGAAGACGACGTTGGCGAGGTCGAGGGCGACGGTCCCGTCCTCGGCCTTGAGCTCGTGCCACCCGACGGTGCCGAGGGCCTGGCGGAGCTTGACGAGCTCCGCGACCTTGACGCGGGCGGCGAGCGCCTGTCCGCCGGCGAAGCCGATGCTGATGCGTTGTGGTCTGTCGTCGGTCATGCTGGGTGCCCTCCGGCTACCGGCTGGACGATCTCCGTCAGGACGCCGCCGGTAGACGCCGGATGGAGGAAGGCGACGAGCGAGCCGCGGATGCCCACGCGCGGGCTCTCGTCGATCAGGCGCAGGCCTGCTGCGGCGAGCGCGCTCAGGGTCTCGGAGACGTCGTCGACCCGGTATGCGACGTGGTGCAGCCCCGGCCCGCGCCGGGAGAGGAACTTCCCAACCGGGGTCTCGGGTCCGAGCGGCGCGAGGAGCTCGACGTGCCCGTCGCCGACGTCGAGAAGCGCCGCGTCGACGCCCTGGGACTCGACGGTCTCGCGGTGCACGAGGGGCATGCCGAGCGCGTCGCGATAGAGCGCGAGAGCCGCGTCGACGTCCTCCACGGCGACGCCGACGTGGTCGATGGCTCCGAACATGGGCGCCAGGATACGCGAGCGGTGGCCCGAGCCGATCGGTGGTGGCGCCCAGGAGAGCTAACGACGCGTGGGTCGCCGCGCCGGCTTGCTGGCGGTCGCCGCCGCGATCCCGAGCTCGCCGGGACCGCGCCGGGACGGCGCCGCCCGGGGCACCTCGCCGAGGATCCGGTCGATGTCGGCGCGCTCGAGAACCTCGTTGCGGAGCAGCGTCGAGGCGATCTCGTCGAGCTGCGGGCGATGGGAGTCGATCAGGGCGAGGGCAGCGCGGAAGCCCTCGTCGGCGAGCTCGCGCACCTCCTCGTCGCGGACCCGCCGGGTGCTCTCGGCGGCGTCGTCGCCGACCACGCGCAGCGAGGCGGTGCCGGTACCCATGGCGTATTCGTGGACCATGGCGTGGGCGATCTCGGCCACCCGCTTGAGGTCGTCCGAGGCACCGGTGGTGATGGCGCCGAAGACGACTTGCTCGGCCGCACGGCCGCCGAGGAGCATGGTCATGAAGTCGATGAGCTCTTCCCGGGTCTTGAGGTAGCGGTCCTCCTCGGGCAGGTTGAGCGTGTAGCCGAGCGCGTGACCGCGGGGAACGATCGAGATCCGGTGCACGCGGTCGACCGAGGGCAAGAGCTCTCCGCACAGTGCGTGACCGGCCTCGTGGTAGGCGACGACGCGCTTCTCGTGGTCCGACAGGGCGCGGTTCGACTGCATGCCGGCGACCACGCGCTCGAGCGCGGCGTCGAAGTCGCCCATCTCCACCGTCTTCGCGTGACGGCGCGCGGCGAAGATCGCCGCCTCGTTACAGATATTGGCGAGATCGGCTCCCGTCAGCCCCGAGGTCTGGCGCGCGAGCAGGGTCAGGTCGACGTCGGGGTCCAGGGGCTTGTCGCGCGAATGGACCATGAGGATCCGCTCGCGCCCCGACACGTCGGGCGGCGAGACGAAGATCTGGCGGTCGAAGCGCCCGGGGCGGAGCAGTGCCTGGTCGAGCTTCTCGAGCAGGTTGGAGGCGGCGATGACCACCACCTCCTTGCGCGCGGCGAAGCCGTCCATCTCGACGAGAAGCTGGTTGAGGGTCTGGTCGCGCTCGCCGCTGATGTCCATGCCGCGATGCCCGCCGACGGCGTCGAGCTCGTCGATGAAGATGATCGCCGGAGCGTGCTTGCGGGCGATCCGGAAGAGCCGGCGGATGCGGGCCGCGCCGAGGCCGGCGAACATCTCGATGAACGACGCCGCCGACTGGGAGTAGAAGTGGGCGCCCGATTCGTGGGCGACGGCCTTGGCGAGCAGGGTCTTGCCCGTGCCCGGGGGTCCGTGGAGGAGGATCCCCTTGGGGACCTTGGCCCCGAGGGCGCGGAAGCGCTTGGGATCGCGGAGATACTCGACCACCTCGCGGAGCTCCTCCTTGGCCTCCTCGGCGCCGGCGATGTCGTCCCAGCCGATGGGGAGCGAGGACTCCGGCTTGATCTCCGCCGGCTTGGTGCGCGGCATGAAGCGCAGGAGCATGAACACGGCGACGACGAGCAGCCCCATGAAGATGATGGGCAGCCAGTCGTGTGCCCAACTGGCGAGATTCGGTTCACCAAGGAAAGCGAAGGTCATGACTCACGTAATCATCGGCATGCGCGGGCGATCACTCAACCTGCTCGAGTCGGGGATTCGGCGAATAGCCGCGTCCCACCTTCGCACACGGTACGCCGTCGACCTTGACGACGTCGGCGGTGAAGTCGTTCTCGCCCCGGATCAGCGACGAGCCCACGCCGTAGGCGTCGACGGGCACGCCCGCCTCCTCGAACTCGCGAATCCGCGCGGCGTTGAACCCGCCGGACACGACGATGCGGACGGAGCCGAAGCCCGCGCCGTCGAGCGCGCCCCGGACCTTCTCGACCAGGCGCGGGTTGACGCCGGTCGGTTTGAAGCCGCCCATCTCGTCCTGGAGCGAGCGGTCGACGAGCTGCTCTGAGGTGTCGAGGCGCACCCCCCAGAGCTTGGGGCCGAGGGCCTTGGCCACCTCGAGCGCGGTCTTGACCGAGTCGTTCTCGAAGTCCACGAGCACGGTGATGTTCATGTCGCCGTGGAAGCGCTCGGCGAATTTCACCGCCGCGGTGACCGTGTCGCCACCGTAGGCGGCGATGAGCCCGTGGGGGACGGTGCCGATCCCCCGTCCTCCCCACCACGAGGCCTGCGCCTCGGTGGATACCCCGATCGCCCCCGCCACGTGCGCCGCCCAGCCGTCGCCGGTCTGCACGAGCCAGTGGTCGTGCCGAGCGGGGAAGTAGAAGATCGGCGTTCCCGGCGCGGCCCGGACGACCTCGGCGACGTTGCGCATGATCAGCGACCGGCGCGCGAGGCAGCCCAGGTACACGGTCTCGAGATGGGCGAAGAGGCTGTAGTCGCCTTCGATCGTCATCACCGTCTCGAGCGGGGCGATGTCGTCCCCCTCGTACAGGGCCCGCACGTCGAGCTCGCCCCAGCCGTCGATCCACTCCCCGCCCGCCCCCTCGCGCCCCGAGCAGGTGCGGAGGATGGCGATCGCCTCGTCGATTCCCCCGAGCGCCGAGGCATGCTTCTGGAAGACCTGCACGAGCACGCGGGGATGGAAGTCCTCGGCCTCGAGCAACTGCTTGGTGTAGACGAAGTAGGCGTCGGAGTAGTAACCGGCACGCAGCTTCTCGATCGGCAGGCGGAAGATCTCCGGATCGAGGCGCTCCGACACCCGTGTCGCCATCTGCGTAGCTTAGTGGTCTGCCTGCATCGCCCTGAACTGCGGGTCGCTATCTTCAGGCGGTCTCGCGCGCGGCCCGACATATTCTCCGGCCCCGGCTCGCTCGCGCCGTCCTCGCCGTCCTCGCCGCGCTCGCCGGCTTCGTGCTCGTGCCGGCGGCGGCCGCCTCGGCCGCGACGATCGCCTCGGCCTCGACGGTGAGCTACCACAACCCGCTGACCAATCCCAGGACGGGGATGCCCCTGTCGTGCCCGGACCCGAGCGTCACCACGGCGCCGACCACGCCCGTCAGCTACGCCCTCGTCTGCACCTCGGGGTTCAGCCGCGACGCCTTCCCCATCTACACCTCGCCCGACCTCGTCCACTGGCAGGCCGCGGGCTTCGTCTTCCCCCACGGACGCCAGCCCTGGTGGGCCGTCCACTCGACGGGCGTCCACACGGGAGGCCGGTACTGGGCTCCGGAGATCAACCGCATCCAGGGGCAGTGGGTGATCTACTTCGCCGCCGAGTACCACGCCGACAAGCTCGTCCTCCGCATACCGGGTCACGGTCGGCTGGCGCCGGGGGAGATGATGATCGGCTACGCCGTGGCGAGCGCGTTGTCGGGGCCGTGGCGCACCGGCGTGCTCCACTACGCGGGGCAGTTCAACAACGTGAGCAGCCAGCGCGAGGATCTCGTTCCCGCCATCGACCCGAGCCTGCTCCAGGATCCCGCGACCGGACAGCTCTATCTCTACTGGTCAGATCAGCCCACGCAGATCTGGGCCGGCGAGCTCTCGCCCGACGGAACCTCCCTACAGCCCCAGATCCACCGGGTCCTGCGCTCGAGCGCATCCTTCGAATGCGATCCCCGCGACCACCATTGCACGATCGAGGCCCCCGAGCCGTTCTCCGCCAACGGGGCCTATTACCTGCTCTACAGCGGGGCGAGCACGTGGGACTCGAGCT
>DASZKU010000249.1:0-10110 GCA_035552815.1 Solirubrobacteraceae bacterium | reverse complement strand
CGGGCCGAGGTCAGCGCGCGGGCGATCGCCGTCGAGCGCAGGACCGACCGCGCGAAGCGGATCCACCGCAACGCCGTGACGCTCGGCGTTCCCGCGCTCGAGGTCGTGCTTGGCGCCGCCCCAGAAGCCCTCCGACGGCTGGCGCCCCCCGACGCCGCGTTCATCGGCGGCGGCCTGACCGCGCCCGGCCTGCTCGAACGCTGCTGGGAGGCGCTGCGCCCCGGGGGTCGGATCGTCGCCAACGCGGTCACCCTCGAGGGTGAGCACGTGCTCGCGGCGGCGCGATCGGCCCGTGGCGGCGAGCTCACGCGGATCGAGATCTCCCACGCCGAGCCGATCGGGACCTTCACGGGCTGGCGGGCGCAGATGCCGGTGGTGCAGTGGGCGTGCGTAAAGGGATCGGCGTGACCGTCCACTTCATCGGAGCGGGACCGGGAGCCCCCGACCTGATCACGGTGAGGGCGCAGCGGCTCATCGCCGCCTGCTCGGTATGCGTCTACGCGGGCGCCCTCGTCCCCCCCGAGGTGCTCGCCCACGCGCCGTCGGGGGCGCGGCTCATCGACACCCAGCACCTCGACCTCGAGGCGATCATCGCCGAGCTCGCAGCCGCCCACGAGCGGGGCGAGGACGTGGCGCGGCTCCAGTCCGGCGACCTGTCGATCTACAGCGCCGTCGCCGAGCAGACGCGCCGCCTCGACGCCCTGGGGATCCCGTGGGATCTCACCCCCGGGGTGCCCGCCTTCGCCGCGGCCGCCGCGTCCCTGCGCCGCGAGCTCACCATCCCCGAGGTCGCCCAGACGGTGATCCTCACCCGCCACGCCCGCAACGCCTCGGCGATGCCCGCCGGCGAGGACCTCGGAGCGCTCGCCTCACACGGTGCCACGCTCGTCATCCACCTCGGAGTGCAGGCGATCGACGAGCTCGCCGGCACGCTGGCCGCCGCCTACGGCGAGAGCTGCCCGGCCGCGGTGGTGGCCCGGGCGAGCCTGCCCGACGAGGTCATCGTCCGGGGGACGCTCACGAGCATCGCCGCCGACGTGCGCGCGGCCGGCATCAAGCGCACCGCGACGATCTTCGTCGGCCCCGCGCTCGCCGCCCAGGGCTTCCGCGACAGCCACCTCTACTCCGCCGCGAGGGCGCGCTGACGGCGGAGCAGGTAGGTGTCCATGATCCACCCCTTGCGCTCGCGGGCCTGCGCGCGCCGCTCCTCGATCTCGGCGGCCACCTCGCCCAGGGGCCCGGCGATGAGGATCTCGTCCTCGGTCCCGAGATAGGCCCCCCAGTAGATCTCGACCCCCTCGGCGTCCACCGAGCGGAACGAGCAGTGGGCGTCGAGCATGACGACGACGTCGTCGACGCCGTCGGGAAACCCGTGCGCGGCGAGCCGGCGCCCGGTCGTCACCATGACCGCGGCCCCGACGCGGTTCAGGGGGATCCGGTGCCGCGCGGTGAGCGCCTGGACGCTGGTGATCCCGGGCACGACCTCGAGCTCGAACTCGGTCTTCCCCCGCGCGCGGACACCGTCGAGCACGGCGATCGTGCTGTCATACAGCGACGGGTCGCCCCACACCAGGAAGGCGCCGCAGCCCTCGGGCCCCAGCTCTTGCTCGATCATCGCTTCCCACACCTCGGCCCGGCGCGCCCGCCAGTCCTCGACGGCGGCGCCGTACGCGGGCGCGGCCCGGTCGCGCTTGGGTTCGGGCACGGCGACCGTCCGGTAGCGGTGCTCGGGCGCGATGTAGCGCCGGCACATCTCCTCGCGCAGGGCGGTCAGGTCCCCCACTCCCCGCTCGATCTCGAAGAGCACGTCGGCCTCGTTGAGGGCGCGGATCGCCCCCACCGTCATGTGCTCGAGATCGCCGGCGCCGATCCCGATCGCGAGCACCCGCCTCATCGCGGAGCCTCCGGGTGATCCTCATTCTCGGCGGCACCGCCGAGGCACGCGAGCTCGCCGGCGAGCTCGACGCCGCGGGGGTACCGGTCACCTCCTCGCTCGCCGGTCGCGTCGCCCGCCCCCGGCTCCCGGCCGGAGGGGTGCGCACGGGCGGCTTCGGCGGACCTGAGGCTCTCGCTCACTGGCTTCACGATCACGGCATCGTCGCAGTCGTGGACGCCACCCACCCCTTCGCCGAGCGCATCTCCGCTTCGGCCGCCGCCGCGTGCCCGCGCGCCGGGGTGCCTCTGCTCCGGCTCGAGCGCCCGGGCTGGAGCGAGCGCCCGGGCGACCAGTGGCGCTGGGTCGACAGCCTCGAGGCAGCGGCGGCGGTGATCCCCGAGCTCGGCGAGCGGGTGTTGCTCACCACCGGCCGCCAGGGTCTCCTCGCCTTCGCCGGCGTCGACGGCGCCTGGTTCCTGATCCGCTGCGTCGACCCGCCCGAGCCGCCGCTGCCGCCCCGCCACGAGGTCATCCTCGACCGCGGTCCCTACACGCTCGCCGGGGAGCTCGCCCTCGTCGAGGGCCACGGCATCGACGTGATCGTGACCAAGGACAGCGGCGGCCGCCACACCGAAGCCAAGCTCGACGCCGCCCGCGCGCGCGGCTTGCCGGTGATCGTCGTGCGGCGGCCGCCGCGGCCCGACACCCCGACGGTGTCCACCGTCGCGGCGGGCCTCGCGTGGGTCACTGGTGTGGCGGGTGGCTGAGCCCTAGCTCGACTTGGTGCCCAGCGCCTGCTTGATCGGCTGCAGGAGCGCCGGGGCGAGCCAGCGGGCGTAGGTGGCGGTGATGTGCGAGCTGTCCCGGTAGACGAGGAAGTTGCCGATCACCGCCATGCACTTGTTCGAGCTGCAGAACAGCGGGTTGACGTCGAAGATCTGCGCGCCGGCGGCCCGAGCCGCATTCATCACCGCGGCCCGGCGGGCGGGGTAGTAGTACGCGTAGCCCTGGTTGAGCTCGCACTGGGTGGCGTCGCTGAGGTTGGCGGCAACACAGGCCGGGCCTTCGATCTTGGTGCGCGGGGTGTCACCGAGGAACAGGGTGGCGATGCCCTGGCGGTGCAGGCCGCCGACGGCGGTGGTGGCCGCGCCTGCCCACACGCTGTCGGTGCCCCGGAGACCGCCGGTGGACACCGCTTCTGACATCACCACGAGATTGGGATGCACGGCGGCGATCTTGCGCAGAGCAGCCTGGTGCCAGGTGTCGCACTCGGTGTAGGTGCGCTTGAGCGAGGGGTCATAGATGCCGTTGAAGCCGGGCGGGCACGAGGCCTTGGTCAGGTCGAGGACCCGCCAGTGGTGCTGGCGCCCGAGGGTGATGAGGGCGGGGAGCCACTGGTCGGCGTGCGAGTCGCCGTAGAGGACGATCGTCGTCTTGGCGTGGACGTCCCCGTAGAAGCAGGGCTTGGGCGAGGGCGCGGTCGCCAAGATTCCGACCCAGCAGCCGTCGGTCTGGGAGACGGGCAGGTCGGTGGTGGCCTTGCTCAGCGCCGGAGTGAGGTTGCGGGGCACGGCGGTGGTGTTGACCGAGGCGGCGACGACGCGCGCCACCGCCTGCTCGGCGTTCACGCCATGGACTGCCTTCACCAGGACGGCGCGGCCATGGCCGACACTGCTCGGCAGGGTGGCGATGGCCACCAGCGCCACCGAGACCGAGACCGCGCTCAGCGCCAGGCCGAGGGCGATCCCTCGCCACGGGCGCTCGGAGAGCGAGCGGATCTTGCGCACGGGTTCCTCGACGAGCGAGTAGGTGACGCGGCTGATGAGCAGGGCGGCGGCGATGAGGGCGAGGTTGGTCGTGGTACTCAGGCTGTGGCCCACCTTCTCCTCGGCGATAATGAGAATCGGCCAGTGCCACAGGTACCAGCCGTAGGAGAGGCGGCCGATGCCCTGGGCGACGCCATTGCGGAGCACGCGCTCGGCCCCCCACGCGGGGAACGCGCAGCCACCGGCGATGACGGCGGCACAGCCGAGGACGGGCAGGGCGGCGGCGATGCCCGGGAAGACGGTGGCGTCGGTGTACACGAGCGCGGCACCGATGATGGCGGCGAGGCCAGCCCAGGTCATGGCCGCGGCCACCCCGGCCGGGAGGCGGCCGAGACGCGCGACGTTGACGGCGACGAGGGCGCCGATGGCGAGCTCCCAGGCGCGGGTGGGGAGCGAGAAGTAGGCCCAGGGCAGCGAGGTCGTGGTCATGTGCACGCACAGGGCGAGCGACACCCCGACGACGATGAGGAGGAGCCCGGTCAGGAGCACATGACGGCGGCGGGCGGCGACGACGCTGATGACGAGGAGCAAGAGCGGCCACACGAAGTAGAACTGCTCCTCGACGGCGAGCGACCAGTAGTGCTGGAGCGGTGATACCGCGGAGGCGGCCTGCAGGTAATTCGTGCCCTCGATGGCGAGGTGGTAGTTCATCCCGTACCCGGCGGTGTAGAGCGCGTCATGGAGCACGGTGCTCGCCTGCAGCGGGACGAGCAGCACCCAGGAGGCAACCACGGTGGACACGAGCACGAGCGTCGAGACCGGGAGCAGGCGCTTGACCCGGCGGGCGTAGAAGGCGGCGATCGACAGCGTCCCGCGGCGGTCGACCTCGCCGAGGAGCTGTCCGGTGATGAGGAACCCGGAGATCACGAAGAAGATGTCGACGCCGATGTAGCCGCCGGAGATGCCGGGGATGTGGGCGTGGTAGAGGACGACGAGGAGAATCGCGATCGCCCGCAGGCCCTGGATGTCGAGACGGAAGCGCTGGCCGGGTCCCTTCGCCGGGGCGGCCTGCGGAGTTACCTTGGCCGGGGCGGGTGCCAGGGGGGCGGGGGGATCGGCCTTGGGGGCGCGCTTGACCTCGGGCGCCACCGCAGTCGCACCCTTCGCGGGCGCACGCCAGGACGTCGCTTCCGGGCGCTCCCACGCGGGACGGCGCCCGCGGCGCGGGCCGGTGCCAATACTCATGTCGTCTCCCCAGAGGTCAGCGCCGAGAGCGCAAGATCACAGAACATCGTGACCATTGGATCGGCACCCCAGGGCGACCCTCTAACGGAGTTCTTACCTAAGCGGAGCGGGAAACCACGGACGGCGCCACCCGGCGCGCCCTGCCTTCACCCGGGGTAGCGGCGCGGGGTGTAGACCCTGCTCATCGCGCCCGGGCGGGCGATCACCCGCGTGGTCGAGGAGCCGACGATGAGCAGCGTGCGCATGTCGACGGCGTCGAGCGCGAGCGCGCCGAGGGTGGTGACGAGCACCGACTCGTCCTCGCCGCCGACGGCCCGGGCCACCACCACCGGTGTGGCCGGCAGCCGGTGGCGCCCGATCACCGCGATCGCGCGCTCGAGTTGCTCGCGGCGGGTACGCGACGCCGGGTTGTAGAGGGCGAGCGCGAGGTCGGCGGCTCCGGCCGCCTCGAGCCGGCGCTCGACCACGTCCCAGGGCTTGAGCTGGTCCGAGAGCGAGATCACGCAGAAGTCGTGGCCGAGAGGCGCGCCCACCCGCGCCGCCGCTGCCTGCATCGCCGACAGGCCGGGAACGACGCGGACCTCGACGTCGGCCAGCCTCACGTCCCCCTCGTCGAGGACCTCGAGCACCGCCGAGGCCATGGCGAAGATGCCCGGGTCGCCCGAGGACACCACCGCCACGCGGGCGCCCGCGGCCGCGAGCTCGAGCGCGTGCCGGGCGCGCTCTGCCTCGACGCGATTGTCGCTCGCGTGCCGGCGCTGACCGCGGCGTTCGGGCACCCGCGCCAGGTAGGTGTGGTAGCCGATGAGCTCGTCGGCGGCGGCGAGCTCGGCCTGCGCGTCCGGGGTCAGCCAATCGGGCCCGGCGGGCCCGAGCCCCACCACCGACACGCGACCCGGGTGGCCGTTCCGGGTCGCCGAGCGGGTGGCGGCGGGGACGAGCACGAGCGACATGTAGGGAACGGCGCCCTCGACCTCGCGCAGGGGCGCCGAGCGCTCCTCGGGCGAGCTCGCGCGCTCGACGTAGACCCCACGCGCGGCGACGCCCGATCGCTCGGCGGCCTCGCGGACATTCGCGAAGGTGCGCCCGAGCTTGAGCACCACGGCCGCGTCGGTGCTCCGCAGGCGCGAGGCGAGCACGTCGGGCGGGAGCGTCCCCGGGAGCACGGTAAGGATGTCATCGCGACGAGCGAGCGGCGTGCCCGTCGCCGCCGCGGCAGCGCTGAACGACGTCACGCCGGGGATGACCTCGGTCTCGTAGCGCCCGGCCAGGCGGTCGTGGAGGTACATGTAGGACCCGTAGAAGAAGGGGTCGCCCTCGCACAGCACGGCGACGTCGCGCCCGGCGTCGAGGTGGGCGGCGAGCTGTGCCGCGGCGCCGTCGTAGAACTCGCGCAGGGCCCCCTCGTAGCCGCCCGGATGGTCGCTGCGCTCGGTGGTCACCGGGTAGGTCATGGCGAGCTCGACCTGCCCGGCGCGGAGATAGGGCTCGGCGATGCGCCGGGCCACGCCGCGACCGTGGCGCGCCACCGGGAAGGCGACGACGTCGGCGGCGGCGATCACCCGCGCCGCCTTCACGGTCACGAGCTCGGGGTCGCCGGGCCCGACGCCGACTCCGTACAACCGCCCCCGACCCGCCGCCGCGGCGCTCATTCGGCGGGGCTCGCAAGCGCGTTGACGGCGGCGGCGGCGATGGCGCTCCCCCCGCGCCGTCCCCGGACGACGAGATGCTCGAGCGCCGCGGGATGCTCGGTCAGGGCGGCCTTGGATTCGGCGGCGCCCACGAAGCCCACGGGGACGCCGATCACCGCCGCCGGCCGGCCCGCGCCCTCGTCCACCACCTCAAGGAGGCGGAAGAGGGCGGTGGGGGCGTTACCGACGACGACGACGGAGCCTTCGAGCTGCTCGCGCCAGAGCTCGATCGCCGCGGCGCTGCGCGTTGTGGCGAGCTCGGCGGCGAGGGTGGCGACGGTCGGGTCCGACAGAGTGCAGATGACGGGATTCTCGGCGGGGAGGCGCGAGCGCGTCACGCCCGCGGCGACCATGGCGGTGTCGCAGAGGATGGGCGCGCCCGCGAGCAGAGCGTCCCGGGCCGCCACCCCGAATCCGGGCGAGTAGCGCACGTCGGCGACGAGGTCGACCATCCCGCAGGCGTGAATCATCCGCACGACGACGCGGTCGAGGATGGGATCGAGGCCGCGCAGATCCGATTCGCCCCGGATCTTGGCGAACGAGAGCCGGTAGATCTCGGCCCCGTCCTTGAGGTAGTCGCTCACAGGCTGCCCTTGGTGACCCGGAGCCCGTCGGGGGTGGCCACCACGGTGACGGCGGCGTCGGGCGGCTCGCCGCAGCGCCGCTCGCATCCCGACCAGTGCTCGCGCGGTGAGGCGTCGTCGCGCGACCGGGCCCGCCCGGCGGCGGCCGCCCTGACGTCGGCGCGCGCCCGCGTGCACGCCCCCATCCCCGCGCACGCCGACAGCCCCGCCCATCCCGACCCCGGCGCGACCACGAGCCCGAGCGCCTCGAGCTCCGCCGCGAGCCCGGGAGCCTCCCCCGCGGGAACGTCGACGAAGGTGACGGTGCGCCACGGCGAGATCCGCGCCGTCGCCGGCGGGGCGAGGAGATCGGCGAGGGCGCCCAGCTGGCTCGGATCAAGGCGTGCGAGCGGGGGGAGGCCCGACACGGCGGCGGCCCCGTCGCGCTGACACACGACGCCGAGGGCCCGCGGGCCGGCCGCGGCGGCGCCGGCTCCGGGGCCGGCCGCGGCAGCTCCGGGGGCGGGCGCGGCGGCTCCGGACCGGAGGCGCCGGTCGGGAGCGGCATCGAGGCCGAGGGCGAGTCGCTCCGCGAGCGCGCGGCCGCCACCGGGGAGGTCCCTGACCCGCCACGCTCCCGGCGCCTCCTCGGCGGCGAGCGCGAGGAACGCGCGCGCGGCGTCGATGGCGGCGGTCGCCACCTCGGCCGGGTTTGTCGCGGCGACGATTCGGTCGGTCGCCGTCCCCCCCAGGCGGAGCCGGAACCCGCCGTCCTCGGCCGCGAGCTCGACGTCGGCGTGGAGGGGAGCGAGCGCGCCGCTCCCGTCGTCGACGGCGAAGAGGAACCGGCCCGGGAGGGCAGCGAGGGCCGGGTCGGCGCACAACGCGCCGTCGATCCGGTCCACGAGGACGTCGGTGTCCGCGAGCGCTCCCTCGCCGCGACCGCCGAGCGGCGAGGCGACGATGTTGCGCACGCGGTCGTGCTCGAGCGAGGGCAGGAGACCCCCGGCGGCCAGGAGCCGGCCCACCTCCCCGGCGCCGTCGGCGGGCAGGCCCCGGAGCTGGAGCCCGGCGCGCGAGGTGAGCTCGACGATGCCGTTGCCGAGGGCGGCCGCCCGGGCGGCGGCGCCCAGTCCCGGCGCATCGATGCGACCGCCGGGGAGGCGCACGCGCGCGAGGTACCCGTCCGCGGCCTCGTGGAGGCGCAGCACGCCGGGACAGGCGTCGGGGAGGGCGGCCCTCACGGCCCCTTCTCCGCGGCCCGCGCCGCCGCGGCCTCCCAGCGTGCCTCCACGTGCCCGACGCGCCAGATCGATATCGCGACCGCCCACACGACCACGAACAATCCCACGATGATGAAGCCGGCGGTGTTGAGGTCGAAGCTCGCCAGGTAGTCGCCGAGCCAGCCGTGGAGGTGCAGTTCGGTGGAGAGCAGCCCGACGATCTCGATCCCGCCGACGAGGAAGGCGATCGCCACCGACAGGGCGGTGATCGTTAGGTTGTAATAGACCTTCCTCACGGGGCGCGCGAAGGCCCAGCCGTAGGCGAAGTTCATGAACAGCCCGTCGACGCTGTCGCACAGCATCATCCCGCCGGCGAAGAGCAGGGGCAGGGTGAGAACGGCGAACCACGGCAGCCCCTGAACGACGGCTGCCGCCGTGCCCGCGAGGAGGAGGACCTCGGTCGCCGTGTCGAAGCCGAGGCCGAAGACGAAGCCGACGAAGAAGAGCTGGCGGGTGCTGGTGATCGACGCCATCATGCGCCCGAAGAAGCGATACATGAGACCTCGTGAGAGGAGCTGGGCCTCGAGCTCCTCCTCGTCGTAGAGGCCGCGGCGCATTTCGCGAAACACCCGGGCGATCCCCACGAGGACGACGAGGTTGAGGGCGGCGATGAGCCACAGGAAGGTCGCCGACAGCGCGGTGCTGACGACGCCCCCCGCGGACTCGAACGTCGAGTGCGGGGTGACGACGGCGCCGAACACGGCTTTGGCGGCAATGGTGATGGCGACACCCACGACCATGACCACGCTCGCATGGCCGAGGGCGAAGAAGAAGCCCGATCCGAGCGGGCGCTGGCCGTCGGCCATGAGCTTTCGCGTCGAATTGTCGATCGCGGCGATGTGGTCGGCGTCGAAGGCGTGCCTGAGCCCGAGCGTCCACGCCGTCACCGCCACCCCGATGCCCACTCCGAGCTCGTTGTACTGGAAGTGGCGCGGCAGGATCTCGAGGACGAAGGTCCCCCACCCGGCCACGTTCACCCCGAGAATCACCGTCAGCATCGACGCCACGCGCCGGCGCTCGGCGCGGGTCAAGGATCGCCACGCCGAGCCCATTCTCGCGATCCTTGTTGCCATGCTCATCCTCCACCGGAGTTGGGAGGACGAAGGAGCTCTTGCGCTGGCGGCGCGCGAACCGCCCTTCATCCGAGGGACTGGATTCGTCGACGCGGAGGTAGGCGACCGGGCTCGTCCCTGTGTGGGGCATCACCGTTGCGGGACAGCGCCGGGATCTCACCGGACTTCGCTGCGCTACGCGTCACACCGGCTCACGGCCGGCGCGGCCGCGATCCTACCAGCGGCGGGGGCGCTATCCGTAGCGGACGGTGAAGGGCTTGTCGGCGAAGGGGGCGAACACCCCGTTGCCGCCGAACCTCACGGTCACGCTGAGCTTGCCGTGGCCGGGAACCGCCTTGCGCTTGCTGAGCTTGACCGTCGTCTTCCAGCCGCAGCCCGCGAAGATGCCCGAGTGCCCTCGCGCCACCGTCTTCTTCCCGCGCTTGATGAGGATGGAGACGTTGCCGGCGCAGGCGGCGCCGTTGGTCGTCCCCTTGGGGACCCGGATCTTGCCGGTGAACTTGAAGCTGTAGGGGAACTTCACGGCGTGATGGGGGCTGGTGGTGACCGGGAGGCCCGCGATCGAGGACTTGCGGGTCTTGAAGGTGGCGCCGACCCCCTGGGCCGTGCCGCT
>DASZKU010000248.1:0-5411 GCA_035552815.1 Solirubrobacteraceae bacterium | reverse complement strand
AGGGCGGGGAGCTTGGGCGGGTCGAGGACCTCGAGGCGGGCGTACTCGTCGAGCAGGGTCTCGAGCTCGGCGAGCTCGTCGTAGGTGTCGGCGCGCATCATCGGCGGCACCAGGTGGTCGACGATGACGGCGTGGGCGCGGCGCTTGGCCTGGACGCCCTCGCCGGGGTCGTTGACCACGAACGGGTAGACGAGGGGGATGTCGCCGAGGGCGGCGTCGGGGGCGCAGGCGGGGGAGAGGGCGAGCATCTTCCCGGGCAGCCATTCCAGGGTGCCGTGCTTGCCGAGGTGGACGATTGCGTCGGCGCCCCAGTGGCTGTCGATCCACCGGTAGCAGGCGAGGTAGTGGTGGGTGGGGGGGAGCTCGGGGTCGTGATAGATGCCGACTTGATCCTCGCCGTAGCCGCGCGGGGGCTGGATGGCGATGAGGACGTTGCCGAGCTCGAGGCCGGCGATGACGAAGTCCTCGCCGTCGAGGTAGCGCTCGCCGGGGGGCGGGCCCCAGCGGGCTTCGATCGCCTCGCGGAGGGTCTGCGGGAGGGTGGCGTACCAGTCGAGATAATCGGTGACGGGCATGCGCAGGGGCGCGCGCGAGAGCTGCTCGTCGGTGAGGAACTCGGCGTCGTGGCCGCCGGCGGCGATCAGCGCGTGCATGATCTCGTCGCCGTGGGTGAAGTCGTGGTCGACGTGCATGCCGTCGTCTCGTAGCGCTTGCATGAGGGCGAGGGCGCTCGCCGGGGTGTCGAGGCCGACGGCCATGCCGATCTTGGCGTGCTTGGTGGGGAAGCTCGTGAGGAGCATGGCCACGCGGCGCTTGGCGGCGGGGGTGTGGCGCAGGCGGGCGCTGCGGACGGCGAGGCGGGCGACGCGGGCGCAGCGCTCGCGGTCGGGGACGTAGTGCGGAACGGGGACGCCGACGGGGGATTCCTGGCTGGCATCGCGCTCCTTGAAGGAGATCACCCCGCCGAGGATGCGGCCGTCGAACTCGGGGATCGCGACCTGGGTGGCGGCGTCGAGCGGCGCCAGGCCATTGCTCGACTCCTCCCAGGCGGCGCGCGACCCGGTGGCGCACACCGCCTGGATCACCGGGACGTCGAGCTCGGCGAGCGCGGCGGCGTCCCACTCCTGCCACTGCTCGCCGACGCCGATTTCGCCCGGCGCCGCGGTGGTGTCGGCGGCCCCGGAGCCCCCGGTGGCGAGCATGGTGACGATGAGGGCGTCGACGTGGCCGTCGAGGAGGGCGAGGGCGGGGACGTGGCCCTCGGCGTCGCGCCTGAGCGTGTAGCTCCACACCGCGAGCGGGTTGGCGCCGGCGTCGGAGATGGCCGCGCACAGGGCGTCGACGAAGGCGGTGTTACCGGTGAGGCGGTGGGAGCGGTAGAAGCAGATGCCCACGGTGGGGCGGCCGGGGTCGCGCTTTGGCAACGCTTGCTCGAGCGCGACGTCGCCCACGCCCGGCACGTACACCCCGAGGTCGCCGACCTCGTGGGGGGGCTCGAAGCCGTGGCCCTCGAGCAGGAAGGTGTCGGCGAGGAAGCGGAGCATGTGCTCGACGTTGTCGACGTCGCCGTGGCGCAGGTACTCGCCGACCTGGGCGACCGCTCCCGCGGGGGCGAGCGAGAGCTCGGTCATCTCGGCGTCGGGCTGGGCCTCGCCGCCGAGGGCGACGAGCGCGATCCCCTGCTCGCGGCAGCGCGTGCGCAGGAGGTCGAAGCCCTCGGGCCAGCCCCGGCGGCCGCCGAGGATCCGGCACACCACCACGCGGGCGCCCGACAGCAGCTCGTCGGCGTCGACCCCGGAGTTGGGATTGGCGCACCGGACCTCGGGGAAGTCGTCGGGGAGCCGGCGCACCGCCGCCGCGGTGGCGAGGATCTCCGTGTCGGCGGTGGTCACGAAGCGCAGCACGGGCGAACCTCCGTCGTCAGGGTGGGCAGGTCGGGGGGGACGCCATCCTCGATCAGGGCGGTGAGCCGGGCGGTGTCGAGGTGGCGGTCGATGAGATCTCCGAGGACGTCGAGGCGGGCCTCGCGGGCGGCGGCGAACGCCTGCGTGCCGGGAGTCCAGCGCCGGCCGCGGGCGGCGGCGACGGCGCCCATGAGGGCGCGGCGGAAGTCATCGTGCTCGAGCGCTCCGTGCCATGAGGTGCCGATGGTCATGCCCATGCGGCAGCCGTCGGGCTCGCCGTCCTCGGCGCTGAGTAGCGCCTCGCCGCCGCGGCGCTCGACGCGGCCGTGGCGGATCTCGTAGCCCCCGGCGGTGGTGCCGAGCCAGGAGCAGCGCCCGTGGCGGCGGCGCAGGAGCTTGTCGGGCGCGAAGGTGGTGGAGACCGGGAGGAGGCCGAGCCCCTCGACGGCGCCGCGCCCGGACTCGACCTCGTCGACGATGCGCTCGCCCAGGAGCTGGTAGCCGCCGCAGATGCCGAGGATGGGCTCCCCGGCCGTGGCCCGGGCGGCGAGGGCGCGGTGGAGGCCGCCGGCGCGGAGGCGCTCGAGATCCTCGACGGTGGCCTTGGTGCCGGGGAGGACCACGAGGTCGGCGCGCTCGACGTCGGCGGGCGAGCGCGTGAAGCGCACGCGCACCCCCGGCTCGGCGGCGAGGGCGTCGAGGTCGGTGAAGTTGCTCATCCACCGCAGGCGGATGACGGCGACATCGAGGGAGTCGGAGCCGCTGACCGCCGGCGTCTCCGGGCGCGGCGTCTCGAGGGCGAGCGAGTCCTCGACGTCGAGCCAGAGATCCTCGACATAGGGGAGGACGCCGAACGTGGGGCGGCCGGTGAGCTCTTCGAGCTGGGTCACGCCCGGGGCGAGGATGGCGCCGTCGCCGCGGAACTTGTTGACGACGAAGCCGGCAACGTGGGCCTGATCGGCGGAGTCGAGGAGCGCCAGGGTCCCGAAGAGCGAGGCGAAGACGCCGCCGCGGTCGATGTCGGCGACGATGAGGACGGGGAGGTTCGCCTCGCGCGCGAGGCCCAGGTTGGTGAGGTCGGCCTGCCGCAGGTTGATCTCGGCGGGGCTGCCCGCCCCTTCGCAGACGACCACGTCGAAGCGCTCGCGCAGATCGGCGAGCGCCTGCGCGACGACGGGCCTCAGTAGGTGCTTGAGCTCCTGGTAGGAGCGCGCGTCGGCGTCGGCGTAGGGGCGGCCCATGACCACAACCTGGCTGTGCCGCTCCCCCGAGGGCTTGATGAGGATCGGGTTCATCGCTGCCTCGGGCTCGACGCCCGCTGCCGCCGCCTGCATCGCCTGGGCGCGGCCGATCTCGCTGCCGTCGGCGGTGACGACGCTGTTGAGCGCCATGTTCTGGGCCTTGAAGGGGGCGACTTTGACGCCCGCGCGGTGGAGCCAGCGGCAGATGCCGGCGGTGAGAACGGACTTGCCGGCGTCCGAGTGGGTGCCGCACACGAGGAGCGCGCCCTTCATCGGCGGGAGCCGTGATGAATATTGAACGATATGTAGTAGGTATTCATCACGACTGCGCTGAGCGCCGCGGCGGCGGCGCCGACGGCGAGCGACAGGCGGGTGGCGCGGCGGATGTCGGCGACGCGCGGAGGCTCCCCGTCGCCGAGGTACGGTCGATGCTCGACGGCGCCCGCGTAGGCGAGCGGTCCCCCCAGGCGGACCCCGAGGGCGCCGGCGAAGGCCGCTTCGATCCGGCCGGCGTTGGGGCTCGGGTGCTCGCTGCCGTCGCGGCGGGCGATGGCCACGGCCGCGCGCGGCGAACCGCCGACGGCGGGAGCGCTCAGGGCCGCGAGCGCGGCGCTGACCCGGGCCGCGGGCCAGCTCAGCACGTCGTCGAGGCGGGCCGCCGCCCATCCGAACTCGGCGTAGCGCTCGCTGCGGTGCCCGACCATGGCGTCGAGGGTGTTGGCGGCGCGGTAGGCGGCGACCCCGGCGGGACCGCCGAGCGCGCCCCACAGGAGGGCGCCGACGACGGCGTCGCTGGTGTTCTCGGCCACCGACTCGACGGTGGCGCGGCACAGCTCGCGCTCGCCGAGCTCGGCGGCGTCGCGGCCGCACAGGGCGCGGAGCGCCGCGCGGGCGGCGGCGAGGTCCCCGCGCTCGAGGCACGCGGCGACGCCCTCGGCCTCGCGGCGCAGCGAGCGGCCGCCGAGGGCGGCCCAGGTGACGGCGGCGAGGGCGAGCCCGCTCGGGGCGGCGCGGGCGAGGAGGTCGGCGGAGAGCGCCGCGGCGGTCACGAGCCCGACGGTGAAGGCGGCGCCGCGGGCGCGGCTGGGCGCGTACACCGCGTGCTCGAGCGCGGTGGCGGCGCGGCCGAAGCCGGCGACGGGATGCCAGCGGGGGGGATCGCCGAGCACGAGGTCGGCGGAGTAGCCGGCGAGCACCGCCGCGCCGGTCACGTAATCGCCCGGCGGGTCCGGCGGGTCCGGCGAAGGTGGGCGGCGGGGTGGAGCACTGACGGCACCTCCTGGGATCGAGCGTCCCGTGCGTCGGTAAGGAGCCGCGGCGGCCGAGTCTCTGGCTCCCGGAGCGTCAAGACCTCCGGTGACAGTGGCGCGACCGCCCCGGAGTCACACCGGGTTCCTCGCGCCGCCGCGCTGATCGGCGGATCCTATCCGAGTTCCCCGAGCCGCCCGCGCGCGAGAGCAGCGCTCGCTCTAGTGTTGGCGGCGCCATGACGATCGAGAGCGGCTTCCAGCGCCCGCCCACCCCGCCTGGGTTCGACCGCTCGCGGGCGGCCGAGCGTGCCGCGGACCCGCGGGGGTGGCGGTACCCCGACCCCGTCCGCGCGGCGGTGCACCGGGTGATCGCCGAGCGGCGCGACATCCGCCGCTTCCGCCCCGACGAGGTTCCCTCGGATGTGCTCGGACGCGTGCTCGAGGCCGCGCACCACGCGCCCTCGGTGGGCCTCATGCAGCCCTGGCGGCTCATCGTCATCCGCTCGCCCGACACCCGCATCGCCGTGCGCCGCCTCGCCCAGCGCGAGCGCCTGCGCCAGGCCGAGCGCTTCGACGAGCGCGCGCGGCAGTTTCTCGACCAGAAGATCGAGGGGATCGTCGAGGCGCCGCTCGGCGTCGTCGTGTGCTGCGACCACGGCGACCCCGAGGTCGAGGTCCTCGGCCGGAGCACGATCCCCGAGACCGACGTGTACAGCACCGCGTGCGCGATCGAGAACCTGTGGCTCGCGGCGCGCGCCGAGGGGCTCGGGGTGGGGTGGGTGAGCTTCTACCGCGAGGAGGACCTGCGGGCGGTGCTCGGAATTCCCGCCGCCGTCGACCCGATCGCCTACATGTGCGTGGGGTGGCCCGACGAGCGACCCGATCGCCCGGGGCTCGAGGCGGCGGGGTGGTCGGCGCGGATGCCGGTGGACGCCGTGGTCATGGAGGAGCGCTGGCGGGAGGCGGGGGCGGGCGCGGCGCCCGGCGGCGCGGCGCGCGCGTCCGGTGCAGGCGCG
>DASZKU010000247.1:0-3979 GCA_035552815.1 Solirubrobacteraceae bacterium | reverse complement strand
CGGCGACGGCGCTCGCGCGCGACCCGTCGGCGGCGCTGGGCCCGGACGGCGACGGCGCTCGCGCGCGACCCGTTAATGTGGGCCGGCGATGACCGACGCCGACGAGGACGAGCTCCTCGCCGTGGCGCTCGAGGCCGCGCGGGGAGCCGGAGCCGAGCTCCGGTCCCGGTTCGGCCGTGCGCAGCACGGCGTGCGCACCAAGAGCGGGCCCACCGACCTCGTCTCGGATGCCGACCTGGCCGCCGAGGCGGCGATCCGCGATGTCCTGCGGACACGCCGGCCCGAGGACGGGATCCTCGCCGAGGAAGGCGGGGCCACCGCCGGCGGCGCGCTGCGCTGGGTCGTCGACCCGCTCGACGGGACGACCAACTTCCTCTTCGGGGTCCCGATGTGGGGGGTGAGCGTGGCCTGCGAGGACGCGGAGGGGGGACTGGTCGGCGTGGTGCTCGACCCCATGCGCGATGAGTGCTTCGCGGCCACCCGGTCGGGCGCGCCCACCCTCAACGGCGAGCCCATCAGCGCCCGCCACGAGGGGGACCTCGCCGATGCGCTGGTGGCCACCGGGTTCTCCTACGACGCCGCGGTCAGGGCCCGGCAGGCCGAGGTCATCACCCGGCTCCTCCCCCGCGTACGCGATGTCCGGCGCATGGGCGCCGCCGCCCTCGACCTGTGCTGGACGGCGTGCGGGCGCTTCGACGCCCACTACGAGCGCGGCCTCAAGGCCTGGGACGTGGCCGCCGGTTCGCTCATCGGCACACGGGCCGGGCTCGAGGTGGTGGAGCTTCCCGAGACCGTCGACGAGCCCTCGGGCGTGGTCATGACCCGTGCCGGCCTGATGGAGGAGATGCTCGCGCTCGTGCTCGGACCGGCGAAGCAGGACTAGACTTGGCGCCCGAGCGGCGGTGATGGAACGGTAGACATGATGCGCTCAAAACGCATTGTCCTTCGGGACGTGTGGGTTCGAATCCCACCCGCCGTATAGGCGGTCTATGCGGCGGCCGGGGTGGGGGCCGGCGGGGCGCCGCCGGGCCGGCGCGACTGTCCCGCGGGGACCTCGACCTCGACGTTCCAGCCTTGCGAGAAGCCCACCATCGAGAAGCAGATGAGCAGCGCCTCGACGGGGATCATGAGCACGGTGGCCAATCCCAGGGTGTCGTCGCTGAGGCCCTTGCCGCCGAAGATCGACTGGGGAGGGGCGAAGCCGGCGTGGTTGCGATCAAACCACGAGGTCCCGCTCGCGCCGGTGCTGGCGATCACCGCGAGGATGAGGAGGACGATGCCCAGCGCCGCCGCCATCGGCAGTAGTCCCCGCTTCCAGCGCGCGACATAGAAGGCGAAGACGAGGTAGGAGATGATGAAGAGGAAGTTCAGCGGCTGCTCGCCCTCGAGCTCCGACCACCCGCCGATGGTGACGATGAGCATGAGGACGACGGAGACGAGCAGGATGAGGACGACGATCAGCCGTGTCGCCTTCGCGGCCGGCTTGTCCCGGTTGGGATAGGCGATCTCGTAGCCGGCGCGCAGGTTCCGAACGGGTGGCACGATGCGGAACATACAATCTCACTCGGCTACGCGCAGCAGTTTCGCGGGCGTGGCGAAATCGGTAGACGCGCCGGCCTTAGGAGCCGGTGGGCCCAGGCCCTTGGGGGTTCAAGTCCCTCCGCCCGCACTCGAGTCCCTGTCAACATGTCGCCTATGCCCAAGCTCGACACCGGACTCGCCCCCTCCGCGCTCGCCGCCGCCCGCTTCGAGCGCCCGCCGAGCCAGTTCCGCGACCGGGTCTCCGACGACGGCTCGTCCCCGTACCCGGCCGCCCCGGGCCGCTATCACCTCTACGTGTCGTGGGCCTGCCCGTGGGCCCATCGCACGGTGATCGGGCGGCGGCTCAAGGGGCTCGAGGACGTGATCGGAATGTCGGTCGCCGACCCCCTGCGCGACGAGCGGGGGTGGACGTTCTCCGGCGGCGAGTACGTCGACCCGGTGAACGGCTTTCACTTCCTCGGCGAGGCGTACGAGATCACCGATCCCCGCTACGAGGGCCGCTTCAGCGTCCCCGTGCTCTGGGACAAGGAGACGGGCCGGATCGTCAACAACGAGTCGGCGGACATCCTGCGCATGTTCAGCACCGGGTTCGGCGATCTCGCTGACGACGAGCACGATCTCTACCCAGAGGCCCATCGTCACGAGATCGACGAGCTCAACAAGCGCATCTACGAGCGCGTCAACAATGCCGTGTATCAGGCGGGGTTCACGCGGGACCAGGGCGTGTATGAGGAGGTCGTGTACCGGCTCTTCGACACTCTGGACGAGCTCGACGCGCGCCTTGCCACCCGCAGGTTCCTGTTCGGCGCTGAGCCGGTCGAGACCGACTGGAGGCTGTTCACCACCCTGGTGCGCTTCGACCCGGTTTACGCCGTCCACTTCAAGTGCACTCTGCGCCGGCTCGTCGAGTACCCGAACCTGTGGCCGTACACGCGCGACCTCTACCAGCAGCCAGGGATCGCCGACACCGTCCGGCTCGACGAGATCCGCAACCACTACTACCGAACGCACGAAGGGGTCAACCCGAGCGGCCTCGTCGCGGTCCTCCCCGACGCCGACCTGACGGTGCCACCCGGGCGCGAGGACCTGGACGGGGGCTGAGCGCCGGGGCCGCGGCGGCTCAATCCGCCGACGTATAAGGGCACCCTAATTAGGGCGCCCTAACTGTGGTACGGTCCCTGGCGTGGGAGCATCGCCCGACGCCCAGCGGACCTCCTCACGACAGGGTGCCAGCGCCTGGATGTACCTGTGGACCGTGGTGGCGCTCGCCGTCGGAGTGACCGTGGTCATCCTCGGCTGGCATGCCCAGGGGGGGACGACGAACCCGACCACGCTCCCGCCGGGCCACCGGCTGAGCCACGCCACGGTGGTCATCAACAGCGCCATCCTCGTCTTCCGCGAGGGCCTCGAGACCATCCTCGTGCTCGCCGCCGTGACGGCGAGCCTCCGGGGCGGTAACCGCGTCTACCGCAAGCCTGTCGCCGCCGGCGGCGGCATGGCCATCCTCGCGGGGATCGGCACGTGGTTGTTCGTCGTGTGGCTCATCGGCCGCTTCCACGGCAGTGAGCTCGACATCCAGGCTGCGACCGGGCTGCCCTCGCTCCTCGTCCTCCTCCTCGTCATGAACTGGTTCTTCCACAAGATCTACTGGACGGGCTGGATCTCCCACCACCACAAGCGCCGCAAGGGCCTGCTCTCCGGCGGCCCCGAGGGGAGCATGCGGGCGATGATGCTCGGGCTCCTCCTCCTCGGCTTCACCTCCGTCTACCGCGAGTCCTTCGAGGTCGTCATCTTCCTCCAGAACCTGCGCGAGCTCTACGGATCGAGCGTCGTCCTCGAGGGCGTCGTCCTCGGGGCGATGTTCACCGCGGCCGTCGGCGTCCTCACCTTCACCCTGCACCAGAAGCTTCCATACAAGCGCCTGCTCGTCATCACCGGCGGGATGCTCCTCCTCGTGCTCCTCGTCTCGGTCGGCGAGGAGGTCCAGGAGATGCAGCTCGCGGGCTGGATCGGCACCACCAACCTCCCCGGCGTCTCCTTCCCGGGCTGGATGGGCACCTGGTTCTCGCTATTCGCGAACTGGCAGACCATCGCGGGCCAGTTCCTCGCCTTCGCCATCGTCGTCGGCTCCTACCTGGGCGCCCAGTACCTCCGCGTCTGGCGCCCCCGCCGCCGGGGTCAGCGGCCCGCCGTCGCCGCCCAGGCGCCGCCCGAGCGCGCCGCCGATCTCGCGACCGGCCCGCCAAGGCCGCCCGGCGGGGCGCAACCGGCGGCGATGGGGTAAGCGGGGCGCAAACGGAGCGCAATACACGAGAACATATGTTCGCTTGCGAGGGAACGCCACCGTGGAGGTGAACCGGGGCCGGCCAGAGCTCGAACCTGAGACGGACGGTGCTTGACTCGCTAGCATTGCCACGCCCAGGGGGGACTGGTGTAA
>DASZKU010000246.1:0-3884 GCA_035552815.1 Solirubrobacteraceae bacterium | reverse complement strand
GTTGGTCCTGAGAGCGCGGGGGCCAGCCCCGGACCGGCGTGCTACGCCCTGGGCGGGACGGATGCGACGGTGACCGACGCCAGCGTCGTCCTCGGCTACATCGATCCCGACTACTTCCTCGGCGGGCGGATGAAGCTCTCGGCGGCAGCGGCCCGCGAGGCGATCGAGCGCGAGATCGCCGAGCCGCTCGGGCTCGACGCCGAGCGCGCCGCCCACGCCGTGCTCACGATCTCGGGCGAGCACATGGTCAGCGCCATCCGCGACATCACCATCAACGAGGGCTTCGATCCCCGCGGATCCCTGCTCGTGGCCGGCGGCGGGGCGGGCGGGATGACGGTGGCGCCCATCGCCGAGGAGCTCGGGTGCGCGCGCGTGCTCGTGCCCCGCACCGCGGGTGCGCTCTCGGCCTGTGGCGGCCTGTTCTCCGACATCGTGGCCGAGTTCTCGATCAGCCAGCGCGCCGACACCAACCGCTTCGACTACCAGGCGGTCAACCGCGCGCTCGCCGGGCTCGGCGAGGAGATCGACGCTCTCTTCGCGCGCCTGGAGACCCCGGTGGAGCTCCAGGGGCGCGAGTTCTTCGTCGAGGCCCGCTACCCCTACCAGGTGTGGGAGCTCGAGGTGCCGTTGCGCTCGGGTGCCCTCGCGGGACCCGAGGACGTCGAGCTCATGACCGAGGACTTCCACCGCGTGCACGAGCGCGTCTTCGCGGTGAGCGAGCCCGGCCAGCACCTCGAGTGCATTTACTGGAAGGGCCGCGCCACCGCGCGCCTGCCCAAGCCGGCTCTGGCGCGGCTCGACGGGGATGCCGGTTCCCCGCCGGTGCCGGCCGCGGTGCGCACGGCGTGGTTCGGCTCGGGCTCGGGCTCGGGCTCGGGCCACGACGGCCCCCTGGAGACGCCGTACTTCCGGGCCGAGGCCTTCGCCCCGGGGCATCAGGTGCCCGGACCGGCGATCATCGGCGAGCCGACGACGACGGTGGTCGTCTACCCGGGGTGGCGCGCCACCGTCACGGCGACCGGCGATTACCTGCTCGAAGCGAGACCATGACCGCGACCTCGTTCGACCCCGTGCTCCTCGCCGTGCTCGCCAACCGCTTCGAGAGCGTCGTGCGGGAGATGACGAACACCCTGCTGCGCTCGGGCCGCTCGGCCGTGCTCAACACCGCGCGCGACTTCTCGTGCTCGATCATCACCGCCGGGAACGAGCTCCTCGCCTCGGCCGAGGGCCTCCCCGTGCACGTCATCGGCACCGAGTTCCTCGCCGAGGCGATGACGGAGATCCATCCCGACTTCTCCGAGGGAGATGCCTTCCTCCACAACGATCCCTATCTGGGTAACACCCACCCCGCCGACCACGCCATCCTCGTCCCCGTCTTCCACGAGGGCGAGCACATGTTCACCGCGTGCGCGAAGTCCCACCAGGCCGACTGCGGTAACGCCCTCCCCACCACCTACATGCCCGCCGCCCGCGACGTCTACGAGGAGGGCGCCCTCATCTTCCCGTGCGTGCAGGTCCAGCGCAACCGGCGCGACGTGCAGGACATCATCCGCATGTGCCGCCGGCGCATCCGCGTGCCCGAACAGTGGTACGGCGATTACCTGGCCACCCTGGGCTCGGCGCGCATCGCCGAACGGCGCCTGATCGAGCTCTGCGACCAGTACGGCCGCGACACCGTGCGCTCGTTCATCGCCGAATGGTTCGATTACAGCGAGCGGCGCATGGTCGAGGCGATCTCCCAGCTCCCGGCGGGCGAGCTCGTGGGGAGCGCCACCCACGACCCCTACCCCGGCGTCCCCGAGGGCATCCCGCTGAGCGTCAAGGTCGCCATCGATCCCCAGGCGGGGACGATCGAGCTCGACCTGCGCGAGAACCCCGACAACTACCCGGGCGGCCTCAACGAATCCCGCGCGTGCGCGACCAACAACGTGATGACCGGCGTCTTCAACTCGATCGACCCCGACGTCCCCCACAACGCAGGCTCCTTCCGCCGCGTCAAGGTGCTCCTGCGCGAGGGGTGCCTGGCCGGGATTCCCGAGTTCCCCCACTCGTGCTCGATGGCCACCACGAACATTGCCGACCGCCTGGTGACCCTGACCCAGGCGGCCTTCGCCGAGCTCGGCGACGGCTTCGGCCTCGCCGAGGGCGCCCTGGGCATGGGGATCTCCTACGCGGTGATCTCCGGGCGCGACGCGCGTTTCGGCGGGGCGCCCTACGTCAACCAGATCTTCCTCGGCAGCACCGGCGGCCCCGGCGGCCCGCAGGCCGACGGGTGGCCCACCTATTACCTCCCGGTCGCCGCCTCGCTCATGTACCACGACAGCACCGAGGTGGACGAGCAGAAGTACCCCCTCCACGTGCACGTCAAGCGCCTCATCCCCGACTCCGAGGGGGCGGGGCGACAGCGGGGCGCCCTCGGCTCGGAGGTCGTCTACGGGGCCAAGGGCGCGCCGATGATGATCGCCTACAGCTTCGAGGGGCACGAGAACCCGGCGCGCGGCGTGCGCGGGGGGTTGACGGGCAGCCCCTCGGACGGGTGGAAGGTCGACCGCTCCGGCGCCATCGTCGAGGTCCCCATGGCCCACGCCATGGAGATCGTCCCGGGCGAGCGCGTCGCCTCGCACACGGGCGGCGGGGGCGGCTACGGCGACCCGCTGGCGCGCGACCCCGAGGCGGTGGCCGAGGACGTGCGCGAGGGGTGGGTGTCGCGCGAGCGCGCGCTCAGCGTGTACGGGGTGACGCTTCGCCCGGGCGAGGCCGGCACGCTCGTCGTCGACGAGGCGGTGACGCGTGCACGGCGGGCGTGCCAAGTCTGAGGCCGCGCCGCCGCGCTTGAAGGGAACGTTCCTCCCGAATAGCGGGCGGAATGTCGTCCTCAACGCCGGGACCGGCCTGGTCGCCCGCTAGCGTTGCCCGCTGATGGAACTGGCCCCCGAGCGAGCGAACGTCGAGCTGCGCGACGACCACCACGGCGAGCGCGTCGTCGTCCTTGCCTTCCCCTACGAGCGCGCGCTCGTGGAGATGGTGCGGACGATCCCCAATCGGCGCTTCGACTGGGACACCCGCGAATGGTCGGCTCCCGCCGAGGACTGGGCCGGGATCCGCGTCGCCGAGGTGCTCGACCGCTACCCCGAGCTCACCGCCGACGACGAGGTCCTGGCCTGGCTCGCCGCCGTCGAGCGACGGTGGATCGGCTACGTGGGCACGGCGCGTCACGACGGTCGCGGCTGGTGGGTGATGGACACGCGCGCGGGGCCCGTGCCCGAGGAGCTCATGACCGCCGCCAGCGAACGCGAGGGCAAGCTCCTCGTCCCGATGACGCGCGAGGCGGGGCGGGCGCTGCGCGAGCAGGAGTCGGCGCGCCTGGACATCGCCGCCGAGCGCTGCCTGCAGGTCGTCGAGCTCGGAGGGACGCCGCCGCCTGCTCGCCTCGTCTTCGCCCGCACCGTGGACGGCGAGCAGCTCCGCCTCGAGGTCATGTGGGACCCCGACATCGGCCCCGCCTTCGAGCGCCTCCCCGGCGCCGAGGGGGGCCGCTCGGTCCCGCTCGATCCCTGGCTCGTCGAAGCCCTCGACGAGTTCGTCTCCCGCCACGAGGTCGCGGTCGAGGGAGCGGCGGTCGACGTCCTCGACAAGCTCCTCGCCGAGCGCGCCGCCGCCGCCGACGCCGTACGCGCCTCGCGGGCCGACCACGCCGAGCCGATCTCCGAGATCGCCGCCCTCCTCGGCGGCGAGCTCGCGCCCTTTCAGTGGGCCGGGGTGCGCTACGTGCTCGAGGCGCGGCGCGCCTTCCTCGCCGACGAGCAGGGCCTGGGCAAGACGGTCGAGGCGCTCGCGGCGCTGGAGGCGGACGGCGCGTATCCGGCCGTCGTCGTGTGCCCGGC
>DASZKU010000245.1:0-1638 GCA_035552815.1 Solirubrobacteraceae bacterium | reverse complement strand
GTGATCTGCGCGATGGGCTGCGCGGAGTCGGGCGAGCCCACCAAGCCCGCCATCGCGTAGGCGAGGCAGGCGAAGCTCAGAGTCCCGACGATGGCGGCGAGGGCCATGGCCGCCAGGGCTCCGACCCGAGAAGCCGATTCCGTATCCGATGTGGGCCACGAGGAGGAGGAGGGTCGAGGCGATGGCCGCGGTGACGAGGGTGGCGAGGGCCTGGCCGCCGATGAGGATGGCCGGGGGGAGGGGAGTGGCGCGGCGGCGCTTGAGGACGCCGGCCTCGCGGGTGGAGGCGATGGTGACCATGAGCCCGGCATAGGCGGCGGTGATGATCGAGATGGCGATGATCCCGCCCACGAAGAAGCGGGCCAGAGAGACGTGGGCTCCGTCGACGAGGGTTGTGTGCCCGTGCCCGAGCACGCTCGAGAAGATGACGAGGAGGAGGACCGGAAAGATGAAGGTGAAGAAGCGCGCGCGCGGGTTGCGCATGCTGGCGGGGGGCGCGGTAGTAGCCGGCGAAGAGCTGAAGACACTCGCGCACGGTCAGGCCCGCCTCGGGCGCGGACTCCTGGAGGACGATGCCGATGCGCTCGCGCCACGCCCGTCCCGCTCGCGCCGGGTCGGCGCCCAGGACTCGGACGCTGCCGCTGCTCGCGGCGCGGAAGCCCTCGAGGATCTCCACCGTCGTCGTCTTACCGGCGCCGTTGGGACCGAGGAAGGCGAAGATCTCGCCCCGGACGACCTCGAGGTCGATGCCCGCCACGGCGTCGCGGTCTCCGTAGCGCTTGCGCAGGCCGGCGAGCGCGATGATCGCCTCGGGGGCCTCGCCGGCCGCGGCGCTGCGCTGAGCCACGGCGACGTCGAGCGAGTTGGTGATCATGGGCCGACAGGCTAGGTCCCGGCCGCCCTTTCGTCATCGGCCTCAGGGGGGAAATCTCCTCTCCACCTCAGGGTGGAGGCAGCGCCGGGCGCAATCCACGGAGCCGACGCAGCACGGGTTCCGGGTGCAGCTGGTGCTCCCGGCATGACAGCGCCCGTCCCCGGCGACGGCCCGGTGCGCGTGCTCCTCGCCGACGACCAGCGTCTCGTGCGCGAGAGCCTGTCGACGCTGCTCGGGCTCCTGGGCGGGATCGAGCTCGTGGGCAGCGCCTCGGACGGAGAGGAGGCCGTCGCCCTCGCCCTCGCCTACGAGCCCGAGGTGGTGCTCATGGACCTGCGCATGCCGCGCATGGACGGAATCACGGCGACCCAGATCCTGCGCGACCGGCTGCCCGAGGCACGCGTCATCGTCCTCACCACCTTCGCCGACGCCGAGAGCGTGCTCGGCGCGCTGCGGGCCGGCGCGCGCGGGTACCTGACCAAGGACGCCGGGGCCGAGGACATCAAGGCGGCCAACCTCACCGTCGCCGCCGGCGAGGCAGCCCTCGATCCCGCCGTGCAGCACCACGTGGTGGCGGCCCTGGCCGGCGGCGCCAGCGGAGTTGGCGGCGCTCGCGGCGGCGAGGACGGCGACGGCGAGGAGGCCGAGCTCCCGGACGGGCTGACGCCGCGTGAGGCCGAGGTCCTCGCCCTCATCGCCGACGGGCTGTCGAACGCCGAGATCGCCGAGCGCCTGTTCGTGAGCCCGACCACGGTGAAGTCCCA
>DASZKU010000244.1:0-7410 GCA_035552815.1 Solirubrobacteraceae bacterium | reverse complement strand
CGGAGATCGAGTACCTGATCACCGATTCCGGCGCCCGGGTGGCGATCGTCGAGCAGGCCTACCTCCCCGTCGTGCTCGAGGCCCGCAAGAACCTACCCGGGCTCGAGCACGTGATCGTCGTCGACGGGGAGGCGCCCGAGGGGACGACCCCCCTGGCCGACGTCGAGGGCTCGAACCCCGACTTCGACGCCGTCGCGGCGGCCGCCTCGGTGGCCCCTGACGACGTGCTCACGCTCATCTACACCTCGGGCACCACCGGCCACCCCAAGGGCGTCCAGCTCTCGCACCACAGCATCATGTTCACCGCCCGCTCGGCCGAGGAGATCGTCGAGCTCGAGCCTGGCTTCCGCGTGGTCTCGTGGCTGCCCTCGGCCCACATCGCCGAGCGCAACGCCCATCACTACATGCCGATCATCTTCGCCGGCACCGTGACCTGCGTGCCGAATCCGCGCGACGTGCTCTCCTACCTGCCCCAGGTCCATCCCACCTGGTTCTTCGCCGTGCCCCGGATCTGGGAGAAGCTCAAGGCCGGGCTCGAGGCGATGCAGGCCCAGCGCCCCGAGGAGGAGGCGCGCCCGCTGCGCGAGGCGCTCGAGGCCTCGCTCGAGCGCGTGCGCCTGCGCCAGCGCGGCGAGACCGTGCCCGACGAGCTCGAGGAGAAGGTGGCGCGGGCCGACGAGGAGTTCTTCTCGAAGCTGCGGGCCATGCTCGGCCTCGACCAGGTCAAGACCGTCAACGTGGGGGCGGCTCCCACTCCCGTCGAGGTCGTCGAGTTCTTCCACGCGCTGGGGATCGAGCTCGCCGAGCTCTGGGGCATGTCGGAGACGTGCGGCCTGGGGACGGTGAACCCCCCCGGAGCCGTCAAGATCGGGACGGTCGGGCCGCCGGCCCCCGGCGTCGAGCTCAAGCTCGCCGACGACGGCGAGGTCCTCATGCGCAGCGAGTGCGTGATGCTCGGCTACCGAGGCGACCCGGAGAAGACCGCCGAGGCCGTCGACGGCGACGGATGGCTCCACACCGGCGACATCGGCGAGATCGACGACGACGGCTACCTGACGATCGTCGACCGCAAGAAGGAGATCATCATCAACGCCGCCGGCAAGAACATGTCCCCGGCCAACATCGAGGGTGCGGTGAAGTCGGGGAGCCCGCTCATCGGCCAGGCCTTCTGCGTCGGCGATCGCCGCCCCTATAACACGGCCCTGATCGTCCTCGACGCCGACTTCGCTCCGCAATGGGCGACCCAGCACGGGATCGAGGGTTCGAGCTTCGAGGACCTCGCCACCGAGCCGCAGATCATCGAGGCGATCCAGGCCGGCGTCGACGCCGCCAACGAGCACCTCGCCCGCGTCGAGCAGATCAAGAAGTTCACCATCGTCCCCGGCGACTGGATCCCCGGGGGCGACGAGCTCACGCCGACGATGAAGCTCAAGCGCCGGCCCATCACCGAGAAGTACGGCGCGGAGATCGAGGCGATGTACGCCTGACAGCGCCTGACGGCGCCTGACGGCGGGGCCGCCCCGGCCACCTCCACCCCGAAAGTTTCGCCATCCGGCCAAAGACGGCGGCGGCCCGACGCTGAATAATCCCTCCCCGGGTCCAGGCTACAGGGGGGAGGAATTTGCCCTTCGGTCACGTCCAGCCGTCGGGAAGTGCAGGCGAGAGCACCCTGTGCGCGGCGCCGCCGAGGCTGCTCGACGAGCTGCGCGCGGTGCACGGCGCCATGGTCGCCGCCGTCGTCGCCGGAGCCGGGCTCGCTCGCGTCGCGGAGCTCGCCGCCGAGGCCGCGGGGGCGCCCGTGGCCGTCGTCGTCCCCGGACTCGCCGCGGCCATCGCCGCCGGCGAGAGCCACGTGACCACCGAGGTCTCCGCCCTCGAGCACTGGGTGGCAAAGCGCGCCCGCGGCCGCCCCGCCGTGGCTCCCCGCGAGGTGATCACCGCCGTACCCATCGAGTTCCTCGACGAGGTCGCCGGTCTCGTCGTCCTCCTGCGCTCCGAGCACGCGCAGCAGGCGCCCCGCAGCGAGGCATCGGAGTTCCTTCACGCCGCCGCCGCGGCGGCGCTGATGGCGCTGGCGATCGAGAGCGCCAAGGAGAACGTCGAGCAGCGGCTGCGGGGCTCGCTCTTCGAGGACCTGCGCTCCGGTCGCCACTCGAGCGGCGCAGAGGTCGCCCGGCGCGCCGCCCGCCTGGGCTGCGACCTCTCGGGCGGGGCGGCGATCCTGTGCGCCGAGGGCGCCATGCCCCAGCGGATCGTGGCGATGATCGCCGCCGAGCATCCGGGGGCGTTGGCCCAGCAGCTCGACGACACCCCGGATGGTCCCCCGCGCGTCTACGCGGCACTCCCCGCGACCGAGACCGCGAGCCGGCAGGCGACACACGCCTCGGTCCAGCGTCTGGCGGCGCGACTCCGAAGCCAGGCGACGGTCGGCGTCTCGAGCTTCCACGCCGATCCCGCCGAGCTCGGGGCGGCGATGCAGGAGGCCGAGCTCATGCTCGAGGTCCTCGGCCACGGCGAGGTCGACGCCGCCCAGGCCATCGGCGGGCGGACCTACAAGCTCCTGTTCCGCCTCCTCGCCTCCCACCCCGAAGAGGTGAGGAGCTTCTACGAGTCCACGATCGCGCCCGTGGCCCGTCACGAGGCCCAACACGGGACCGAGCTCCTCCACACCGTCGAGGCATACCTGGAGGCGAACTGCAACATGAGCGCCACCGCGGCCGCCATCTTCGCCCACCGCCACACCGTCGCCTACCGGCTCGAGCGCGTGCACGAGCTCACGGGCCTTGACCCCATGGTCTCCGAGGAACGCGAGCGCCTCGCCCTGGGGATCAAGATCCACCGCATCATCGCCCCGCATGCGGACTGACGGTCCTACCGGATTTGGCCGAGTTGTCGATCCCGCTTGCTTAAGCGCCCACTTATGTTGCTGGTCTCCCGTTGACCAGCGGTGCCGACCCGGAAGGACTGCCTGCCGTGATTTCCCGTGCTGTAGTCGGGCGACTTGCCCGCGTGAGCGCATGCGTATGCGCGTCTGCCGCCATCCTCTGCGCGCTGGGCTCGGTCACGGCCGCCAGCGCCGGGCAGCCCCTGAACCTCGACACCCTGAGCGGGGCCCAAGCCGAGAAGATGATGGAGAGCGGGAAGCTCACCTCGGTCGAGCTCACCGAGGCGTACCTTGCGCGCATCGCCGCGCTGAACAAGAGCGGTCCCGGCCTCAACGGCGTCACCCAGATCAACCCCGACGTTCTCAAGGAAGCCCGGCGCGCGGACTCCGAGCGCGCCCACGGGGTGAACCTCGGCCCCGCCATGGGCCTGCCCATCATCCTCAAGGACATCATCGACGCCACCCCGATGTACACCTCGGCGGGCGACTGGGCCCTGCGTGACTCCTACCCCTCGAGCGACTCGGGCGTGGCCAAGGAACTGCGCGCCCACGGCGTCGTCGTCCTCGGCAAGGCGGGCCTCTCGGAGTGGGCCAACAGCTTCGGGAGCCAGCCCTCGGGCTTCAGCAACCTGACCGGGCAGGTGCTCAACGCGCTCGACACCGCCCAGGGCCCGAGCGGCTCCTCCTCGGGCTCGGGGGCGGACGCGGCCGCCGGCCTCGCCTCGCTGACGATCGGAACCGAGACCTCGGGCTCGATCATCAGCCCCGCGACGGCGCAGGGAGACGTGGGACTGCGGCCCACCGTCGGTCTCGTCCCCGGCTACGGCATCGCCCCCATCGACGCCTCCCAGGACACCGCCGGGCCGATCGAGCGGACGGTCACCGACGCGGCCATGACCCTGCAGTCGATCGCCGAGATTCCCGGCTCTGACCCCACCGCCAACCAGGAGTACCTGGGGCTCATGGGGCCAAACTACTTCGGCGACGCCGCCACCGGCCAGCCGAGCGGGGTCAACGACATCCCCGCCGCCCCCTTCACCACCCTGCCGAGCTATTCCTCGGCCCTGACCACGGGCTTCGTGGCGGGCAAGCGCATCGGCTACAACTCGACCACCTGCACTCCCGTCCCGCCCGCCACCACCTGCACCCTGACCCCCCAGGAGCAGGCCAACCTGACCGCGGTCAACGCGCTCGCGGCCGCCGGGGCGACGATGGTCCTCGACCCCCCGACCACAGACGCGACCCTGGCCCCGCTGCCCACCGGCTGGGAGCCGCACGCGACGATCGACGAGTACTACCAGCGCCTCGGCTCGGGCGCACCGGTCCAGAGCCTCGCCCAGGAGGTCGCGGTCGACAACACCGACCCCCAGGAAGGAGAGAAGTACGGCAACTCGCAGCACGCCACCGAGGCGCTCACCGACGACACGACGATCACCGACCCGAGCGCCCCCACCGCTCAGGGACTGGCCAACGCCATGGAGTATGCGGGCGACCTGCCCCTGCGCAAGGCGGCCTACCACTCGGCGATCGACGCCATGCTCAGCTGCCCGGGCGCCGGGGTGACGAGCAACACGACCAACACGAGCGGCGTTCCCAACGGCACCACCACCTGCCCACCCGGGTCGGCCGACCCAGTCATCGCCGTCATCGGCTCGGTCCCCAGCAGCCCCCAGGCGGGGTATCCCGAGATGGTCGTCCCGATGGGCTACACGCCGCTCCAGCGCCGCAACATCGGCGTCGACATCACCGCGGGCGCCTACCAGGAGTACAGCATCATCGGCACCGGTTACGTGCTCGAGCACGCCACCCACCTCCAGCAGCCGGCGGCCATGGTCGACCCCGCCTCCTACCGCTGCGCCCACACCGTCCCGGCCGAGCCCTTCGCGAGCCGCGGGCACTGCAACCCCGACTTCGAGTCGGCCATCCGCATGCTCCACGGTGAGCTGACGACGCTCCACTTCCCGCTCGAGACCGCCTCGGCGGCGAGCCTCGAGGCGAAGATGAGCGCCGGCAAGCTCAGCTCCGAGGAGCTCGTCAAGGCCGAGCTCACCCGCATCGCCCTGGCCAACGCCCAGGGCCCGGCGATCCAGGCCGTGCGCGCCCTCAACCCCGACGCCATCGAGGAGGCGCGCGACAGCGACCGCTATCGGGCGCGGCACGGAGCCCGCGGCCCGCTCGAGGGTGTCCCCGTGCTCGTCGACGACTCGATCAATGCCAAGGGCCTGGCCACGAGCGGCGGCTCGATCGCCCTCGAGAACGCGATCCCGGCCACCGACGCGAAGCTCATCGCCAAGCTCGAGGCCGCGGGCGCCATCGTCCTCGGGGACACGAACACCACCGAGCTCGGCGGCATGTTCAACGAGAACCTCATCGACCAGGGGACGACGGCGAACTGCACGACGGCGACGACCTCGGGGTGCATGCCCCAGGGCTACTCCTCGCTCGGCGGGCAGGTCCTCGTCGCTTCGGATACCAACGAGTCACCGGGCGGGTCCTCGGCGGGATCGGCGGTGTCGGTGTCCACGGGCTTCGCGCCCCTGGCCGTCGGCCTCGAGACGGGCACCGACGCGGCGCAGATGATCGCCCCCGCGGGCAACGCCGGCATCGTCGCCCTGAAGCCGACGGTCGGGCTCGTGAGCCGCACCGGGGTGCTCCCGGTGGCGCGCTCGCAGGACTCGCCGGGGCCGATGGGCCAGACGGTGACCGACGTGGCCGACGAGCTCAACGTGCTCGCCGGCAGCGATCCCAGCGACCCCGCGACCTCGGGCGAGCCGAGCCCGCTGCCCGATTACACGACCGGCCTCGCGCCGGGCGCCCTGAGCGCCAAGCACATCGCCGTCGTCTCGAGCACCGGCCTCGCCACCAACATCGCCGCCGTCTACACCTCGGCGGTCACCGAGCTGGGGACGCTGGGGGCGACCGCTACCACGGTCACCCCGGGCACGGGCACGACGGCGCCGAGCGTCATCCCCTACGAGTTCCACAAGGGCATCGACAGCTTCCTCTCGGCGATGCCGGGCCCGGGACCCAAGTCGCTCGCCGCCATCATCGCCTACTACAACGCGCATCCGGTCGAAGGACTCAAGTTCGGCGAGGACGGGCTCACCAACGCCGAGTCGGTCAACTACGCCGACGGGGCGACGACGTCCGCCTACCAGGCGAACCTGACCCAGGGGCAGACGGAAGACCGCGCCGTGATCGACGGCATCCTCGCCGGCGGGCCGTACTCGGCGATCATTGTCCCCGAGGGCAGCCCGCTCGTGGGCACCGCCGACCGCGCCGGATATCCGGTGCTCACCGTCCCGGCCGGGTACGGGGGCCAGAACAGCTCCACCGGCGGCGACCCGATCGGCGTCGACTTCATCGCCTCGGCCTACAGCGAGCCGACCCTCCTCGACTACGGCTATGCCTTCGAGCAGGGCACGAACGCGCGGTCGGCGGGCCCGGCGTACATGATCACCCCGTCGAACTCGGCGACGTTCTCCGGAGCGCCGAGCGAGACCAACCAGAGCATGTGGCGCTGCGTCGCCGGCAGCGCCTTCTTCAATCCCTACAAGTGCAATCCGGGCTTCCTCCAGCCCGGCTCGTCGATCCTCGCTAGCCGGTGGCCTGGAAGGTGATCACTTCGCTGAACCCCGAGCCGTCGACCTGATAGGCGTAGCAGCCGGCGGAGGCCATGCGGGTGAACGACGGCCACTCGCGCGCGCCCGAGGGCTCGCCTGAGGAGGACGCCGCCGTGGTGAGGAGCTGGAGCTCGTCGACGGGCACGTGGCCCTCGCCGAAGCCGACGGCGCCGGCGCCGCCGACCTGGCCCCCGCGGATGAGCACGGGGCCCGTGTAGCTCGGGTCCGCGACCCAGGTGACGCGGCCCCCGTTCCAGGCGCTGCCCGTGAAGCTGGTGATCGCGAAGGGGGTGCGCTGGGCGGCGTACACGGGCCCCTTGCCGATGGCGGCACCGGCGTAGGTGACGGGGGCGGCGGCGGACGCCGGACACGTTCCCCCGGCACCGAGGCTCGGGAGGTGCAGGGGGCGGCGCAGGGAGGCGGGGACCGCGCCGGTGCACGTGCCCTGGCAGTTGTCGTAGGAGCCGTAGCCGGTGGCGGCGTCGAGTCCCGCGGGAGCGGGCGGCAGAGGCGTCGTCGACGTCGAGGTGGTGCTCGCCGGGGTGGAGGTCGTCGTCGAGGTCGTCGTCGGGGTCGACGTCGTTGTCGTCGTGCTCGCGGTCGTCGTCGTGGTCGTCGTCGGGGAAGAGGTCGTGGTCGTCGTCGGCGGCACCGCGGCGGTGCTCGCCGGCGTGGTCGTGGCCGTGGACGGGACCGAGGCCGCGTTCGGGGTCGAGGAGCTGCCGCACCCGGCCGCGGCGAGGGCGGCGAGGGCGGCGAGGGCGGCTAGCGGGCTGCGTCGATCGAGCGCCAAAGCAGCTCCACGGGGTGGTAGATAGGGAGTGGGAGGCCGGCCTCGCGCAGGTGGAGATCGAGCTGGGCGGCGCACCCGGGATTCCCGGCGGCGATCGCCTGCGCGCCGGT
>DASZKU010000243.1:0-31718 GCA_035552815.1 Solirubrobacteraceae bacterium | reverse complement strand
GGGCCCCGGCCGATGACCTGCTCTCGGCCATGCTCGCAGCCGAGTCCAGCGAGGACCGCCTCAGCCACGACGAGATCGTCGACAACGCCGTGTTCTCCTTCTTCGCCGGCTTCGAGACCACCACCAACCTGATCGGCAACGGCTGCGCCGCCCTCGCCGCCCACCCCCACGAGCTCGGCCGCCTGTACGAGCGGCCGTCGCTCGTCGCCCCGGCCGTCGAGGAGTTCCTGCGCTACGACGCGCCCGTCCAGGGCGTCGCGCGCATCGTCAAGGAGCCGCTCGAGGTCGCCGGGCGGATGCTGCGCCCCGGCCGCGTGCTCGTGCTCTTGATGGGCTCGGCGAACCGCGACGAGCGCGTGTTCGAGCACCCCGAGCTCCTCGACGTGGGCCGCGAGCCGGGCCGTCAGGTGAGCTTCGGGGGCGGCATCCACTACTGCATGGGCGCCGCCCTCTCGCGGGTGGAGGCCCGTACCGCCTTCGCGAGGCTCCTCGCGCGCACCTCCGCGCTCGAGCCCGCGGCCGCGCCGGTCCGCAACACGACCTCGAGCTTCCGCGCCTTCTCCTCGCTGCCCCTGCGCGTGCAGGCGCGTTAGGGCGCGGCGAGCGCGGCGCCGAGCCGGGCCAGGTGGTCGCGGCTCAGCGTCGCGTGCTGGGTGAGCGAGCGCGTGTCCCGCAGCCGCCGCTCGAGCGGGCTCCCGTCGATGACCGAGGAGGAGCCCCCGAGGCGGTAGGCACGGTCGACGACCTCGGTGGCGAGCTCCGCCGCCTTGGTGGCGACGCTGCGCAGCCAGGCATCGTCGGGCATCGCCGCCGTCTCGGCGAGCGCGACCTGCCGGCGCAGCAGCGCCCGCCCAGCGGCGAGGGTCATCGACGTCTCGCCGAGGACATTCTGGAACAGGGGTGAGTCGGCCAGACGCTGGGAGCTGAAGGAGGAGCGCTTCTGCGCGGCCAGGGTGGCGATCGCCTCGAGCGCCCCCGCGGCGATGCCGAGCATCACCGCGGCCGCGAACAGGCCCGCCTGGGTCGCCACCGGCACGACCATGATCGGGGCATCATCGCTCGGCGCGGCAGTCAGGTCGCAGGCGAGCTCGGGCGGGCAGGACAGACCGCTGACCACGACGTCGTGGCTACCGCTCCCGCGCAGCCCGATCCCTCGGTAGGTCTCGAGGATCCGGGCCTGCTCGGCGGGGACGACGACGCAGCGCATGGTGGGGATACCGCCGGGTCCCATCACCGGCTCGCCCTGGTCTTGGACCAGGCACTGCAGGTACAGCCACTCGGCGTGCCGGCAGCCCGAGACCAGGGGCCAGCGTCCCGACACCCTCAAGGCGTCCCCGTCGCGGGTGGCGCGACCCTTGGGGGCGGCGGCGCCGGCGACGTAGACGTCGGGACCGGCCGCGTAGATGCGGGCGCGCGCGGCAGCGGGAAGGTAGCCGGCCACCACGTGCCCGAGCGCGACCTGACCGATCAACCACCCGACGGTGGCATGGGCGGAGCTCAGGCGCTCGATGACTTCGAGCGCCGCCGGGAGCGCGAGCGCCTCGCCGCCGTGCTCGCGGCCCACGACCATGCGCAGGCAGCCGGCATCGCGCAGGGCGTCGAAGACCTGGGGCGGCACCTCTCGGCGCTCCTCGATCGCCGCCGCCTGCCCCGCGAGGGCGGGGATCAGGCGGTCGACGCGCTCGAGCAGCGAGGGTTCGGGCACGGCGTAGACGTTGCCGCGCGCCGGCCCTGGGCGCCAACTTCGCGGCCGCCATGCGCGCGCGTATAGTGGCGCGAGATGGCGCTCCTCGCCGCTCGTCGCTCCGCGCTCGCGCGCGTCCGCGAGCGCTGCCTGTCGCTCCCGCAGACGAGCGAGCGCCCCAGCCACGGCGCCCCGTCGTTCTTCATCGCCGGCAAGCGGATGTTCGTGACCTTCCACGACGACCACCACGGCGACGGCCGTCTCGCGCTCTGGTGCGCCGCCGAGCCGGGGGCTCAGGGCGAGCTCGTCGAGCGCTCGCCCGAGCACTACTTCGTGCCCGCCTACGTCGGACCCCAGGGTTGGGTCGGGGTGCGCCTTGACCGGGGCATCGACTGGGATGAGGTCGCCGCGGTGATCGAGGACGCGTGGCTGGCCCGTGCCGGCCCGGCCCTGGTGGCCAAGCTGGATCCGGAGTCCGGATGATCGACCACGTCAAGCTCTTCGTGTCCGATCTCGAGCGCACCGTGGCGCTCTACGAGCGAGCGCTCGAGCCGCTCGGCTACACGGTGATGATGGACCTCGGCGAGCTCGGCGTCGCCTTCGGGCGCGACCGCCCGGAGCTGTGGCTGAGCGGCCGCGGTGAGCGCCCGCCGACCGTCGCCCACGTCGCCCTGCGGGCCGAGAACCGAGCGGCCGTCGACGCCTTCCACCGCGCGGCCCTGAACGCCGGCGCCACCGACAACGGCGCCCCGGGCCCACGCCCCTACCACCCGAGCTACTACGGGGCCTTCGTACTCGACCCCGACGGCAACAACCTCGAGGCCGTCTGCCACTCCTGAGCCCGCGGCCCGGCCCTTAGTCCTCCCCTGCGATGACCTCGGCGATGCGCTCGCCGAGCATCGTGCACGTGAGCACTCCGCCCGCCCGCAGGGGCACGGGGACGACCGAGGAGTCGACAACGCGCAGGCCCTCGAGGCCGCGGACCCGGCAGCCGCTGTCGACGACCGCCCCCGCGTCGCCGTCGGGGCCCATCGGGCAGCCGCCCCAGGGCTGGCGCGAGAACGTCCGCTTGCGCAGGAGGTCGTCGACGCGGGCGTCGTTGCCGATCGTCTTCTCGCCGATCAGAGCGAAGCGGTCAATCGTCGCCGTGAAGGCCGGGTGCTGGGCGATCTCCCACGCGGAGCGCAGCCCCGCGCGCATGCGCCGCAGGTCCTCCTCGCAGCCGTAGAGTCCGAGATCGCACTCCGGGGGCTCACGGGGATCGGCGCTGCGCAGGACGATCCGTCCCGTGCCGGCGGGCGCCAGGTCGGCGACGATCAGCCAATGGACGCGGGTGGCGCGGAGCATCGGCTGGAGCGCGGGCTCGACCGGCATGTAGGCGAACAGGCACAGATACGCGGCACCGTCCGGCGCGAACCCGGGAAAGCCCGTGCCCCGGGCCGCGAGCTGGAGGAAGGGGACCTGTGCGCTGCCGTTCTCCGGCGGTACCGCGAGGATCACCGACGCCGGCTGATCCCTGACCCCGCCGCCGACTCCGGGGAGGTCGACGGCGGTCGCGATGCCCAGGGCGCGGAGCTCCGCGGCCGGCCCGATGCCCGAGCGCAGGAGCAGCGCCGCGCTGAGGGGCACGCCCGCGCACACGATGACCTCTCCACCCTCGATGAACTCGCCGTCGACGATCACCCCGAGGGCCCGGTCGCCGGCAAGGGCGATGCGCTCCACGGTGGCGCCGGCGCGGATCTCGAGGCCCGGGCGAGCGCGCGCCGGGGTCAGGTAGGCGGTGGCGGCGGAAACGCGCGCGCGGCCCCGCCGGCTCTGGGGGTTGACGCCGACGCCGATCGCCTCGGGGGCGTTCATGTCCTCGCAGTAGGGCCACCCGGCGCCCGTCACCGCCTCGAGCCAGCCCGCCATGGGGGCGCTGAGCTCCTCCTCGCGCCAGCGGGCGATGGGCATGGGGCCGCGATCGCCGTGCCACGGGGCGTCGCCGTAGTCGAGGTCGGTCTCGCCGCGGCGGAAGGAGTCGACGACGTTCGCCCACGACCACGCGGGCAGCCCGCGCGCGGCCCAGGCGTCGAAATCGGCGGCCGGGGGCCGCCAGGCGCCGGCGCCGCCGACCTGCGAGGTACCGCCCACCACGCGGCCCGCGCCGAGGGGAACCCGGCGTTCGCCGATCGTCGCCTCGAGGCCCCAGTCCCACGGCTCCCGGGGCATCCCGTAGGAGTCCTCGAGGACGGCCGGGAGCGTTCCCGCCTGCGGATAGTCGGGGCCGGCCTCGAGCAGGAGCACGCGGCGCCGGGGATCCTCGCTGAGCCGCGCCGCGAGCACGCAGCCCGAGGTGCCGGCGCCGACGATCACATGGTCAAAGCGCACCGGTCGCTATTCGACGCTCGCCAGAGCGCCGGCGCGCCCGACGTCGGTCTCGGCTCCCTCCGCGGTGCCCGCGCCGGCGGCCGCGGGCGCGACCGCGGCCGGGAGGAGGAGCGCGAGCACGAGGCTGAGCGCGAACACCCCGAGCTCGTACCACATCGCCCCCGACAGCGCCGTGATGTAGTCGTGGGCGGGATGGAGCACCCCGCCCTTGGGCAGGAGCGCGAAGAAGATCGCTCCCATCGTCGCCACGCCGATCGCCGACCCGACCTGGTTTGCCGAGCCGATGAGCCCCGAGGCGGCGCCCGCCTCGGCGCCCCTGACCTCGGCCAGGGCGACGCTGACCAGCGACGGGGCTACCGTCCCCACCCCGAAGCCGCAGATGAGCATGCCCGGGACGAGGTCGAGGGTGCTCAGGCCCGACCCGGCGCTGCGCACGGCGATGATCACCGCCACCGATCCGAGCACCATCAGCCCGGCCCCGGCGAAGATGAGCCGGCGCCCGAGCTTCCCCACCAGCTGCATCCCGAACGGCGAGGCGATGACGATTCCCACCGAGAAGGGCAGCACGGTGAGCGCGCCATGCATGGCCGAGAAGCCGAGCCCGTTCTGGAGCGCGAGCTGGAGGACGAGCCCGAAGCCGACGATGCCCGAGAAGAACACGAGCCCGAGCACGACGCCGGCCGAGAACCCGCGCTCGGCGAACAGGCCCATGGGCACGAGCGGCGAGCCGTCCTCGCCGATCCCGCGCTGGTACACGGCGAAGGCCGCGAAGGCGGGAATCGAGGCGGCGATCATCACGAACGTCCACGCCGGCCAGCCGAGCTGCCGGCCTTCGATCAGCGGGTAGCAGAGGAGCAGGAGCGCGAGCGAGCACAGCGCGACGCCGCCGAGATCGATGCGCAGCGGGTGCTCGGAGCGCGACTCGGGCAGCCAGGCCAGCGCGCCCGCGAGGGCGATCGCGCCCACGGGAACGTTGACGAGGAAGATCGGCCGCCAGTGGAGCCCGAGCTTGAGCAGGAGCGCCCCGAGGATCGGGCTGCCGATCGTCGCCAGGCCGAGCACGGAGCCCCACATACCCAGCGCTTTGCCCCGCTCCTTGCCGGTGAAGAGGACGTGGATCGAGGCCAGCACCTGCGGCATCATCGCCGCGGCGAAGATCCCCTGAACGGCCCGTCCGGCGATGAGCAGGGCCGTCGAAGAGGCGGCTCCGCAGACGATCGAGGCGAGCGTGAAGCCGAGGACGCCGATGAGGAACATGCGCCGGCGCCCGAAGATGTCGCCGAGCCGGCCGCCGGTGATGAGGCCGAGCGCGAAGGGCAGCGCGTAGGCCGCGAGGATCCACTCGGTCTCGGCGGCGGTGGCGTGAAGCCGATGCTGAATCGCCGGCATCGCGACGCTGACGATCGTCAGGTCGATGAGGTTCATGCTGGCCGCCGCCAGCAGTACGGCGAGCGCCAGCCAGCGACGCTCGCTGACCGCGGAACCCTGAGACGGTGATGAGTTGTGCATGCCGCTCCCGTGGACGAAGAGACCGACAGAGAACCTAGACCTTACCGCGCCGGATGGCACCTTGAGATCTACCGACGCCGGGAGGCGAGGCGCCACGAGAGGCTCGCCGACGACACTCAGCTGAAGTGGGGCATGACCTGCTCGGTGAAGGCCATGAAGGAGGCATGGCTGAGGGGCACGCACATCAGGTACTCGAGGTGCATGTCCGCGCGCAGGCGCTCGAGCTCGTCGATCACCCGTCCCGGGCAGCCGTGGATCACCACCTCGTCGACGTAGCGGTCGAGCAGCCGCTCGCGCTCCATCATCAGGAACTGCTGGTCGGCCTTGCCGGGGTCGGTGACCTTCGAGCGGTTGATGTAGGCCGAGGCGATCCACGCCGCACCCTCGCGCGCGACCTGGCGCGCGTGCTCGTCGCTGTCGGCGACGGCGATCATCCGCGCCATCGGCAGGTCGCGTCCGTTCACCGGGTGCCCGGCCGCGGCGAGCCCGGAGCGGTAGAGCTCGCGGTGGGCGGCGTTCTCGTCGTGGGTGGAGTGGGGGCCGAGAAGGATCGAGTAGCCGTGCTTGGCCGCCCAGCGGATCGAGCCTTCCGAGCCGGCGGCGAGCCAGATCGGCGGGTGGGGCTTCTGGACCGGCTTGGGGAGGACCTCGACCCCTTCGAACTGCCAGCGCTTCCCCGACCAGTCGAGCTTCTCGCTCGTCCACGCCGCGCGCACGATCTCCACCGCCTCGTGGAAGCGCTCGCCGCTCTCGGACACCGGGACGTCGAAGAGCTTGAACTCGATCGGGTCAAAGCCGCGCCCCGCCCCCCAGTTAACGCGGCCGCCGCTGAGCAGGTCGAGGAGGGCGACCTCCTCGGCGAGGCGCAGCGGGTGGTAGAAGGCGGCGAGCGAGACCCCGGTGCCGATCCTGATCCGGCTCGTCACGTTGGCGACCTGGACCCCGAGCATGTGCACCGAGGGGCACACGCTGTACCCAGTGAAGTGATGCTCGGCCAGCCACACCGCGTCGTAGCCGCTCGCATCCATGATCCGGATCCGCTCGACGGCGCGCGCGAACACGGTGTCGAGGGGGACCGACCGCTTACGCCAGCTGAAGAACTGAAGGACTCCGAACTTCATCCTTTGCCTCGCTCGAAGGGCCGCTGCTAGAACGCGCCGCAAGCTACCGCGTAGGCCCCGGCGATCGGAAAGGGGCTTCGCAGCGCGATCGTGAGCACCGAGACCGTCACCACCTCCCCCCCGAGCGCGATCGACAGCGCTGCTCCCCTGTGCGCCGTCGACCGCCTCACCGTGCGCCACCACCCCGAGACGCTCGAGCTCGAGGTGACCAAGCGCGTGGACCGTCTCGACCCCTATATGGAGGGTCACTTCCCGGGGTTCACCGTGTATCCCGGCGTGTTCGTGCTCGAGAGCGTGCTCCAGGGCACGGCGGCCGCGCTCGGGCGCCCGCTCGCCCTCGCCGCCGTCCACTCCATGCGCTTCACCGCACCGTTGCTCGACGGCGATGTCCTCATCGTGGCCGCCACCGTCGCGCCCGCCGACGGGCCGGGCCCGTTCACCGTCGAGGCGACGTGCCGGCGCGGCGACGGGGCCACCGCGGCCCGCCTCAAGCTCGAGCTGGAGCTCGAGGGCGATGACTGAGCTCACGGCCACCGGCGCCTACGACCTGCGAGCGATCCGTGCGGTCCTGCCCCACGGGCATCCCGCGCTCCTCATCGACCGCGTCGTCGAGCTCGAGCCCGGGCACCGGATCCTCGCCACCAAGGCGATCACCGTCGGCGAGCCGTGCTACCGGGGCGTTCCCGCCGGCGCGCCCGGGGCCGCCTACGCCTTTCCGGCGAGCCTGCTGCTCGAGTCCGTCGGCCAGGCGGCGGCCCTGCTCTGGCTCCTCGGCGAGCGCGGCGGCGTCGGCTCGGACAGTGTGCTCATGCTCGTGGCGGGGCGCGACTGCCGGATCGAGGGCCGCGCCGGGCCCGGAGACGTGCTGCGCCACGTCGCCCGGATCGACCAGGTGGTCGGCGACAACGTGTTCGTCTCGGGCGAGACCTACGTCGCTGATTCGCGGATCGCCACGGTGGGATCCATGATGGCCGTGATGCGCCCGCGAGCCGCCGTCATCCCGGCTCGTGAACCGATCCAAGTGAGGTGAATGCAGGCTATGACCGAGATCCTGACCGACCGCTACGAGGAGCTGCGGGAGATCGTGGCCGAAGTGCTCGAGCTCGAGCCCGACGAGCTCACGGCCGAAGGCGAGTTCGTCGAGGAGTACGGCGCCGACTCGCTGCGCGCGATCGAGATCCTCGCCCGCATCGAGAAGCGCTACGACGTCGAGATCCCGCAGTCCGAGCTCCCGAAGATGCAGAACCTCCAGGCGGTCTACGAGATGGTCGCCCAGCACGCCGGATGGTGAGCGAGCCCCCCACAGCGCCCCAGGTCGTGGTCACGGGCCTGGGACCGGTCTCGAGCATCGGGATCGGCGTGGACGAGTTCCGCGCCGCGCTGCGCGACGGCCGGTGCGGCACCTCGCCGATCCGCAGTTTCGACACCGACGGCTTTCCCCACGTCTACGCGGGCGAGGTGCACGCGTTCGCCCCGGAGCAGATCGTGCACCGGCTCGACCCCGCGGAGTGGGGTCGCTCGAGCCTGTTCGCCGCGTGCGCCGCGCGGCTCGCCTTCGCCGACGCCGGCCTCGAGGACTCAGGCGTGGAGACCGAGCGGATCGGGGTGGTGATCGGCACCACGTGCGGCGAGACCCAGGTGATGGAGCAGATGACCGCGCAGTTGCTCGAGCACGGCTACGACCAGGTGAGCCCGGCGCTGGCGCGGCAGGTGGGAGCCAACCGCCTCGCCCACGCCGCCAGCCAGGAGCTGGGCGCCGGCGGCGAGTCGCTCACCGTGGCCACCGCGTGCGCCGCCAGCAACTATGCGATCGGGTTCGCCCACGACGCGATCGTCTCCGGCGACGCCGAGGTGATGATCGCGGGCGGCGCGGAATCGGTATGCCGCTTCGTGCACGCCGGCTTCTACCGCCTCGGGGTGCTCGCCGAGCAGGCGTGCTCGCCGTTCGACCGGGATCGCACCGGGATCCTCACCGCCGAGGGCGGCGCCGCGCTCGTCCTCGAGTCGGCCGACCACGCCCGCGCTCGGGGCGCCCGCATCTATGCCGAGGTGCGCGGCTACGGCCTCAACTGCGACGCCTCGCACATGGTCGCCGCCGACCCCGAGAGCATCGCCAGGTGCATGCGCCTCGCTCACCGTAACGCCGGGGTCGAGCCCTCGCAAATCGACTACATCAGCGCTCACGGCACGGGCACGCCGACCAACGACTCGGCCGAGTGCTGGGCGATCCACGAGGTGTTCGCGGGCGATCCGCCCCCGGTGAGCTCAATCAAGTCGATGATCGGCCACGCCATGGGCGCCGCCAGCGGCTTCGGCGCGATCGCCTCGGCGCTCGCCATCAACGATCGCTTCCTGCCCCCGACGATCAACTTCCGCACTCCCGACCCCGAGCTCAACGGAATCGATCCGGTCGCCAACCGGTCGCGGACGGCCGACGTGCGCATCGCCCAGAACAACGGCTTCGGATTCGGCGGCAACAACGCCATCGTCGTTCTCGGAGCACCCGCGTGAGCGCGGTCGCGGTCACCGGCCTCGGCGTGGTGGCGCCCACCGGCGTCGGGCGCGAGGCGTTCGCCGCCGCCCTGGCGACGCCGCGAGCGGCCGAGGCCGCGCCCCCCGAAGGCGGGTACGGCGTCGAGGACTTCGACATCCGCGCGCAGCTCGGCCGTAAGGGCACGAGCTTCCTGAACCGGTGCGCCGGCCTCGCGCTCGTGGCCTGCCGCGAGGCGCTCGAGGACAGCGGCATCCCCCTCGACGATCCCGAGGTCGCCATTGGCGTCAGCCTCGGTACGACAAGCGGGAGCCTGCGCTCGATGAGCGACTACACGCGCGACACCCTCCTGGAGTCGCGCCCCTACCTCGTCAACCCCGGTTTCTTCCCCAATACGGTGATGAACTGCGCGACCGGGCAGACGGCGATCCGCTATGGCCTGCGCGGGGTCAACGCGACGATTGCCTCCGGACCCCTCGCCTTTCTCGGGGTGCTGCGCTGTGCCACCCGTGCCCTGCGCCTCGGCTATCTCGACGGCACCCTGGCGGGCGCCGTCGAGGAGTTCTCCGAGCACCGGGCCTGGCAGGTGCGCCTCGCCCGCAGCGATGGGTATTGCCCGCCGCCCGGCGAGGGCGCGGCGGTGGTCGTGCTCGAGCCCGCGGGCGCGGCCCGCGCCGCCGGTCGCCCCGTCGACGCCGAGATCGACTCGGTGGTCGTCTCCTTCGCCCCCGGCGGCGAGCGTTTCCCCGGCTTCGAGGCGCGGCTCGAGCGGACGATCTGCGACGCCCTGGAACGGGCCGGGATCGGCCCCGAGGAGCTGGTGATGAGCGCCGTCCATCCACCGCCGGACTCCGCCGAGCCCGAGCTCGGCAAGACGGTGATGGCAGCGCTGGGAGCCCGCGCGGCGATGATCGACCTCACTGCGGTGACGGGTGACTGCGGGGCGGCCGCCGGCGCGCTGGCCTTCGCCGCGACGCTCTCGCGTCACCGCGGACAGCCGGCGCTCGACGGGTGTCCGTCGCTGCTCGCCGGGTGGACCACCGAGGGGGCGGTGGCCGCGGCGGTGTTCCGCGGCTACAGCCGGGCGGGGAGGCACGAGCGATGACGGCGGCGATCGCGAGTTCGGCGATCCGCACCTGCCTGGGAGACGGCGAGAAGACGTTCGAAGCGCTCCTGCGCGGGGCTAGCGGTATCGGCCCGCTGACCGAGTTCGACGAGCGCTGGAACCTCCTCGGTGGCTACGAGATCAGGGACCCCGCCCCCGATCAGGCGAGCTTCCGCGCCAGTACCTGGCTCTCGGAGTGCGCGCGCGACGCCCTGGCGCAGGCCGGGGTGGATTCCGAGCGCGAGCGCGTCATCGCCATCGTCGGTACCGGTCTGCGCGAGCTGCGCGAGCTCGAGCGCTGGAGCGAGGCAGGCGGTGGGCTCGAGACCGAGCGACTGCACTTCGCCGGCGCGGTGCGCGACGCCGCGCCGGGAATCGACGAAGTGATCACGCTGTCCAACGCGTGCAGCGCGGGCGGCCATGCCCTGGCGCTCGCGCAGGACCTGATCGAGCTCGGCGAGGCGGACGCGGTGCTCGCGGCTGGCGCCGACACGATGACGGCGTCGATGCTGGCGATGATCGGCCGCGTCTCGGAGATCCCCGCCGAACGGGTGCAGCCCTTCGATGCCGCCCGCGGCGGGGCATTGCTGGGAGAGGGCGCGGCCGCCATCGTCGTCGTCGCCGACGGGAACGGGAACGGGAACGGGATGTCCAGGCGGCCGCTGGCGCGGTTGCTCGCCACCGGGATGTCGTGCGATGCCCATCACGAGACCGCGGCGGACGGCGGCGGGATCGCGCGGGCGGTGACCGACGCCTTCGCCCGGGCCGGACGGAGGCCCGGAGAGGTCGATCTCGTGATCGCCCACGGTACCGGCACGGCGATCAACGACCCGCTCGAGTCCGAGCTCCTGGCCGAGACCTTCGGCCGCGGCTCGAGGGCGCCACTGGTCACAGCGGTCAAGGGCGCGCTCGGCCACACCTCGGGCGCGGCGGCGCTGATGAGCGTCGACGTGGCGCTCCGCTGCCTGGCCCAGGCCGCGGTCCCGCCCATCGTCGGGCTCAGCCGGCGGATACCCGAAGCGGTCGGGCTGCCGCTGGTGACCACCCACTGGGGGCTGGCGGAGCTCGAGGTAGTGCAGGTCAACGCGTTCGGATTCGGCGGGGTCAACGCCGTGACCCTCCTGGAGGCAATCCGTGAGTACTGACATGGGCCGGGGACTGACCTTGCCGGCGATCGCTCAGGCGCCGCGCGAGCACGCGCCGGCCGGGAGCTCGCGGCCCATCGCCGAGGTGAGCGGCTGGGCGATCCACATCCCCGGACGCGACGACGCCTCGGTCGGCCCCGAGCGTGCCCGCGAGCTCCTCGGCCGCAAGGGCCTGCTCTACAAGGAGCCGGCGACGCGGCTCGCGCTGTGCGCCGTGTACCGCGCGCTCGCATGCCCCCCTGCCGCTCCCCGGGACGCCGCGGAGCCCGACCCGCACACCGCGGTGGTGGTGAGCTCCAACCTCGGGAACGTGGAAACGGTGACCAGGGTGGCCCGCGCCGTGTACCAGGGCTCGGTCCGCGATGTCAGCCCGCTCGACGCCCCGAACGCGTCGAGCAACGTGATCGCCAGCACGATCGCGATCTGGTTCCGGCTCGGGGGCCCGAACCTGATGGTGTGCTCGGGCGCCACCGGAGGGCTCGACGCGGTCAGGCTCGCCGGGGTGCTGCTCGCCGTGGGCCGGGCGCGCCGGGTCGTGGTGGTGGGCGTCGAGCCCGACGATCCGGTCGCGCGAGCGCTCGAAGCGGGGCGCCGCGACGCTCCCTGCGCCCGGCGGCTCCGGGCCGGCGCGGCCGCGCTCGTGCTCACGGCGCCGGGCGCGGACGCCGGCGCGGACGCGGACGCGGACGCGGGTTCCGGTGCGGGTGCGGGTGCGGGTGCGTTGTCGCTCGGCCGCGTCCGGGCGAGCGCTCATGCCGGCGATCTCACGGACGCTCGGGGGCCTCTGTTCGCGCCCCGCTGCGCGGAGGCGGCGGCGATCGACCTCGAGGCCGAGCTCGGCGGGCTCTACGGAGCTCTCGGGGTGGTCCAGGTCGCGGCCGCCGCCGAGCTCCTGGCCGCGCCGGGCGGTGAGCGCAGCGAGGCGACGGTGATGTGCGGGGACGCCCACGACGGCTGGCGTTCGCTGACCCTGACGCGCGCGGCCGGGCCATGAGCGCGGTATCCGACCAGCCCCAGGTGACCACGCTCGCGTGCCGCCCCCGCTACGAGGGCGCCAACATCCGCACCTGGATCGGCTTCAAGCACTTCATGTTCCTCGTCGAGGAGGCCGTGCTGCAGTGGTTCCGCGACCGTGACTTCGGCCCGCAACGGCTGTTCGCCGAGCACGGACTCGGCCTCGAGATCATCGACAGCTCGGTGCAGCTACCGGCGCTGCTGGAGATCGACGATGAGCTCGTCGCCGCGGTCAGGGCGCTGGAGCCCGGGCGCTTGCGCGTCACCCTTCAGATCCAACGGCCCGACGGTCTGCGCCTGGCGCTGCGCGGCGCCGTGAGCGTCGCCCTCATTCCCGAGCGCGCCGCGCCCGTCGCGTGGTCGGCGCCCGACGAGCTCGCCGCGCTCGTCCGCGCGGACCTCACCGACGCCGGCTCTCCGCTCGCCTCTCCGCTCGCCTCTCCGCTCGCCGCCGACGGAACGGGCGCCTTCCGGTGGGACTGGGTGGCCCGCTACTTCCACTGCCACTTCTCAGAGCGCGTCCAGCACTCGGCCTACACCAGGGCACTCGAAGAGGTCGTCGAGCGCTTCCTCGCCGACAGGGGGATGTCGATCGCCACCATGCTCGGGACGCGCGGGTGGATCCCCGTGGTCTCGCGGGCGCGCGTCGAGGTGCTCGCGCCGGCGTGGATGGAGGAGACGATCCACACGACCTTCGTGGTCCGCGAGATCCTCAAGGCCTCGGCCTTCGACGCCAGCATGGACTGCTACGTCGAGCGTCGCGACGGTCCCGTCCCCGTCGCCCGCGCCTCGATCCTCCACGGCTACGCGGCCAGCCGCGGCGAGCGGGCCGGGACGCTCGTCGAGCTCGACGCCGACACCCAGGCACGGCTCGTGGGAGGAGCGGGCGCGTGAGCAAGGCCCCGCGCCTGTACTTCTCCTTCCGCAGCCCGTTCAGCTGGCTCCTCGTCGAGCGTCTGCGCCGCGAGGCCCCGGAGAGCCTGCGGGCGCTCGAGCTCATCCCCTACTGGGAGCCCGACGCGAGCACCGCGGCGGCGCTCGCCGAGCGCGGCGCGAGCATTCGCTACGGGGCGATGAGCAAGGCCAAGCACCTCTACATCCTCCAGGACACCAAGCGCCTGAGCACCGCCCTGGGCCTGAAGATGAGCTGGCCGGTGGACGTGGACCCGTGGTGGGAGCCTTCGCACCTCGGGTGGCTCGCGGCCCGCCGCGACGGGTGCCATCACGCCTACTACGACGCGGTCATCGACGCCCGCTGGGGTCGCGGGGAGGACATCTCGCAGGCGGAGGTGGTGGCCGAAGCGACCACGGCGGCCGGGCTCGACGGGAACGCGCTCATGCGCGCGGCCAAGAGCGGCGAGCTCAGAGCCGAAGGCGTCGGGTGCCTGCAGCGCGCTTATGAGGACGACATCTTCGGCGTGCCCTACCTGATCCTCGGCTGGCAGCGCTTCTGGGGCGTCGACCGCCTCGACGCCTTCCTCGACGCCTTCCACGCCGAGACCCGGGTGCGGGCACCGCGCGTCACGGTGCCGCCCGCCGTGCTCGAGTCGGCGTGGGCCTACGACAACGACACTGCCGGCGGATGCGGGTAGCCGCCGAGCCCCGCCCCGAGGAGCGGGACGACGTCCTCTTCGATCCCGCGACCTACGCGCAGGGGATCCCCCATGACGAGCTCGCGTGGCGGCGGCGCTCGGCTCCCGTCGCCTGGGTGAGCGAGAAGCCCCTCGTCCGGCGCAGCGGCGAGCGCAGCGCCCTCGTGGCGGGCAGCGGATATTGGGCGGTGACCCGCCACGCCTCGATCGTCGCCGTCTCGCGCCGGCGCGAGCTCTTCTCCTCGGGCGAGCGCGGAGCCTTCCTCCCCGACCCGAAGTCCCCCCAGGACCTCGAGCAGACGCGCCGGCTCCTCATCAACATGGATCTTCCCGACCACGCCCGCATCCGCCAGTCCGTCGCCGCCGCCTTCAAGCCGAAGATGGTCGCCCAGCTGCGCTCCAGCATCGAGCGCGAGGCACAGCGCCTGGTGGCCGAGGCGTGCGCGCGCGAGAGCTTCGACGCCGTCGCCGACGTGTGCGCCGAGCTTCCTCTCCTCGCCATCGCCGACCTGCTGGGGATGCCGCGGGAGGACCGCGGGGAGCTCCTGCGCTGGAGCTCGACCCTCGTCGGCTTCGACGATCCCGAGCTCGGGGACGGGAGGATCGACTCCTACAGCCGTGCCTTCTTCGAGGCCAACGCCTACGCGCTCGAGCTCGCGCGCGAGAAGCGCCGGCGGCCGGGCGGGGACCTGATCAGCGCCCTGGCGAACGACGCCGTTCCCGGCGGCGCGATCACCGAGCGCGAGTACTGCAGCCTGTTCCTCCTCCTCGCCGTCGCCGGCAACGAGACCACGCGCCACCTCCTCTCCGGGGCGCTGGCCGCGCTCGCCGGGTGCCGGCAGGAGCGCGACCGCCTGATCGCCGATCCCGAGCTCATCCCCAGCGCGGTCGAGGAGCTCCTGCGCTACGTCTCCCCCGTGATCCAGTTCCGCCGCACCGCGCTCGCCGACACCGAGCTCGACGGCCAGGCGATCGGGCGCGGGGACAAGGTGGTGCTCTATTACCTCTCGGGCAACTACGACGAGCAGGTGTTCGAGGAGCCGATGCGCCTGCGCCTGGATCGGGTCCCCAACCCGCACCTCGCCTTCGGCATCGGCCCCCACTTCTGCCTTGGCGCGGCGCTGGCGCGGCTCGAGGCGGCGGCGCTGCTCGCGGCCATGCGACCGCACCTGGCCCGCTTCGAGCTCACCGGCCCGGTGCACCGCGTGCGCTCGAACTTCGTCAACGGGATCAAGTCGATGCCGGCCCGGATCGTCCCGTCGGGAGCGGCGCCGTGAGCGACGTCGAGCCCCGGGCCGCGCTCATCACCGGAGCCTCGCGGGGCATCGGGCGCAGCGTGGCGCTCACCCTGGCGCGCGAGGGCTACGCTGTCGCCGGCTGTTACTCGGCGGCGAGCGAGGCGGCCGAGCAGACGGCGGCCGAGCTCGCCGAGCTCGGGGGCCAGTCGTACTTCGCCGCCTGCAACGTGTGCGATCCCGAGGCCGTGGATCGCTTCATCGCCGATGCCCAGTCCGCCCTCGGGCCGCTCACCGCGGTGGTCAACAACGCCGGGATCGTGCGCGACAACCCGCTCGTGCTCATGCCCTACTCCGACTGGCAGTCGGTGCTCGACACCAACCTGACGGGGACCTGGAACGTGTGCCGCTCGATCGTCTTCCATTTCATGAAGCGCCGCGCCGGCGCCGTCGTCAACATGGCTTCCGTCGCCGGCGTGTACGGCAACGCCACCCAGACCAACTACGCGGCCACCAAGGCGGGGATCATCGGCGTCAGCCGCTCGCTCGCCAAGGAGGTGGCGGCCTACGGGATCCGCGTCAACGTCGTCGCCCCCGGGTTCATCGATACCGACATGACGTCGTCGCTCGCCGAGGCGCGCCGCGAGGAGGCGCTCGCGAAGATCCCCCTGCGCCGCTTCGGAAGCCCGCAGGACGTCGCCGAGATGGTCGCCTTCCTGCTCTCGCCGCGGTGCGCCTACGTCACCGGCCAGGTGATGCAGGTCGACGGCGGCATGGTGCTGTGAGCGTCGGCGTCCTCGCCGACGTCAGGGTGCTGGACTTCGGGCGCTACATCGCCGCGCCCTACTGCTCGCTCGTGCTCGCCGACCTCGGCGCCGAGGTGATCCGGGTGGAAGCCCCCGGCGGCGAGGCCGACCGGCGGCTCGGCCTGCGGGCGGCCCACGGCGAGACCTTCGTGTTCGCCGGCCTCGCGCGCAACAAGAAGGGTGTCAGCCTCGACCTGCGCTCGGGCGACGGCGCCCGCGCCGTCCTCCGCGACCTCCTCGGCGTCTGCGACGTCGTCCTCCACAATTTCGCTCCCGCCGCCGCCGCCGCCCTCGGACTGGGCTACGAGCGCCTGCGGGCGATCCGGCCCGACGTCATCCTCGCCGCCATCTCGGCCTACGGCTCGCGCGGCCCCGACGCCAACCGCACCGGGTTTGACCCGGTGGCGCAGATGGCCTCGGGCGCGGCCGCGGTGACCGGAGATGCCGAGTCCGGACCGCTCCGAGCCGGCGTCCCCTGGGTCGACTACAGCACCGGGCTCGCCGCCGCCGCCGGGATCCTCGCGGCGGTGCGCCACCGCGACCGCACCGGCGAGGGCCAGGCGGTCGAGTGCGCGCTTCTGCGCACCGCCGTCAGCTACACGGCGCCGATCGCCGCCGAGGCCACCGTCGGCGGTCAGGTGCGGCCCCGGCTCGGCAACCAGCCCGCCTACATCGGCGTCAGCAACCTCTTCGCGTGCGCGGACGGGCACATCTACGTGGTCGCCGTCTCACCCTCGACGTGGCGGGCGCTCGCGCGCGTCATCGGCCACCCCGAGCTCGTCGACGACCCCGAGCTCAGCACTCCCGAAGGCCGCTTTATCGCCCGCGACCGGGTCGATCCACTCGTCGAGGCGTGGACCCGGCTCCGCACGGTGGCCGCGGCCGCGGCGGTCCTGAGCGGGGAACGGATCCCCCACGCCGAGTACCGCACGAGCGCCGAGGTGCCCGGCGATCCCGGGGTGATCGCCAACGAGATGCTCGCCTACGTCGATCTCGAGCACGAAGGGCTGTCACGCGTCCCCGCCACCGCCACCCCGATCGCCCTCTCCCGCCTCAGCGTCCCGGCGACGAGCCGTCCCCCGCGCCCGGGCGAGCACAACGCCGAGGTGTACGGCCGCCTCCTCGGCTACAGCGAGCACCGCATGCGTGAGCTCGAGGACAGCGGCGTGATCTAGATCATCCGGCCCGCGTGCGCCCAGTAGGGATCGCGGAGCCGGCGCTTGGCGATCTTGCCCGAGGGCTCGCGCGGAAGTGCGTCGCGGATCTCGATCACCCGGGGCACCTTGAAGCCGGCGAGCCGGGCGCGCAGGAACTGACGGAGCTCCTCGGGATCGGCGTCGGCGTCCTCGCGGAGCTGCACGGCGGCCATCGCCCGCTCTCCGTAGTCGTCGTCGGGGACGGCGAACACCGCGCTGTCGAGCACGGCGGGATGGGCGGCGAGGACGCCCTCGATCTCCGCCGGGTAGATGTTGACCCCGCCGGAGATCACGAGATCGCGCTTGCGATCGCACAGATACAGGTAGCCGTCTTCGTCGAGGTAGCCGATATCGCCGCTGGTCACCAGCCCGTCGCGCTCGATCTCGGCCCGCTCCGCGTCGGCGTTCTGATAGGTGAAGTCGGGCATCGGGCCGAGGCTCATGTACACCTCGCCGGGCTCCCCGCGGGCGAGCAGCCGTCCCTCGTCATCGCAGATGCGGACCTCGCGTCCCGGCCATGCGCGACCCACCGTGCCCGGCCGCTCGCGCCATTCCTCGCTGCTCGCGCGGCTCACCATCCCCGCCTCGGTGGTCCCGTAGTACTCGTGGACGATCGGGCCGAGCCAGTCGATGAGCTTGCCCTTGACCTCCGGAGGGCACGGCGCCGAGCCGTGGACGACGAACTCGAGCGAGGAGGTGTCGTAGCGCTCGCGCACCTCGCGCGGCAGCTTGACCAGGCGGCTCATCATGATCGGCACCAGGTGCAGGTGGGTGAGGTGCTCGGCCTCGATCACCGCCAGCAGTTGCTCGGCGTCGAAGCGGGGGACGAGCAGCACCCTCCCCGGCGCCTGCACCGCCGCCGTCGTGTAGCTGAGCTGGACGCTGTGGTACATCGGGCCGACGATCGCCGTGGACATTCCCGGCCGGTTGCCGAACCACAGCTGCCGGAGCTCGGCGTCGAGGCGGTGTCGGCGCGGGTCGAGCGCCTGGCGCCTGACCCCCTTGGGACGTCCCGTCGTGCCCGAGGTGTACATCATCGTCCCGCCCTTGCGCTGCTCCTCACGCGGCAGCGGGGGGTGGCGCTCGAGGAACGCCGCCCACTCGGCGACCCCGGGTACCGGCCCGCACTCGGCGGCGTCGATCGCGTAGGCGGCGGCGACCTCGGGCGGGGTGGGGACGCTCAGCACCTCGAGGCCGGAGGGGAGCCGGCCGTCGAGCTCGCGGAGGAGGTCGGCGTGGGCGATCAGGTGGGTGGCGCCGCTGTCCTCGAGGATGAAGTTGATCTCCGCGGCCTTGAAGTGCCAGTTCACGGGGACCGCCTGGGCGCCGATCGACCCCGCCGCGAACACCGTCTCGAGGAAGGCGAAGTCGTTGCGCAGGAGAATCGCCACCGCCCCCCCCGCTCGTCCCCCCGAGCCCAGTAGCCCGCTCGCCGCCCGGGCCGCCCGGTCCATGAGCTCCTCGCGGCCCAGGGTCCGCTCGGAACTGATGATGACTCCGCCGTCAGCGCCCATTCGCCGTCACACGCGCTCGAGGATCGTTCCCGTGGCCACCGCGCTCCCGCAGCACATGGCGATGAGCGCGGTGCCCTCACCGCGGCGCTCGAGCTCGCCGACGGCGGTACCGATGAGCCGCGCCCCGGTGGCCCCCATGGGATGGCCGAGGGCGATCGACCCGCCGTTGACGTTGATGCGCTCGCGCGCGACGTCGAAGGTGCGCTGCCAGGCGAGGACGACCGAGGCGAATGCCTCGTTGATCTCGAACAGGTCGATGTCGGAGATCTGCATCCCCGCCTGGGCCAGGAGCCGTCGCGTAGCGTCGATCGGGCCCTCGATGTGGAGGTGGGGATCGGTGCCCACGAGCACCTGGGCCCGAATCCGCGCGCGCGGGCGCAGCCCGCGCAGGTGCGCCAGCGCCTCGTCCATCCACAGCACGGCGGCGGCGCCGTCGGAGATCTGAGAGGTGTTCCCGGCGGTGTGGATGCCGTCCTCGAGCATGGGCTCGAGGCGGGCGAGACCCGCCGCCGTCGAGGGCCGCGGGCACTCGTCGTGGTCGACGACCGCCGCCGGGGCCGTCCCCGCTCCGCGCTCCGGTGCGGGCGCGGGGACGGTGACTGGAGTGATCTCCGCCGCCAGGCGCCCGCACCGCGCCGCGTCCTGCGCCCGGGTCTGCGACCCCAGCGCGAACTCGTCGGCGTGCTCGCGGGTGATCCCATGCTTGCGGGCGATGCGCTCGGCGGCGACGAACTGGTGCGGCAGCTCGTGGGCGAACCCGGGGGGCTTCGGCTTCCCCGGCCCGCGCGCGTTGGCGCCGATCGCCACCCGGCTCATCGACTCCACCCCGCAGGCGATCCCCGTGGCGATGGCGCCGGCGCTGATCTGGCTCGAGATCAGGTGGCAGGCGTGCTGGGATGACCCGCACTGGCAGTCGAGCGTGGACGCGCCGACCTCGATCGGCAGTCCCGCGTCGAGCCACGCCAGGCGGGTGGTATTGAAGCTCTGCTCCCCGACCTGGGTGACGCAGCCGCCGATCACCTGCTCGACGGCTCCGGCCTCGATCCCCGCCCGCTCGACCAGGGTGCGCTGGACGTCGCCGAGGAGACGCACGGGATGCTCGGCGCTGAGCGCGCCGTCGCGGCGTCCGATCGCCGTGCGCACGGCATCGATCATCACCGGCATGCCCATCAGCTCACCGCCGAGCTCGCGCCGAGCAGACCCTGGCAGGCACGGAAGACCTCGCCGATAACCTCGCTCTGATGCTCGATCAGGTAGAAGTGGTTGCCGCTGTAGACGCGCAGGTCGAAGGCGCCGTTGGTCGCCTCGCGCCAGGCCGAGGCCTCTTCCACCGTGACCTCGGGATCGTCGTCGCCGACGAGCGCGAGGAGCTCGCAGCGGACCCGCGCCTCGAGATTGGGCTGCCAGGTCTCCGAGCACTTGAAGTCGCCGCGGAGCAGGGGCAGGAGCACGGGCTGGAGCGCCGGCTGGTCGAACACCGCGGCATCGGTGCCCCCGAGGACGCGCAGGTAGGCGAAGAGGGCGTCGGCGGAGGCGGTGTGGCGGATTCCCGGACGGTGGCGGCTGGGCCCCTTGCGTCCGGAGAGGAAGAGCCCGAGCGGGCTCGGGCCCGGGCAGCGCTCGAGGCGCAGCGCCGTCTCGAAGGCGACCATCGCCCCCATGCTGTGGCCGAAGAGCGCGAACGGTGCTTGCACCTCCCTGAGGACCGCCGCCGCGACGGCGTCGGCGAGGGCATCGACGTTGTCGAGCGCCGGCTCCATGACGCGCTCCATCCGTCCCGGGTACTGGACCGAGATGACCTCGACCGAGCGCGGGAACGCCCGCGCCCAGCTGCGGTAGAAGACGGCGCTGCCGCCGGCATGGGGGAAGCACACGAGCCGCAGCTCAGCGTCTGGGCGCGGGTCCCACCATCGCAGCCAGCTGTCCCCGGGGCGCTTGCTCACCGTCACGGGATGGTGGTGGGCAGCAGGGTCCGTGGGCAAATATGCCCGGTGCGGTGATCGAGCTCCTCCTTCCCGCCGGGGTCGCGTCCGTCGAAACGCGCGGGGCGCACGACCCGGGCGAGCTCCTCGGCCCCGAGCGCGAGGCGCTCGGGCGGGCCTCGGCGGGCCGGGCACGCGAGTTCGCCGCCGGCCGGGCGTGCGGGCGCCGCGCCCTGGTGGACCTCGGCTTCGAGCCGGCGCCGATCCTCCGCGGGTCCGATCGCGAGCCGTGCTGGCCCCCCGGGGTGGTGGGGAGCATCACCCACACCCGGGGCTATTGCGCGGCGGCGGCCGCCCCCATCGGCACCATCGCCACGCTGGGGATCGACGCTGAGCTCCACGACCGCCTGACCGAAGGGGTGCGGGCGCAGATCGCCCTGGACTGCGAGGCGTCGTTCCTGGCGGCCCGCGAGGGCGACGGCGTGTGCTGGGATCGCCTGCTCTTCTCGGCCAAGGAGTCGGTGTTCAAGGCATGGTTCCCGCTCACGCGCCGCTGGCTCGGCTTCAAGCAGGCCCGGATCGACTTCGATCCCCCCGCCGGGACGTTCGCCGCCACCCTGCTCGTGCCCGGTCCGGTGAGCGGCGGCCGCGCGATCACCGCCTTCCGAGGGCGCTTCCTCGTCGCCGACGGCTTCGTCCTCACCGCCATCGCCCTCGCGGCCCGAGCGCCTGAGCCGCTCCCCGTGACCCCCTCCTAGCGGCCGCTCCCGAGCTCGACCCAGACGTTCTTGGTGCGCAGGAACTCGCGCAGCCCCGCCAGGCCGCCCACGCGCCCCTGGCCGCTCTCCTTGACGCCCCCGAAGGGCATCGAGGGCGGCACCCCGAAGAAGCCGTTGACCCATACGTTGCCGGCCTGGAGCTCGTGCGCGACCCGGTGCGCGCGGGACACGTCGCGGGTGTGGATGTAGGCGGCGAGCCCGTAGTCGGTGGCGTTGGCGAGCCGGATCGCCTCCTCCTCGGTCGCGAAGGGCAAAAACGAGAGCACCGGTCCGAAGATCTCGCGCTGGGCGAGCTCGGTGTCGTGGTCGACCTCGCCGAACACGGTCGGGGCGATGAAGAAGCCCTCCCCGAGCTCGCCCTCGAGCCGCTCCCCACCCGCGAGCAGGCGGCCGTGGCCGTCCGCTCGCGCGCGCTCGATGAGGGCGAGGATCCGCGCGCACGCCTGCTCGGAGATGACCGGTCCGACCATCGTCCCCGCGGCCAGGGGATCGCCGACGCGGACGCTGCGCAGGCGCGAGAGGGCGAGCTCGACGAGCTCCTCGTAGACCGTGTCCTGGACGAGGACGCGCGTCCCGTTGGCGCAGCCCTGGCCGCTGTAGATGACCAGCCCCGAGAGCACCTGGCGAGCCGCCGCCCGCAGGTTGGCGTCGGCGAACACGAGCTGGGCCGACTTGCCGCCGAGCTCGAGCGCCACCGGCGTCAGGTTCCCCTGGGCGCCGGCGAGGACCTCCCGCGCGGTGGCGCCGCTACCCGTGAAGTGGACCTTGTCGACCCCGGGATGGGCGACGAGGGCCGCGCCGCCTTCGGGGCCCGCGGGGACGACGTTGAGCGCGCCCGCCGGGAGCCCCGCCTCGAGCGCCAGCTCGCCCACGCGCAGCGCCGTGAACGGGGCGAGCTCGGGCGGCTTGAGGACGACGGTGTTGCCCGCCGCCAGCGCGGCGGCGACGATCTGAGAGAGCGAGGCGAGCGGCGCGTTCCACGGGACAATCACCGCCACCACCCCGTAGGGCTCCTCGCGGGCATAGTCGAGCGCGCGCACCGGCCACGTCTCGATCACCTCACCGCCGACCTTGTCGGCCCACCCGGCGTAGTAGGCGAAGAAGTCGGCGGCGGCGCCCGGGACCGGCGCGGCGAACTGCCGCGGGATGCCGCTCTCGAGCGTCTGCAGGGGGACGAGACGCTCGGCGTCCCGCGCGATCAGGCGCCCGAGCGCGAGCAGCGCATCGCGCCGCCCGCTGGCCGGGAGCCGGCGCCAGCGCCCGCCGGCCGCGGCGGCGGCGCCCACCGCGCCGTCCATCTCCACCGCGCCCGCTAGCGGGACCTCGGTCGTCGGACGTCCGGTGGCCGCGTACACGTGCGTGTGGGTACCCGACCCGCCGTGCTCCACCCGCTCGCCGGCGATGATTCCCCGCGGGTCGGGGAGCAGCTCGACGGGCGCGGCGAGGGGACTCACGGCGCCGACCCCGCGCCGTGCCACACCGCTTCGATGTTGTGCTCATCGGGGTCGAGGACGAAGGCGCTGAAGTAGCCGGGGTGATAGTGCGACCGCATACCGGGAGCGCCGTTGTCCGTGCCCCCCGCCTCGAGCGCGGCGCGGTGGAACGCCGCCACCGCCGCCCGGTCGCGGGCGCGGATCGCGGCGTGCGCCGGCGTCGGCGCCTCGGACTGCGCGATCCAGAAGTGGGGGAAGTCGGCGCCGAACCCGGCCTCACGCCCCCCGCGCTCGATCAGCATCCGGTAGCCGAGCGGCGCCAGCGCGGCGGTGAAGAAGGCGCGGCTGCGCGCGTAGTCACCGACCGGCAGCTTGATGTGGTCGATCACGGCACCACTGAGCTTAGGCGCCGCGGGGCACGGCGGCGAGCGCAGCTGTGAGCTCCGGGGCGGCCGGATCTAAGATCGCCGGGTGGCGGGAATGGCCCCAGCCGGCGCGGTCGCAGAACCGGTCAAGCGCGCGACCCTCGCGGCCGCCGGCGAGCTCCTGGCGCTGGTGCGCGAGCGCGCCGACGAGGTCGAGCGCGCCGGCCTCCTCGGCCCGGAGCTCCTCGAGGCGCTGGCCGGCGCCGGCTGCCTGCGCATGGCCGTCCCCGCCCGCCACGGCGGCGAGGACCTGAGCCTAGGCGAGGTCCTGGCCGTCGTCGAGACGCTCGCCCAGGCCGACGCGGCCGTCGCCTGGACCGTCGGGCAGGTGGCGCTCTCCCAGGTGATGCTCGGCTACCTCCCCGAGGCGGCGCGCGAGCAGATCTACGCCGACACCCCGGACGCGCTCGTGGCGGGCGCAGCGGCACCCAAGGGACGGGCCGAACGCATCGACGGCGGCTGGCGGGTCTCGGGGCAATGGCCTCTGGTCTCGGGCTGCGAGCACGCCCGCTGGATCTTCCTGCAGTGCGTCGCCGTCGAGGACCGGCAGGTGATGACGGACGCCGGCGGTCTGCCGCGGATGCGCATGGTGGTCCTCCCGGCCGGCGAGGTGGAGATCGTCAGGACCTGGGATGCCGTCGGCCTGCGGGGCACCGGGAGCCACGACGTGCGCGTCTCCCACGTCGTCGCTCCCGAGGGCCTCACCGCCGAGCTGGCGGCGGGCGCGCCGGCGGGCGCGGCCATCCTCCGGGTGGCGCCGCCCGCCCAGGGCGGGACGTTCGTGGCCGCGACGCTGGCCGGGATCGGCGCCGGGGCCCTGAGCACGGTGCGCGAGCTCGCGGCCGGGGGCAAGCGCTCGGCCTTCTCCCCCACTCCGCTGGCCGAGTCGCCGCTCTTCGGGCTCGAGCTCGGGGACGCCACCATCACCCTCGAGGCGGCCCGCGGCCTGCTCGTCAGCGAGGTCGAGCGCGCCGACGCGCTCGCCCGCGACGGGCGGGTGCTCGCGGCCTCGGACCGCGCGCGGCTGCGGGCGGCGGCGGTCAAGGTCGCGGCCCTCGCCGTCGGCGTCATCGACACCGCCTACACGCTGGCCGGCTCCTCGTCGCTGTACACCCGCTCGCCGCTCCAGCGTCGCCTGCGTGACGCCCACGCCGCAACCCAGCATTTCACCGTCGGTCGCGAGCTCTACAGCGCGCACGGCGCTCTCCTCGCCGGCGCCGAGCTCGCGCACCCGGCGTTCGTGTGACGTCCGCCCGGGCCGGCGCGGGCGCTCAGGCGACGGCGGTGAGGCTGGATACGGCGAGCTGGAGCTGCTCGGCGACGACGGCGTTGAGCTCGGCGAGCTCGGCCCGGCGATGCGCGTAGATCCAGCCGTCGAGCCGTTCGATCAGGGCGAAGAGGAAGATGTAGAGCGGCGCGTGGAAGCGCTTGGCGGGCGCCGAGAGCCGGTGGCGGGGGAAGCAGAGCGCGGGCGTGGCCTCTCCGCACACGCCCATCATCCGCTGCCAATCGGCGGCCGGGGGCGCGGGCAGGAAATTGAGCAAGAGATCGCAGGGGTTGGGGGTCCGGTCCGGCCCGTCCCCGAGGGCGGGCAGGTGAGCGCGCAGATAGGCGACGGGCAGCTGCTGCTGCCAGCCGATGAAGAAGGCGTTGCGGATCTGGGTCAGCCGCTGCGCCTCGTCCTCCCCGAGGGCGACCCGGTCGCGGACGAGCATCACGTCGGTGAAGGGGCCGACCGTCGTCGTGTAGCGCTGGCCGCGCAGGTCGGTGACCACGCCGCAAAGGACATCGTCCTCGTCGGTGGCGCGCTTGACGGCGGTGAACACGTGCGCGGCGAGCAGGGGCAGCGGAGTCACGCGGCGGGCGCGCGCCTCGCGCTGGAGCGCGTCACCGGCGTCGGCGGCGAACTTCACCGGCAGGGCGACGCCCGAGCTCACCTCGTGGGGACGGGGCCGCTGCTCGGTGATCACCGCCGGGCTCGCGCCCTCGAGCTGCTCGGTCCAGTACGCCAGCCGCTCGCGCCCCACCGGCCCGCTCAGGAGCTCCTCCTCCTCGGCGAGGAAGTCGGCGAAGGGCGGACCGGGGAGATCGAGATCCTCCTCGAAGGAGCGGAGGATCAGATCCTTGCTCACCAGCCACAGGCTGGCCGCGTCGGCGACGAGGTGGTGGGCGGCCAGGGCCCACACCGTGCGTCCGGCACCGGCAACCACGGCGAATCTCCACAACGGCCCGGCGCCGAGGTCGAAGGGCTGATCGAGGAAGTGCGACACCCAGAGGTCGAGCTCCCGGTCGCCGGCCTGGCGGAGGTCGACCGTCGTGTACGGCGTCTCGGCGTCCGCGCAGGGGACGAGCAGCGCCGTCCCGGCGTCGTAATCGAGGCGGGTATGGAGGATCGGGTGGCGGGTGGCGACCTCGCTCGCGGCCGCCCGTGCGCGCTCGGGATCGAGCTCGGCGGGAAACGAGAATGCCGTCGTCACGTGCTGCCACGTCGGGTCGAAGCCGTCGTCGAGGAGGACGTCGAGGAAGTAGCGCTGGGTCTGGCTGAGCGGAGCGGAGGTCATAGCCGGATCCTCCCGCGCACCCGGGCTCTGACTCAACTCGTCCTCAGCGCGCCCGGACGCAGACCGGGAAGCGCTCCAGGCAGCGGAGGTTCACCAGCGGCTGGCGCGTCCGCTCGCCGGCGGGCTCGATCTCGGTGGTGCGGGCGAGCAGGCGCGAGAGCGCGATGACGCCCTCCTGCTTGGCCAGCGCGGCACCGAGGCAATAGTTCAGACCGCCGCCGAAGCTCAGGTGGGGGTTGGGGCGCCGGCCGACGTCGAAGCGATCGGGAGCGGCGAAGCGCCGCTCGTCACGGTTGGCCGAACCGATGAGGAGCACGAGCACGCGTCCCTCGTGGATCCGCCGGCCGCCCGCCTCCAAGGGCTCGAGCGCCATCCGCATCGACACCTGGATGGGCGCGTCGTAGCGGAGGAACTCATCGACGGCGCTCGGGATCAGCGACGGATCCTCGCGCAGGCGCCGGAGCTCGCAGGGATGGTCGAGGAGCGCGGCGACGCCGTTGCACAGCATTCCCTTCGAGGTCTCGAAGCCGGCGTAGAACACCCGGATCGCGCTGTCGACGATCTGCTCGTCGCTGAAGCTCGTGCCCTCGGGACCGGCGGGGGCGAGTCTCGAGAGCAGGTCCTCGACGGGCCGGGCCCGTCGCTCGGCCACGAGCTCGGCGAGGTAGCGCTGCATCCACGCGAGCGACTCCTCGGCTTGGCGGAGATCGCGGTCGCCGAGGAAGGCCGCGTCGCTGAACGACGCGAGCAGCGCCGCCGCACGCGGCCACAGCTCCTCGCGATCCTCCTCGGGGATCCCGATCAGCTCGCACATCACCATCATCGGAAAGCGCAGCGCGAGGCCGCGTGCGAGGTCGAAGGTGCGCGCCTGGAGCGCATCGTCGAGCAGGTCGTCGACCATCGCGCTCATGCGCCGTCCGAGCTGCTCGACGAGCGGGGCGCGGAACGCCGCTCCCACGCGCCGGGCGAGCAGCTGGTCGCGCCGACCCGTGTTCATCCGGGCCAGGAAGCTCTCGACCCCGGGCGCCGCGCCGGCGACGCGGTAATAGGCGGCGGGGAGCTGCTTGGTCAGGCGGCGCTCGCGGAGCATCCGCGCCACCTCGTGGTAGCGCGTGAGCACCCACTGGCCCGGGGCACCGCGGCACGCCGCACTGGCCGCGCGGAGCTCGGCGTAGACGGGGTAGGGATCGGCGAGGAGCGCCGGATCGCTCGCGTCGAACTTGGGTGCCAGCACCGTGACGTGGGCCACGGGATCTGTATCCCACGCGGGCACGGCCGCGGCAAATGCGCGTGCCGCCGGGGCCGCCGGCGCTGGAGTCGGCCACCCCGGTCGCGATACCTTCGGGGCCGAGCGATGTTCGACGACGGTGATCTCATGCGCCGCCAGCAGCGCAGCCAGCGGGCCTTTCACCGCGCCCTGGCCGGCGCCTCGCCCGGCGCCTCGCTGTTCGAAGCCGACGGTGGCGTGCAGGCGACGGTGGTCCCCGCCGCGGCCCGGTTCGCGCTCGTCAACAGCGTCTTCTACGACGATCCCCAGGCGCTCGGCCGTTCGCTGTCGGAGATCTCCGAGCGCTACGCGTCCGCCGGCGTCGGGCACTGGGGCGTGTGGGTCCCGGCCGCCGACCAGCCCACCGCCAAGCTCCTGCGCTCGCGCGGGCACACGCGGCGGATGGCGCCGATGGTGATGGGGGGCCGGCTCCACGCTCCCCCGGCCCGCGAGGAACCCGAGCTCGAGCTCGACGCGCAGCCGGCCGCCGCGATGGTCGCGCGCTGCAACGACCTCGCCTTCGGCGTGCAGCCGCCCGACACCCTCTCGGCGGCCTTCCAGCGCGACGACGGCACCGGCTATCTCGCCTACGTGGCCCGGCGCGGGGGGGAGCTGGCGTGCGGCCTGATCGTCCGTCACGACCACGGCAACCTCTACACCTGGGGCCTGGCCGCCACCCCGGCCGCACGCGGATCGCTGCTCGCGATCAAGCTCATGCGGGTGGTGACGCGCGAAGCGGCGCGCGCGGGCTGCCTCACCGTCACCTGCGAGACGACCCCGGCCGCGGAGACGATCGCCCGCTACATGCGCCTGCGCCCGATCGGCCGGTGGGCGCTGTGGGAGCGCCGGGGCTGACTCAGCTCACGCGCTGAAGCTCGTCGGCGTGGTAGAGCTTGGCGGTGGCGCGGCGCGCGAGCTTGCCGCTCGGGGTCTTGGGCAGGGTTCCGGGCGCGATCATGGCGACGTCGGCGGGCCCCGTCCCGAACCGCGCGGTGAGCTCCTGCTGGATCCAGCTGCTCGCCTCCTGCATGAGCTCGCGGTCGGCGCTCCGGCGCCACTCGGCAACGATCACGTAGCGACCATCGTCGCGCTGGGCGGCCACGCAATTGCCGACGCGGACCGCCGGGTGCTCGGCCGCGGTGAGCTCGAGGTCCTGCGCGTAGAGATTGCGCCCGGCGACGATGAGGACGTCGTCGTGGCGTCCGCACACGTAGAGCTCGCCGTCGGCGAGCGCCCCGAGATCGCCGGTCCGGAGCCATTCGCCGTCGGCGAGCTCGAGCGTGGCCCCGAGGTATGACTCGAGCAGCGACGGGCCCTTCACCTGAATCTCCGCCACGTCGCTCGCGCCCGGCGCCAGCCGCACCTCGACGCCGGGCACGGGGACGCCGACGCTGACGATCTCCGTCCCCCTCTGCGCCTCGCGCCAGTCGCCCTCGCCGAGAGCGACGGGATCGACCCGCGCGCTGCGCCACATCTCCCCGGGCAGGGCCGTGCACACCCCGAGCGTCGCCTCGGCCAGGCCGTACCCCGGCGTCAGCGCCGCGGCTCGGAACCCGAACGGCGCCGTCGCCTCGGCGAAGGTGCGCAGGGTCGGCGCCTGGACCGGCTCGGCTCCCACCACGCAGCACCGCAAGGGGGCCAGCGATAGGCCGGACAGCCGCCGGGCCGTGCGCGCGGCGAGCATGAAGCCGAAGTTCGGTCCCCAGGTGAGCACGGTGCTCGTCTCGGCACAGGTGCGCATCCAGATGCTCGGATCCCACACGAAGACCTGGGGATCGATCAGCGTCAGGTGAGCGCCCGCCGCCCAGGTGGTGAAGAAGGCGCCGATCAGCCCCATGTCGTGCGACAGCGGCAGCCACGAGGACACCGCTTCGCCGGGACGCAGGCCGAAGCGCTCGATCAGCGCCCCGAGATGGGTTCCGACACGATCGAGCGGGAGCTGGATGCCCTTGGGCGCCGAGGTGCTCCCCGAGGTGAACTGGACGAGCTTGCCGGGGCGGTCCGGGAGCGCGGCGGTCGCGCCCGCGCTGTCGAGGGCGTCGAAGGGGAGGGCGCGAACGGGAAGCCCGGTGAGCTTGGCGAGCGTGTCGCGGTCGGCGAGGAGCACGCCGGCGCCCGTCGCCGCGCACAGCGTCCCCACCTGCAGAGCGTGCTGCTCGACGCTCATGGCGCGCGCTCGCGCCGGGAACGAGGCCAGCGTCAGTCCCGCGCGCAGGACGCCGATGAGGCTCGCGGCGCAGTCGATCGACGAGCTCAGGACGACGCCGACGGTGTCGGCGGGCCCGACCGCGTCTCGCAGGCCGCGGGCGATGCGCTCGCCGCGCTCCATCACCGCCGCGAAGCTGGTGCGCTCGGTGTCGCCGTCGCGGTCGATCACCGTCAGGGTGGCGCCGTGGGCGCCACCGCGCTCGAGGCGCTCCAGCAGGTCGGCGCCGGGCTCACCGGTGCTCGCGAGCGCCATCTCAGTCGCTCCCCGGGGTCGACCAGCGCTCGTGGAAGCGCCGCAGCCGGTCGGGATCGGCATCCTCGAGCACGGCATCGGCGAGCGCGCCGAGAGTGCGCGTGCGCTCGGTGTCGGCGTAGTCCATGAGCGGCAGCTCGAGCTCGTCCTCGAGCTCGGTCATCCACGTGACGAACCCCAGCGAGTCCATCAGGTAGTCCCCGAGGCGCAGCCCCTGCCCGTCGATGAGGTCGAGGTCGAGCGCCACCGGCCGGTGCTCGCCCTTGATCTCGAGCGCGCCCCGGGCGCAGCGCACGAGCGAGTCGGCGATCACCCTGCGGTCGAGCTCTTGGCTGGTGGTCATGGCATCTCCCGTCGCTGGTGGTGGAGCAAGATCAGTCAGCCGGGGCGATCAGCCGCTCGTAGGCTTCGCCTCCGGTCTGGAGGCCGGCGGCCACGAGCTCCCACATCACCTCGTCGCTACCGGCGCCCAGGCGGCCGATCCGCCCATCGCGCCATATTCGGCCAAGCGGCGTCTCCGTTTCCACGTACCCCGAGCCGCCGAACAGGTGCAGGGCCTCGTCCTGCACGCGTGCCGCCAGCCGCGTGGCGGTGACCTTGGCCGCGGCCGCGGAGCGCAGTCCCCCTTCGGGGAGCGTGGGCAGCTCGGCCGCGGTGGCGTGAACGCCCCGGCGGGCGATCTCCACCTGGGCGGCAAGATCCGCGATGCGCAGCCGCAGCGCCTGATGCTCGAACAGCGGCGCCCCGAACTGCCGGCGGCGCGCGGTCCGAGCCACCGCGAGCTCGAGCGCCAGCCGAGCGGTGCCGAGCGCCTGGGCGGCGATGGCGAGGCGCTCGTGGGTCAGTCCCCACGTCACCGCGAGGAGCCCGACCCCGGGCTTGGCCACGAGCGCGTCGGCGCCGATCTCGGCGTCCACCGTCATCCGCGCGGTGCCAAGGCTCCGCATCCCGACCGTCTCGAGCACGCGCTCGACCACGAGGCCGCTCCGGGGCACCAGCGCCACCGCCAGCGGCGCCACGCGACCTCGCCGAGCCCCCTCGCTCTCCACCCGCCGGCACAGGACGAGCGCGAAGTCGGCGGCGTCACCCGGGGAGACGAACCACTTGCGCCCGGTGAGCCGGTAGCCGGAGCCGGCCGGGGCGAGCTGGGTGGCGATGCTCGTCAGATCCGAGCCCGCGTGCTCTTCAGAGGTGGCGAGGCACCCGATCATGCGCCCGTCGAGGGCGGCCTCGAGCGCCTCGCGCGCGGGCTCGCTGCGGGCGAAGCGGGTGAGGATCGCGGTCACCGCCTCGAGGTGGAGGCTGATCCCGATTCCCACCCCGCCGAGGCCCGCGTACCCGAGCTCCTCGGCGAGGATCACCGACCGGCCGAGGTCACCGTGCCCGCCCCCCTTCCAGCGCTCGCGGAACACGCCTGCGTCGCCGAGGATCCGGATCGCCTCGGGTGGAAACCGGCGCTGCTCCTCGGCGGCCGCCTGCAGGGGGACGATCTCGGCGATCGCGTCCCGCAGCCGCGCGCGGTGGCCCTCGACACGGGCTCCGTGCAGCCCGTCGGCGAACAGCGGCCGGCCGGCGTCGCGGAGCGCCTCGGTCGGCGGAGCGGTGATCCCCACCATCGCGGCGTGGCGGTCAGGCGGCGACGATGGTCACGTCGGAGTCGTGGCCCCGGCGGCCGGCATTGACGCGGATCGGATGGCCGCAGTGCGGACACACCGTTCCCGGCTCGCGGCGCGCCGCCGCTGGTGCCGTGCCCTCGTCGAGGCCTTCGGGGGTTCGGTCGCGGTTACGCGCCTCGCGCAGCATGACGCGCAGATCCTGCACCGAGAGCCGGTCCTCCTCGGCGCGCACCAGCCACGCTGCCTGATCTTCGTCGCTCATCGCGGCCACCTCCGCGTGGTGGCTCCAGGAGAGCTTCTCCCGGCGTCGGGAGAGGTGCACGCGTGAGGCGACGTAGGTCATGTTCATCAGCGTCTGAACGTCATACCCGGTGATCCGCGCCGCCCGCACGTAGCGCTCGCCGTAGGCCGCGTTGCCGTAGCGCAGCCAGTCTCCGATCCACCAGCCGACACCGCGGCCGATCATCCCCAG
>DASZKU010000242.1:0-14246 GCA_035552815.1 Solirubrobacteraceae bacterium | reverse complement strand
GACTGGCGTCGCGGGTTCAAGTTCTCCACCTACGGCACGCTGTGGATCCGCCAGGCGATCCAGCGTGGGCTTCAGAACTCGGGTCGGACGATCCGGATTCCCGTCCACGTCGCCCAGCGGCAGGTCAAGGTGCGCAGGGTCGAGAGCGAGCTCAATGCCAAGCTCGGTCGTGAGCCGACCGACGAGGAGATCGCCGAAGTGGCCGAGCTCCCGATCGAGCAGGTGACCGAGGTCCGCGAGCTGGCCCGCAGCCTTGCCAGCCTCGATCAGGCGGTGAGCGACGACGGCGAGGTGGCGCTCGGCGATGTCCTGCCCAGCGATCGCCCCGACCCCCTCGAGGAGGTCGCCGACTCCCAGCGCGACGAGCAGGTCGCCGAGATCATCGCTCGGCTCCCCGAGCCCGAGCGCAAGGTGCTCGAGCTGCGCTTCGGACTCTCCGGAGACGAGCCGCGCACTCTGCGCCAGACGGGATCGGCGCTCGGCATCACCTCGGCCCGGGTGGGCGAGCTCGAGGAGCAAGCGCTCCGTCGCCTCGCCGGCACCGAGGGAGTCGAGGCGCTGCGGATCGCGGCGTAACCGCTATGGGCCGCAAGGTCTGGGTCCTCGAAACCTCAACCAAGGGCACCGGAGCGAACGTGGTGCCCTTGGAGCGGGTGTTGCAAAGCCCGTCCTCGTCCTCGTCCTCGTCCTCGACGCCGACGTCGCTGTACGTGCCGCCCAAGCCGCCGGCGCGTCAGGCGCCGGCGCCCGAGGCCGAGCCGCGGGCGCCGCGCCGCTTCAAGGTCGTCGACCTGCTCTCCCGGGAGGTCCTCGGCGAGGACGTGAGCGGGCGCGAGACCGCCGAGGTGCTGCGTGGGGTGCGCAGCGTCGTCGACGTCAACGTCTATGTCTGGGAGCCGGGCCACGAGCGCTGGCGCCTGCTCACCGTCGCCGAGCAGGGTGCCCTGTGGGAGCTGAGTAAGCTCCAAGACCATGGAGCAGCGCAGCCTCGGTCGTGAAGGTCTCGTCGTGTCCGCGCAGGGACTCGGCTGCATGGGGATGTCGGAGTTCTACGGGAGCGCCGACGAGTCCGAGGCGGTGGCGACCATTCACCGCGCCATCGACCTCGGCGTGACCCTGTTCGACACCGCGGACATGTACGGGCCGTTCACCAACGAGCAGCTCGTGGGCGCCGCGATCGCCGACCGCCGCGATGAGGTGATCCTCGCGACCAAGTTCGGGATCGTCCGGGACCCGGAGAACCCCGGGCGCCGGGGAATCAATGGTCGCCCGGACTACGTGCGCTCCGCTTGCGAAGGCTCGCTGCGCCGGCTCGCGGTCGACCACATCGATCTCTACTACCAGCACCGCGTCGACCCCGACGTGCCGATCGAGGAGACGGTGGGGGCGATGGCCGAGCTCGTCGACGAGGGCAAGGTCCGCTTCCTCGGGCTCTCCGAGGCCGCCCCGGAGACGGTCCGCCGCGCTCAGGCCGTGCATCCCATCTCCGCGCTGCAGAGCGAGTACTCGCTGTGGACCCGCGACGTCGAAGCGGAGATCCTCCCCACCGTGCGCGAGCTCGGGATCGGGCTCGTCGCCTACAGCCCGCTGGGCCGGGGCTTCCTCACCGGTCGCGTGCAGAGCGTCGACAGCCTCGAACCCGGGGATTTCCGCCGCCACAATCCGCGTTTCGCCGACGGCAACCTCGAACGCAACCTCGAGCTCCTCGCGCGGGTACAGGAGCTCGCGGCCGAGCACGACTGCACCCCCGGGCAGCTCGCCCTCGCCTGGGTCATGCATCAGGGCGAGGATGTCGTCCCCATCCCGGGGACCAAGCGGCGCTCCTACCTCGAGCAGAACGTCGAGGCGACGGAGATCGAGCTCAGTGAGGAGGATCTCGCGCGGATCGACGAGGCGGCGCCGATCGGCGCCGCGGCGGGGGACCGCTATCCGGACATGTCGGGCGTCAACCGCTGAGCGGCGGTGTGGGCCGGTCTCACGCGCAGGCTTGAAGGCGAGCGCGTTGTCTTAGAGCCCCTGAGCTCGCGGCACGCCGCCGACCTCCTCGAGGCCTCCCAGGCCCCCGAGATCTGGCGCTGGATGCCGTACTCGGTCAACGGGCCCGGCGGTTTCGCGGCCTGGCTCGAGCGCGCCGTCGCCGATACCGCGGCCGGGCGTGAGGGCGCCTTCGCCACCATCGACCGCGCCAGCGGCCGGGCCATCGGGTCGAGCCGTTACCTGACGCTCCGTCCCGAGCACCGCGGACTCGAGATCGGGCACACCTGGCTCGCGCCCGCGGCGTGGGGCACGGGCGCCAACGCCGAGGCCAAGCTGCTCATGCTCGGCCACGCCTTCGAGGAGCTCGACTGCCTGCGCGTCGAGTTCAAGACCGACGCCCGCAACGAACGCTCGCGGGCGGCGCTGGCCGCGCTGCCCGCGAGGTTCGAGGGGATCTTCCGCTCCCACATGGTCGTGCCCTACGGCGACGGGGTTCGCGACTCGGCCTACTACAGCGTGATCGCCTCCGAATGGCCGCAGGTACGCGCGGCGCTGGTCGCGCGGGTGGCCGTCTCGCCTACTTGATGAGCGGCTTCGCTACGGCGAGGACCTGCGACATGTTCTTCGGGGTGTCGAAGCCGCCGTCGGGAGTCGGCGACTTTCCGATCAGCAGGCCGATGGCGGCGGCGTGGCGCGCCTCGATCTGGACGATGCTCCCGGCGGCGGCGAGGAGCGCCTTGCTCCCCAGCAGCGGCCCCGCCCCGTTGTAGGCGCTGACCCCGAGGTTCTCCACGGTGTAGGCGAGGCTCATGAACGCCGAGGCGCCGGTGACCGGAAAGGAGAACGTCGGCTTGGGCACGGGCGTGCCACCGGCGGTCTTGATCGCCTGCGTCAGGGCGGCCACGTGCGCGGCCTCTTCCTTGCCGAAGACCTCCACGTCGTGCTTGGCCTGACCGGTGAGTCCCACCGTCTTGGCCTTGACTTGGTAGAAGTCGGTCTCCAGGTACTCGAGCGTGAGCGCGAAGTTGAGGATGTCGACGTCGGTGGTGGCGCCGAGGGCACCGGAGACGAACGGTGCCGCCGCGGTGGTGCCGTAGACGGCGGCGGCGGCGAGAGCGCCGCGGACGAGGAAGCTGGCGCGGGTAACGCCACCTACCTCGAGCTCCGCGAGCTCGGGGTTGGCAAGTCGGTCGGTGATCATTGGGTCCTCTCTGTAATTAGGCGATGAAGGGCTTGACGGCGGCCAGCACCGTCGCCGAGGTGGCGGGGTTGGCAAACGCCCCCGTCGGGGTCACGTGGCCACCGGGGACGAGCGTCGCCAGGGTGGCGGCGTGGCGTGCTTCGACGGTGTGGATGGCCAGCGCGGCGGCCAGCACCTGGGGGTTGGTGATGTGCGCGGCCTGGCCCAGGTACGCCGAGGCGCCGAGGTTCTCGACCGTGTAGGCGAGCTTGGCCACGGCGGCGGCGCTGGTGATGGGGAACTTGCCCGTGGGCTTGGGGGCGGGGGTGCCGCCGAGCTTGATCACCGTCTGGTGGATGGCCGCGACGTGCTCTGACTCCTGCTCGCCGAACTGGGAGACGAGCGATCCCACCGCGCCCTTGAACAGGCCGGCGGCCTTGACCTTGGCGTAGAACTCGGCCTCGAGGTACTCGAGCGTCAGGGCGTAGTTGAGAATCCCGACATCACCGGCGCCGAAGGAGGCGGGGACCGACGCCGCCGCCGCTGCGGTGGTGGTCGCGGGAGCGCTCGTCGCCGTCTTCGTCGCCGTCGAGGTGGTGCTCGAGCTCGACCCGCAGGCGGCGAGCACGAAGGCCCCGAAGCTCGCGGCGCCGGCAGTCCCGACCGCCTTCAGGAACTTCTTGCGGCCCACGTCGTCGCGGACGAGCTCCTCGACGACCCCCCGCGTCTGCGGGGTCAGCTCGTGTGCTTGATCCTTCACGTCGTTCGGCATCAGTGAAACCTCCGGTCAGCGCCAGGACGCCCTGCATATGGGCGTCCGTCGATGGATCCGGTCGCCGCCCTCGGCGCCGGGATTGATCGTTCTCTACGGGCCGGCAAGGGCGGCGGATCAACGGCGTGGGCAATCGTCCAGCGGGTGATCCGACCGGCGTCGGCGCGACGTAGGAGGGGCACAGAATTTGCTCAGCATCGAACGGAGAAATCACCCCATGCCCACAGGAATCCTCAGTCCCATGCACCTGCTCATCGTGCTTGTCGTCGCGCTGCTCGTGCTCGGGCCCAAGCGCCTACCCGGCGCCGGCAAGGCCCTCGGTCAGGGCCTGCGCGAGTTCAGGGATTCGATCACCGGTTCCTCCGAGGAGACGCCGGCGCAGATCCCCGCCGCCGCCGCCGTCGCCGTGAGCGCCGAGCCGGTCGCCGCATCGCATCACGCCACCGCGTCCCGCGAGATCGCGTAAGCGACCGGCGAGCACGAAGAGGAGGACACTCACCCCGTGGCTTCACGAAGGCCCCTGATCGGGCGTCTGAACACCGTCGGCGAGCACCGGCTGCGCGGCCTCGCCGACGAGGAGCTGATGGTCCTCCTCTCGCGCGGCGACGCCGGTGCCTTCGATCTCATCTACGAGCGTCACGCCGACGCGGCGTTCTCGCTCGCTTACCGGATCAGCGGGTCTCGCGCCGCCGCCGAGGAGGTCGCGCAGGACGCCTTCCTCGCTCTATGGCGCAACGGCGCGCGCTATGAGCAGAGCCGTGGCAGCGTCCGCAACTGGATTCTCGGGATCGTGCACAACCGCGCCATCGACGCGCTCCGGCGCGCCGTCCGTCACGAATCGCGCCGCGCCGGGGACGAAGGCCTCGCCGAGCGCCTGATGGCTCCCGACCGCACCGACGAAGAGGTGAGCAGACGTCAGGAGGCGGGGACCATCCGCACCCTGCTCGACGACCTCCCCGCCGAGCAGCGCCGGGTCATCGAGCTCGCCTACTTCGCCGGCTTCACCCACACCGAGATGGCCGAGATGCTGGAGATCCCCGTGGGGACCGTTAAGGGCAGAATGCGCCTAGGCTTGGACAAGCTCCGCCTGCGCATGGAGATCACAGGAGTACACGCATGAGTGTCTCGGGACCGAGGTACTGCGGGAACAGCGATACGGCCGCTGCGTACGTGCTCGGCGCGCTGCCCGAAGACGAGGCATACGAGTTCGAGCTGCACCTGGCGGGCTGTGCCCGCTGCCAGCGCGACATCCATCAGCTCTCGGTGGCCGCCGATGCCCTCGGCACCGCCGTCCCCATGGTGCCCGCGCCGCCCGCCCTGGGCGGGCGGATCAAGGCCATCGTCCACGCCGAGGCCGAGCTCCTCCAAGCCGCAGGCCCCGAGGCCGACCGACCGCAAGGCAAGGCACGCAGCCGCCTGCGCCTGATCATGCGTCCGCGTCTGGCGCTGGGGGCGACCCTGGCCGCCGGACTGGCGTGCGGCCTCGTCGTCGGCGCCGTCGTGCTCGGGAGCTCCTCGACATCCACGCGCGCGGTCAACGCCGAGATCCTCCAGTCCGGCGTGGCCCACGACGCGAGCGCGACGCTCGAGATCACCGGCGACTACGGAACGCTCAACGTCAGCCACCTGCCGAGCCCCCCCGCCGGCCGCGTCTACGAGGTGTGGGAGGTCGGTTCGGCCAAGGCACCCCGTCCCACCGACGCCCTGTTCAGCGTGAACTCGCAGGGCAGCGGCACCGTCGCCGTCCCCGGATCGCTGCGCGGAGTGCGCGAGGTCCTGGTCACCGCCGAGCCCTTCGGCGGCAGTCCCACCCCGACCCGGTCGCCGATCATCGCCGCCAACACTTCGACCTGAGTCTTTGGGCTGGGAGCGCGGGGCGGGTAGGGCGCCCCGCGCGCGTTCGGTCTCGGGTGGGGCTATTCGGCGCTCGGGGGGCGGAGCCGGCCCTGCTCGCGCGCTCCCTCGAGCAGCCGGTCGCGCAGGAGGGCGAACCCGATCGCGGCCGAGAGCACGGTGAGCAGCGATCCCACCTCGCCTGCGATCGGGCGCGGCTCGTCCATGACCATGAGGACGGCGCCGAGCGTCTCGCCGACGACGGCGACGGGCACGGCGAGGAGGAGCACGTCGGCGGGCGCGCCGAAGGCGGCCACCGTCGAGGGCTCGAGCCAGGCGGGCGTTCCGTTGCGGAGCACGGCGGCGATATCCGCGTGCGCGGTGACGGTGACCATGCACGGCCCGAGCAGGCCCCGGGTCGAGCTGCCCAGGGCGAGCTCGCCGCCCATGTAGATCGCCACTCCGGCGTCGATCGGCGGGAGGCGGTGCACGATCGTCTCGGCCGTCGCCTGCAGGAGCGCCGACCCGGTCTCGCGCTGGAAGAGCGAGGCGAGCTCGGAGGTCGCCACCACCCAGCGCTCGCGCCGGTCCACCTGTTCCCGAAGGCGATCGCGATCGGCCCTGAGCTCGGCGAGCTCGTTGCGGAGATCGCGCTCCTCGGGGGCGTCGAGCTCGACCATGGCCACGAGCGGGGACCGGCCGGGCTCGACGGGAACGACGTAGCAGAGCGAGCGCGCAGTCTCTCGGGAGAAGCCCGACCACGCCGGATGCACGCATTCGCGCGCGCCCGTGGAGCTCGCGAAGAGGGCATGGAGGACCGACTCGCAGGCGCTCCCGGGCAGCCACGGCGCGACGGTCGCGAGCGCCGTCCCCGAGGTCGGTGATCCGATGCGCTCGGCGAGCGCCGGATTGACGTACTCGATGCACATCGGCTCGGGCCCGCTGAGGAGGAGCACGGGGGCCGGGAACCGCTCGGGGATGGCCTGAAGCGTGCTCACCGACACGCCCGCCGGCGCTGTCGCATGCGAGGCGGCGATGGCATCGCTGAGCGGCACGCCCTGATCGGCGGCGCGCCGCACGGCCACGACCCGGGCGGCGTCGACGAGCTCGTACCGCCGCGGCCCACGCCCCACGCGCAGCGGCCGGGGAAACCCGTAACGCCGCTCCCACGTGCGCAGCCGCTCGCGCGAGACCCCGGTCATGGTCGCGAAGTTGGTGGCGCTGACCAGGGTGCCTGACCCCGCGGCGCCTGCCTTGCCGGCCGGCGCCTTGCTTACGGCCTCCCAAGGCGGCTGACCACCCTTGTCCACCCTACAAGTTCTACCGCAAAGGCCTCCACGACGGGGTGTCCATCACTGTCCACCTTGCTTTCATCGGGGGGGAAGGCAGGATGGATAGCGTCCCGACCGGGAGGATGAAGTGAGCACCGCAGTGTTTACCGCAGTGCAGGGGACCGCCGACCGCACGCTTAGCCGGTTCTTGGCGCCCCAGTCCAGACGACGCGACCGCGTGCCCGACGAGCAAGAGCTACTTCACCGTTACCACGACAATGGCGACCTGGCCGCGCGTCAGGAGCTGGTCGAGCAGATGCTCCCGCTCGTACGCACGCTCGCGCGCCGGTACGTCAATCGTGGTGAGCCGCTCGATGACCTCATCCAGGTCGGCTGCGTCGGCCTGATCAAGGCGGTCGATCGCTTCGACGTCTCGCGCGAACTGCGCTTCTCGACCTTCGCCGTCCCCACCATCCTCGGGGAGATCAAGCGCCATTTCCGCGACCGCGCCTGGTCGGTCCGCGTCTCGCGCGGGATCCAGGAACGCAACGCCCGCATCGGCCGCGAGGTCGATCGCCTCTCCGGCCGCCTCGGCCGCTCGCCCACCGTCGAGGAGCTCGCCGAGGCCACCCAGTCGACCGTCGAGCAGGTCCTCGAGGCCCTCCAAGGCGCCCAGGCCTACGCCACCGTCCCCCTCGAGCAGTCACTCGGCGAGGACGGCGAGCTCCTCGACTGGCTCGGCGGCGAGGATCCCGGCTACGACCAGGCCGAGGAGCGCCTCGTCCTCGCCCGCGGCCTCGAGGTCCTGCCCGCCCGCGAGCGCCAGATCGTCACCCTCCGCTTCTTCGAGGGCCTCACCCAGCGCGAGATCGCCGACCACGTCGGCGTCTCGCAGATGCACGTGTCCCGGCTCCTGCGCCGGGCCATCGCCCGCATGCAGACCGAGCTCGGTCCCGGCGCGAACGCGCCCGCGGCGGCATAGCGGCGCGCCCGCGGCGGCATAGCGGCGCGCTGCGGCCGCACAGCGGCGCGCCCGCGGCCGCGCCTCCACCCCCCCGGCAAGTCTGCGCTCACACCTTGCCCGCGGCCTCCGTCCGGTATAAAAACCAAGTATGGCTCGCGCGATTTGGAGTGGTGCGATCAGCTTCGGGCTGGTCAACGTGCCCGTCAAGCTCTACGCCGCGACGTCGCCGAAGTCGGTGCGCTTCCACCAGCTCTCGGCCAAGACGGGGGCTCGGATCAAGCAGAAGCGGGTGGATGCCACCACCGGTGACGAGGTGCCCTACGAGGACATCGTCAAGGGTTATGAGATCACCCCGGACCGGTACGTGGTGGTCACGCCCGAGGAGCTCGAGACCCTCGACGCGAAGGCGACGAAGACGATCGACGTCGAGGATTTCGTCGATCTCGTCGACATCGACCCGATCTACTTCGACCACGCGTACTACGTGGCGCCGGCGACCGGGGGCGCCAAGGCGTACCGGCTCCTGCTCGATGCCATGCGCGAGTCGGGCAAGGTCGCGCTGGCGCGCATCGTCCTGCGCTCCAAGCAGCAGCTGTGCGCGCTCCGTCCCGCCGGCGACGTGCTCACGCTCTCGACGATGCTCTTCGGCGACGAGGTCCTGGCGCCCGACCGGCTCGACGAGCTCGACTCGATCACCGAGGCCGAGGCCAGCGAGCGCGAGCTCACGATGGCGCGGCAGCTCATCGACTCGCTCTCCAGCGACTTCGAGCCCGACAAGTACCGCGACGAATACCGCGACCGCGTGCTCGCGCTGATCGAGCGCAAGGCGGGCGGCGAGGAGATCACCGTGCAGCCCGCCGCCGAGGAGCCCGAGCCCGCTCCCGACCTCATGGCCGCCCTCGAGGCCAGCCTCGCCGCGGTCAAGGACGACGGGGACGCGCCGCCGGCCAAGCCCCGCAAGCGCGCAGCGGCCAAGGACGACGCCGACGGCGCCAAGCCCACGGCCAAGGCCAAGGCCAAGGCCAAGCGCCCCACCGCGGCGGCGAAGTAGCCCGCGCCCCCCCGGGCGCGACCACGCGCCGGCGCCGTCCCATCGCCTGCACCGCGCCGCCCCAGCGCGGCCCCGCCACGCGCACCAGTCAACCCCCGCGCCCAATACGCCGATAAATGGTGGATGACCGGCGATTCCCCGACCAGCCTGCCCGGCGGCATGCACTCAGACGCCCGCGGGACGTTTGCCGTGCCGCTGATGTCACGGGCGCTGGGCGGGCTCTTTCTCGCCGGCGGGACGCTGGCGCTGGTCACCGTGCTCCTGCCCCATTCGGCGCAGGTGAACGAGTTCTGGCTCCTGGCCATCGTCGGCAACGCCTACCAGGTCGCGGCGGCCCTGCTCGGGCTGGCCAAGCGCATCCCGGCCTGGCTGCTGCCCGTCGCCCTGGGCTGGGGGACGGCGCTGATCACCGGGGTGGCGTACTTCTCGGCGGGGCGGCCGAGCCCGCTCATCTTCTTCTACCTGTGGGTCTTCCTGTACTCGTCGTACTTCTTCACGCGAAGGCAGGCGGGGGCGCAGTTCGGGCTCGTGGGGCTCGCCTACGGCGTCGTCCTCGCCGCCCGGCCGCCGGCGGGCGCGGTGGCGTGGTGGGCGGTGGGGATGGGGACGTTGCTGGTCACGGCGGTGCTCATCTGGGCGATGCGGGCGCGGGCCGAGTCGCTGATCGCGCGGCTCTATGACGCGGCGCGGACCGATCCGCTCACCGGGCTGCTCAACCGACGGGGCTTTCGCGAGCTCCTCGATCTCGAGCTCGAGCGGGCTCGGCGCAGCGAGCTGCCGATGACCGTGGTGGCCGGGGATATCGACCACTTCAAGGAGGTCAACGACCGCGCCGGTCACCAGGTCGGCGATGCCGCGCTCCAGCGCATCGCGCGCGTGCTCGGGTCGGCCAAGCGACGGATCGACGTGGTCTCGCGGGTGGGTGGGGAGGAGTTCGCGCTGATGCTCCCCGACACCGATCAGGGCGGGGCGCTCCTCGTCGCCGAAAGACTGCGCGGCGCGGTGCTCGACGAGTTCGCCGAGGATCCCGTGCCCATCACCATCTGCTTCGGGATCGCGAGCTTCCGGGCCCACGGGGAGACGGCGGCGTCGCTGCTCCGCGCCGCCGACGATGCCCTGTACGCGGCCAAGGAGAGCGGCCGCAACCGCAGCGTGGTCTTCAGCGGCGACACCGCCTATCGCGCTACCCGCGAGCGGGACATCGAGGCCGAGCGGTACGCGGCGGTCATGCTCGACCTCGCGGGCACCGTCGACCTGCGCTTCAGCGGCAGTGCCCGGCACTCGGAGACGGTGGGGCGCTATGCCGAGATGATGGCCCGCGAGCTCGGTCTCTCCGAGCAGCGCATCAACCGGATCAGGCTCGGCGGGCTCCTGCACGACATCGGCAAGGTGGGGGTGCCGGACTCGATCCTCAATAAGCGCGGGCGCCTCAGCCCCGAGGAGTTCGAGTCGATCAGGACCCATCCCGAGCTCGGGGCCCAGATCCTCGAGCACCCGTGCTTCGCCGACATTCGCACCTGGGTCGCCGCCCACCACGAGCGACCGGACGGCCGCGGCTACCCGCGGGGCCTGTCCGCCTCCCAGCTCACCATCGAAGCGCGCATCCTCGCGGTGGCCGACGCCTATGAGGCGATGACCAGCGACCGGGCCTACCGGGCGTCGATCGGCCACGAGGCCGCCCGGACCGAGCTCAAGGAGAACGCCGGCAGCCAGTTCGATCCCGATGTCGTCGACGCCCTCCTCGCCGTGCTCGACCGCGAGTCCGATCGCGCCGGATCGCTCGATTCGGCGTGGACGGCGAACCTCTCGGGACCGCTCCAGGCGGCGTGAGGGCAGCAACCGCGGCGACGCGAGGTAGCGAGCGGCCGGGCCGATGAGGTAGAACCGCATCCGTGCGCATCGTGATCGGAACCCTGGCACTCGATGGACCGGGGGGGACCGAGAGCTACTGCCTGACCGTGGCACGCGAGCTCGACCGCCTCGGCCACGAGGTGACACTGTTCGCCGATGCGCCGGGGCGCCTCGCCGAGCGCGCGGCCGCGGGAGGATTCCGGATCGCCTGGAGCGAGGGCGAGCTGCCCTCCGACTGTGACGGCGTGCTCGCCAACGACGCCATCACGGCGGCCGTGCTCGCCGAGCGCTACACCGCTGCGCGCGTGGTGTACTGCTTTCACAGCCCCGTCTTCGACGTGCAGCTCCCGCCGCTCGAGCCCGGGGTGATCGACGCCGTCGTCGTCCCTTCCGAGCGCTTCGCCGCCCGCGCTCGGGCCTTGGCCCTCGACGTGCCCCTGATCCGCCTCACGCAGCCGATCGACGTCGCGCGCTTCGCCCCCAGCGATCCGCCCCGCTCGCCACCGCGAACGGCGGTCATGCTCGGCAACTACCTCGACGGCCGCCGGCGCGATGCGCTCGTGGAGACGTGGGCGGCGGCGGGCGTCGACTGCCTTCAGGTGGGCGCCGGAGGCGAGCTCGCCTATGACGTGCGGCGCGACATCGCCGCCGCCGACATCGTCGTCGGCAAGGCCCGCGCCGCCCTCGAGGGCATGGCGTGCGGCAAGGCGGTGTACGTGTTCGATACCTGGGGTGGCGACGGGTGGGTGACGAGCGACAGCTACGCGGCGCTCGAGGCCGACAACTTCGCCGGCCTTGCCACCGGGCGTCCGCTCGATCGCGTGCAGATGGCCGCCGACCTCGATCGCTACGACCCGGACATGGGCTGGATAAATCGCGAGCTCGTGGTCACCCACCACGCCGCCGGCGCCCATGTCAGCGAGCTCGTCGAAGTACTCCGCGGGCCCGCGCCCCGGCGTCCGGACTCGCTGGCGGGCCCGGCGGCGAGCGCGAGACTGGCCCGCGCCGCCTGGCGCGCCGAGTGCCGGGCGGTGGAAGCCGAGCGAGAGGCTTCGGCGCTGCGCCAGGAGCTCGGCGAGCTCGCGGTTCATGCCGGCGCCCATGCCCGCGCCCTCGCCGCCGACCGCGACGCCTGGCAGGCCCGTGCCCGCGAAGCCGAGCGCCAGGCCGGCGACGCGCGCGGGGTCTTGGCGACGCGACGAGTGCGCGCCGGGCTGGCGCTGGGACGGTGTCTCGATCGCCTCCTGGCGCTCCCCCGGCGCCGTTGATGGCGCTCCGCGACGCTTGCGAGATCGCGCCCGGCCTGCTGCTGGCCCCCGGCGTCGAGGTCCCCGGGGATGCCGAGATCGACCCCTACGTGACGATCTATGGCGGCGTGGTGCTCGGACGAGGGGTGAGGATCGGACAAGGGGCGATGATCGGACGGCCTCAGCGCATCGACCTGGGGAGCAGGGCGCCCCGGCGAGCCGACGGCGCCGAGACGACGATCGGGGACGGCTGCCTGATCGGCAGCGGGACGGTGATCGCCGCCGGGGCTCGGATCGGGGCGCGCAGCGCGCTCAGCGACCTCGTGCTCATACGGGAGACGGCGGTGATCGGCGAGGAGGTGATGATCGGCCGCGGCTCGGCCGTGGCCCACACCACCGAGATCGAGGCGGGGACGCGGATCCAGCACGAGGTGCTCATCGCCCCCCGGTGCCACATCGGGGCCGAGGTGATGATCGCTCCCCGTGTCGTGTTCATCGGCGATCCCAGCCTGGGCCGGAGCCCGCCGGAGATCACCGCCCCGGGCATCCGCGTCGGGCGCCGGGCGCGAATCGGCACGGCCGCGATCCTCTGTCCCCCGCTCCAGATCGGGGAGGAGGCGTTCGTCGGCGCCGCCTCTTTCGTGCGCGAGAACGTGCCGCCCCGGACCGTCGTGGCCGGAACCCCGGCGCGGTTCCTGCGCGAGGTTCGCGAAGAGGAGCTGATGTGAGGCGGACCTCCCCGCCGCTGGTACCCTTAAAGGTCCCGTAACACTCGCCGGCTCCCCCTGCAGGACCCAACCTCATGAATCGTTCCAAGAAGCCAGGGGCCGTCGGCCTCTACGAACCCTCCTACGAGCACGACGCCTGCGGCATCGCGCTCGTCGCCAAGCTGCGCGGGGAGGCGACGCACGCGGTGGTCGAGAAGGCGCTCGATGCTCTCGAGAACCTCGAGCATCGCGGCGCCGAGGGCGCGGATCCCAGCACCGGCGACGGCGCGGGCATCCTCCTCCAGATCCCCGACACCTTCTTCCGCGCCGTGGCGGGGGTCGAGCTGCCGGCGCCCGGGATGTACGGCGTGGGCATGTGCTACCTGCCCACCGACGCCGGGCGCCGGACCGAGGTCGAGGCGCTGATCGAGGAGACGATCGCCGCCGAGGGCCAGCGCGTGCTGGGCTGGCGCGAGGTCCCCGTCGACGAGCGCTATGTGGGGACGACGGCCGGGGCGGCGGCGCCGACGATCCGTCAGGTCCTCGTCGGGGCCGCCAACCAGATCGCCGACCAGGACGCGTTCGAGCGCAAGCTCTACGTGATCCGCCGGGTCATCGAGCGCAGCGCCGGCCGTGACCTGGCGGTCCCGAGCTTCTCCTCGCGCACGATCGTCTACAAGGGCATGCTCACCGCCCCTCAGCTCCCTCACTACTTCCCCGACCTGCGCGATCCACGGCTCACGAGCCGGCTCGCGCTCGTCCACTCGCGCTTCAGCACCAACACCTTCCCGAGCTGGGAGCTCGCCCACCCGTACCGGATGATCGCCCATAACGGCGAGGTCAACACCCTGCGCGGGAACATCAACTGGATGCGGGCGCGCGAGTCGCAGCTCGCCTCCGAGCTCTTCGGCGAGGACATCGAGAAGGTCGTCCCCGTGGTCACCGACGCCAACTCCGACTCGGGGACGTTCGACAACGTGCTCGAGCTCCTCGTCCTCGGCGGGCGCTCGCTCCCCCACGCGGTGATGATGATGGTGCCCGAGGCCTACCGCACCCGTCAGGACCTCCCCGAGGACGTGCGCGGCTTCTACGACTTCCACTCGTGCCTGATGGAGCCGTGGGACGGACCCGCCGCCGTCGTCTTCACCGACGGCACCCTGGCCGGGGCCGTGCTCGACCGCAACGGCCTGCGCCCCGGCCGCTGGGCGGAGACCAAGGACGGCTACGTCATGCTCGGCTCCGAGACCGGCATGCTGCCGCTCGCGCCCGAGGAAGTTGTACGTCTTGGTCGCCTGGCGCCGGGCAAGCTGTTCCTGGTCGACCTGGAGGCGGGTCGCATCGTCGACGACGCCGAGGTCAAGGAGCAGGTCGCCACGTCGCAGCCGTACGGCCG
>DASZKU010000241.1:0-16356 GCA_035552815.1 Solirubrobacteraceae bacterium | reverse complement strand
GGCGGCCGCCGAGCCGCTCGAGGATCCCCCGGGCGTGCGCGTGCGGTCGAGCGGGTTGAGGGTGTCGGTGGCGAACATCCACGCGAACTCCGAGAGCTTGGTCTTGCCGGCGATCATCGCCCCCGCCGCCCTGAGCAGGCGCACGGCGCCCGCGTCGCGCTCGGGACGGTGCCCGGCGTAGATCGGGGAGCCGTAGCTTGTCGGGTAGTCGGCGGTGTCGAAGTTGTCCTTGACGCCGACGGGGACGCCGAACAGGGGCAGGGCCTGCCGCTCGCCCGCGCCGAGCCGGTCGAGCTCGGCCGCGCGCGCGATGAGCACGCCAGGGTCCAGCGCCGCCCAGGCGCGCAAATCGTCGTCGCCGACGGCGGCGAGAAACGCCTCGGCGACCGACACGCACGTGACCTCGCCCGCCCGCAGGCGGTCGCGGAGGGCGACGGCGCTTTCGCTCACCGCGCCGGGGCGAGGGCGAGCTCGGTGCCCGCGAGCAGGCAGCCCCAGCCGTGGAGGTGGGGATCGATCCCCACCATGCGCAGCGCCTTCCACAGGATCACGGCGACGGAGTCGAACACGGGCTTGCCGAGCTCGTCCTCGAGCTCGGCCACGAGCTGGGCGCCGGCCACGCCGGTGCACACGAGGAGGATGCAGTCGGCGGCGGGGGAGTCGGCGCCCCGGACAAGGGTGCGGATGTCATCCTCGGAGACGAGGGCGAACTCGCGGTTACCGCTGATCCCCGCGTTGGCGCTGGAGACGGCGTGCACGCCCGCGCGCGCGTAGACCTCGGCGATGCGCTCGGCGACGTCATCGGTGTAGGGGACGGCGAGGCCGCAGCGCTCGAAGCCGAAGCGGGTCATGACCTCGAGCTGGGCCAGGGTCGAGGTCGAGCTGGGAACGCCGGTGCGCTCGGAGATCAGGGCGCAGAGCTCGCGCTCGGCCTCGATCCCCGTCCACGCGCCCGAGGTGCCGTTCCACACGATGGCGTCGACGGCGGCGTCGCTCAGGAGCTCGGCCGCCGCGAGCAGCGCCTCGGGCGAGAACTGATCGGTGTGGCGGCGCTCGAGGGTGATCGCCTCGACCTTGATGCGCGTGAAGTGGTGGGAGAGGCGATCGTCGTAGTCGCGGCTCATGAGCGCGGTCAAGGGCTCGAGCACGGTGTTGCTCGAAGGGGTGATGTGGCCGAGCTTGCGACGCAGCTCGGAAGGCACATAGTGGTTCGTCAAGGTCGTCCCCGCGTGCGTCCGTTTGGTCTTACCAACTGACCTGAACGGTAGGGGCGCGAGGGTGCGACGTCAAGCCTGGCTCACCGCGGTGGGGTCGGACTTGAGCAGCGATCTCATCCCGCGCTCGGCTTCGGCGAGGTGCAGGCGCATCGCCTCGCGCGCCCCTTCGCGGTCGCCGGCGGCGATCTGGACGACGATGCGGTCGTGCATCCGGCGCGCCCCGCGGACGATCTTCTCGTCGGCCAGGGTGGGGAGCTGGACGGTGATGAGGGCCTCGCGGATCGAGTCGAGCAGGAGCTCGAAGAACTCGTTGGCGGTGGCGGTGGCGATGGTGCGGTGGAACCCGACGTCGGCGAGTGCCGCCTCCTCGGCCGACATCCCCACCTGTAGGCGCGCGGCGGCGTCGCGCAGCGCCTGGATCTGCTCGGGGGAGGCGCGCTCGGCGGCGAGGCCGGCGTTCTCGACCTCGACCAGGGCACGTGCCTCCATGAGCTTGCCGTAGTCGAGCTTCTGGCCGCGAAGGTAGAGGGTGAGCGACTCGGTGACGGTGTCGCGCCCGAGAGCGCTGACGACGTGGCCGCGGCGCGGATTGTCGGCGAGGAGACCCTTGGCGATGAGCGAGCGCACCGCCTCGCGCACCACCGGGCGCGACACGCCGAACTGGGCGCACAGCTCGCGCTCGGAGGGAAGCTTGTCTCCCGGGGCGAGGCGCCCGGAGACGATCGAGTCGGTGACCGCGGAGGCGACCTTGTCGGCCAGCCGGATCGAGCGCGACACCGGCTCGAACCCGGGGGTGTCGCCCAGATCCGGTTCGTTTGCTGCCATCGCCGGGAGCGTAGGGTGTCGTGCAGATGGAGGTCAATCACGCGTTTCGCCTCGCCTCGCGCCCGGTGGGCCTGTGCTCGCGCGAGAACTTCGAGTACACCGAGGAGCCGGTCCGCGAGCCCGGACCCGACGAGGTCCTCGTCCGCGTCCTCTACCTCTCGCTCGATCCGGCGATGCGGGGGTGGATGAACGACGCCCGCTCCTACGTCCCCCCGGTGGGCATCGGCGAGGTCATGCGCGCCCTGGGCATCGGCCGGGTGCAGGAGTCACGCCACCCCGACTGCTCCGCCGGCGACTACGTCTCCGGCGTGCTCGGGGTCCAGGAGTACGCGACCGTGCCCGGCGCCGCCCTGACCCGAGTCGATCCCGATCTCGCCCCTCTTCCCGTGCAGCTCGGCGCCCTGGGGATGCCCGGCCTGACCGCCTACTTCGGCCTCCTCGACATCGGGCGCCCCGAGCCGGGCCAGACCGTGGTGGTGTCAGGGTCGGCGGGCGCCGTGGGCTCCGTCGTCGGCCAGATCGCCAAGCTCAAGGGGGCCAGGGCGGTGGGTGTCGCCGGCGGCCCCGAGAAGTGCGCGTGGGTGGTGCAGGAGCTCGGGTTCGACGCCGCCATCGACTACCGGGGGGAGGATGTGGGCGCGGCGCTGCGCGAGCGCTGCCCGCAGGGGATCGACGTCTATTTCGACAACGTCGGGGGCGACATCCTCGACGCCGCCCTCGCCCACCTGGCGCGCCGTGCCCGCGTCGTCATCTGCGGCGCCATCTCCCAGTACAACGCGACCGAGGGCGTGCGCGGCCCGGCCAACTACCTGGCCCTGCTCGTCCACCACGCGAGCATGACCGGCTTCGTCATCACCGATTACGCCCGGCAGTTCGAGGAGGGCAGGCACGAGCTCGCGCGCTGGTTCGCGGCCGGCGAGCTGTGCTCGCGCGAGGACATCGTCGACGGCCTCGAGAACTTCCCCGAGGCCTTCCTCAAGCTCTTCACGGGAGATCACCTCGGCAAGCTCGTGCTCCGGATCGCGGAGGAGTGAGCGCCCCACCCGCCTCACCCGCCCCGGTCGAGCGTGCGCTCGCCTCCATCCTGGGCGCCGAGAACATCAGACCCGGGAGCGACCGCGCCTACCTGGCCGACGCCACCGAGAGCCGGAGCGTGCGCGGGCGCGCCGACGCGGTGGCGCTCCCGGGGAGCGCCGAGGAGGTGGCGCGCATCGTGGCCTGGTGCTACGAGCACGACGTCCCCATCGTCCCCCGCGGGGGCGGCACCGGGTTCGCGGGCGGGGCGGTGCCCGTCGACGGCGGGGTGGTGATCAGCCTCGAGCGCCTGCGCTCGCTGCGCTCGTTCGACCCCGAGCTGTGGCGCCTGCACCTCGACGCCGGCGTCACCACCGCAGACGTGCGCCGGCGCGCGCGCGAGAACGGGCTCTACTTCCCTCCCGATCCCGGGGCCGGCGAGCAGTCCCAGATCGGGGGCAACATCGCCACCAACGCCGGCGGCCCCCACGCCTTCAAATACGGCGTCACCGGCACCTGGGTCACCGGCCTCGAGGCGGTGGTGGCGCCCGGCGAGGTGATCGAGATCGGCGGTCCCGTGCGCAAGGACGTCGGCGGCTACGACCTGAGGTCGCTCCTCGTCGGCTCCGAGGGCACCCTGGGGATCCTCACCGGGGCGTGGCTGCGCCTCGTCCCCGCCCCCGCGGCGGCGCTGCCCGTGGCCGCGTGCTACGCGAGCGCCGCCGAAGGGTGCGCCGCCATCCTCGCCGTGCTCGCCAACGGGCTCGCGGTGGCCGCGCTCGAGTACCTCGACGCCGGCGCGCTGGCCGCCACCCGCGGCGCCTTCCCGGTGCCCATCCCGGCAGACGCCGCCTTCATGGTCATCGCCGAGGCCGACGGCTCCGAGGCCGAGGCCGCCCGGCTCGGAGCCGAGCTCGTCGAGGTCCTCGGCGAGGGCGCGCTGTCGCTCCACGCCCCGAAGACCGCGCGCGAGATCGCACCCCTGTGGCGCTGGCGCGAGGGCGTCTCTCCCGGGGTCACCGCCCAGCGCGGGGGCAAGGTGAGCGAGGACATCGTCGTCCCCCTCGATCGCCTGCTCGAGGCGATCGAGGCGACGGTGGCGATCGGCCGCCGCCATGACCTCGCCGCCTGCAGCTGGGGTCACGCCGGCGAGGGCAACCTCCACTCGACCTTCCTCATCTCGCCCGAGGATCCCGGAGAGCTCGCGCGGGCGCAGCGCGCCGCCGAGGAGCTCTTCGCGCTCGCCGCCGAGCTCGGGGGCGCGGTGTCGGGCGAGCACGGGCTCGGGTTGGTCAAGGGCGGCGCGCTCGCGCGCCAGTGGGGGCCGGCGGCGCTCGCCCTGCACGAGCGCGTAAAGGAGCTCTTCGACCCCAAGGGGTTGCTAAACCCGGGGAAGAAGGTGGCGCGCAAGGATTAACACTTCCCTAAAAGTCACCCTCGCTCGCGGGGGTGCGCAGCCAGTAGAGTCCCGCAATCGCCGCGCCCGCGGCGCTTCGCAACTGGAAGGGAGCAGCTATGAGGAAGCGCGCGCGCCTGCTCGGTGCGACGGCGATGGGGATCGCCGCGATTCTTGCCCTTGTCGCCTGCGGCAGCAGCAGCAACACCACGAGCTCGAGCGGGACGACGGCGGGCACGGCCAAGCAGGGTGGAACGATCAAGATCGGCACCGTGGGGCCTGACTCCTACGACCCGCAGGAGTATCAGACGGTTCAGGCCGACTCCGCGCTTCACCTCGTCTACGAAGGGTTACTGGCGTTCAAGGATGCCACCGGGCAGGCGAGCACCGAGCTGGTGCCGGCCCTGGCCGACAGCATCCCCACCCCGACCAACGGCGGGAAGACCTACGTGTTCCACATCCGCCCGGGGCTGCACTACTCAGACGGCGAGCCGGTGGTGGCGAGTGACGTCGTGAACATGGTCAAGCGCAACCTCTTCCTGGGTGGCCCCTTCTCGTCGTTCTTCGACGACATCGCCGGCACCGCCGCGTACGCGGCGGCCAAGAAGCCGAACGCGCCCCTGACGGGCATGATCGCCGACGACAAGACGGGCACGCTGACCATCAATCTCACCACACCGGACACCCGGGTGCTGTACGCCTTCGCCATCGGCGAGTCCGGCGTCGGCCCGAAGCGCAAGGCCGTGTTCAAGAACATGACCGGCCACCCCTTCCCGGGCGATGGTCCCTACACGCTCAAGGTGGTGAGCCCGTCGCCGACGAACGGCGAGTTCATCCTCACCAAGAATCCGAAGTTCGACATCCCGACGATCGCCAAGGGCAACGTCCAGCAGATCGACGGCATGGTCTCCACCAACGTCAACCAGATGACCGAGAACGTGATCAACGGGACCCTCGATTACATGACCGAGGATCCCGTGGGCGACCTGCTCCCGCAGGTGGAGGCGAAGTACAAGGATCGCTTCCTCATCGGCCCGGGCTACCCGAACACGTACTACTTCTTCATGAATTCGACGATCCCGCCGTTCAACAAGCTCGCGGCGCGCCAAGCCGTCAATTACGCGATCGACAGCCGCGCGCTCGAGCGCATTTTCGGCGGCCGCCTGCACCCGACGTGCAACCTGCTGCCCCCGGGCATGGTCGGCTATCAGCCGATCACCCCGTGCCCGTGGGGTGACCCGGCGGGGCCAGGCAACATCGCCAAGGCCACCGCGCTGGTGAAGTCGGCGGGCCTGACGGGAGCCCCGGTCACGGTGTGGACGAACAACAAGGACCCACGGCCGGCGATCGCCGACTACCTGCGCTCGACCCTCGATCAGATCGGCTTCAAGGCGTCGACGAAGACGTTGAACCAGCTGGTGTATTTCTCGACCATCGGGGCCCGGAGCACCAAGGCCCAGATCGGCTTCGACGACTGGTTCCAGGACTTCCCGCACCCGGGTGACTTCATGGGCAACCTGCTCACCACCGAAGCGGCGAAGGCGACGCCGTCGTTCAATGCCGGCTTCGTCAGCGACCCCTACGTCGATGCCCAGGTCAACAAGCTCGATGCCCAGCCGGCGGCCAGTGTCGCCTCCGGGTGGGCGGCGCTCGACAAGTACGTCAACGATCCCCAGCACGCCTACGTGGTGCCCTATGGCAACGAGGAGGACACGGCGTTCTACTCACCGCGCATGAACGTCGCCCAGTGCTCGGGCTACCCGGACCTGGCACACCGCGTCGATTGGCTGTTGCTCTGCCTGAAGTAGTCCTCGATGGCTCGGCGGGAGCGGCCCCGGGGGCCCTCCCGCCGAGCATATAATCGCGCCGTGGCCGAAGAGCCCGCAGCTGCCGTCGCCACCGAGGGCACGGGGTTCGAGGACATTGCTCGGCTCGAGCACGCCGTCGGAGTCGGGCCCTGGAAGCTCGCCGCCCGCCGCCTGCGGCGCAACAAGGTCGCCCTCGCCTTCGCCGTCCTCTTCATCCTCCTCGTCGCGACGGCGGTCGCCGCTCCGATCTGGGCGCACGACGTCGCCCACACCGACGTCGGCACCAACCACCTGACCGAGGTCCTCAAGGAGGGCAACAAGTCGGTCTACGTCGTCGCCCTCAACGGCATTCCCGCCGGCCCGCAGTGGTTCAACGCGGGCGGCAAGTTCTTCCTCGGCGCCGACGCCAATGGCCGCGACATCATGGTGCGGCTCCTCTACGGCGCCCGCACCTCGCTCGAGATCGGCGTCAGCGCCGCCCTCATCACGACGATCTTCGCGGTCATCATCGCCCTCCTCGCCGGCTACTTGGGCGGCATCGTCGACACCGTGATCTCTCGCATCATGGACGTCGTGTGGGCGTTCCCCGTCGTCATCCTCGGCGTCGCCCTGGGCACCGCGCTGTCGATCGGCGGCCTGAAGATCGGGCCGATCACCATCCAGAGCGGCTCGCTCCTCATCCCCATCCTCATCATCGGCTTCGTCTACGTGCCCTACATCGCCCGCCCCCTGCGCGGGCAGGTGTTCTCCCTGCGCGAGAAGGAGTTCATCGAGGCGGCGCGCGCCCAGGGAATGGGCCCGATCCGGATCATGTTCTCGGAGATCCTCCCTAACCTCGCGTCGACGATCGTCGTCTTCTTCCCGCTCTCGATCGCCAACGCGATCCTCCTCGAGGCCTACCTCTCCTTCCTCGGCGCCGGAGTGCAGCCGCCGACCCCGTCGTGGGGTGAGATGATCAGCGAAGGCATCAACCTGATCACCACCGCTCCGCACCTGACGATCGTGCCCGGGGTGATGCTCGTCCTCACCGTGCTCTCGCTGAACATCTTCGGCGACGGGGTGCGCGACGCCCTCGACCCGCGCGCCAAAGTCCGGATCGAGCTCTAGTGCAGCGTTCCGAAAGAACTTTGATGATCTGGCGAGTGGCTGGGCGTGCCTGGGCGTGTCCGCCGGCCTTCCTCGTACCGGGCGTACTTGGATGGCCGGTGGACGCGGCCAGGTGCGTCAGCCGGACGACTCGAGCGCAGCCCGACGAGCGAGGCCGGATGCCGAGCGGGCTGCGCTCGAGGCCGCCAGAGCGCAAAGGGATTTCGAGAACGGTGCACTAGGTGGTCCCCTTCATCATCAGGCGCGTGATCGGCATGATCGCCGTGCTCTTCGCCATCTCGGTGGTGACCTTCACGATCTTCAACGTGATCCCCAACGGCGATCCCGCCCTGCGCCTCGCCGGCCACAGCACCACCCCGGCCACGGTGGCGGCCATCCGCCGCCAGTACGGGTTCAACAAGCCCGTGTACGTCCAGTACGTGCGGACGATGGAGAAGATCTTCAACGGCAGCCTGGTCTCCTACGCGACGCAGACCAATGTCGACACCGAGATCGAGCACGACCTCGGCCCGACTATCTCGCTGGCGGTGGGCGCCGCGCTGCTGTGGATGGCCATCGCCATGTGCCTCGGCCTGTACACGGCGCTCAAGGCCGGCAAGTTCTCCGACCGCTTCCTCACCGTGCTCGCCCTGACGGGGATCTCGATGCCGGTCTTCTGGGTCGGGGCCCTGCTCAGCTACTACCTCGGCTTCAAGGCCGGGATCTTCCCCAACGGTGGGTACGTGAAGCTCACCACCAACCCGATTCAGTGGGTCTACCACATGATCCTCCCGTGGACGGCGCTCTCGATCCTCTTCGTCGGCGTCTACTCGCGCCTGCTGCGCTCGAACATCCTCGACACCATCAACGAGGACTTCGTGCGCACCGCCCGCGCCAAGGGCCTCTCCGAGCGCCGCGTGCTCGTCAAGCACGTGCTCCGCAACTCGCTGATCCCCATCATCTCCCTGTGGGGACTCGACTTCGGCGCCGTCATCGGCGGCGGCGCGCTCGTCGTCGAGTCGGTGTTCAACCTCGGCGGAGTGGGCCAGTACGCGGCCAACTCGATCCAATCGCTCGACGTGCCCCCGGTCATGGCGCTAACCATCTTCATCGCCTTCTTCGTCGTCCTCTCCAACACGGTGGTGGACATCCTCTACGCCTACCTCGACCCGAGGATCAGGCTCGCGTGAGCGCCGCGCCGCTGCTCGAGGTCGAGGACCTGGCGGTCTCCTTCGCCACCGAAGACGGCACCGTCCGGGCCGTCGACGGGATCTCCTTCGCGCTCGCATCCGGGGACATTCTCGCCATCGTCGGCGAGTCGGGCTCGGGCAAGTCGGTGAGCGTGATGACGCTGATGGGTCTCACCCGCGGCGTCAACGCTCGCTTCGAGGGGACCGCCCACTTCGGCGGCCGGGACCTCATCGCCGCCGGCGAGGAGGAGATGCAGCAGGTGCGGGGGGCCGAGATCGCGATGATCTTCCAGGACCCGATGACCTCGCTCGATCCCGTCTACCGGATCGGCGACCAGATCATCGAACAGATCCTCGCGCACGAGGCCGTCTCCCGGGTCGAGGCGCGGGAGCGGACGATCACCCTCCTCGACGAGGTGGGGATCCCGCGCCCGGCGGAGCGCATCGACGCCTACCCGCACGAGCTCTCGGGCGGGATGCGCCAGCGCGTGATGATCGCCATGGCGCTCTCCTGCGAGCCCAGCATCCTCATCGCCGACGAGCCCACGACCGCGCTCGACGTGACCATCCAGGCGCAGATCCTCGAGCGCATCAAGCAGCTTCGCGACCGCACCAACACCGCGGTCATCCTCGTAACCCACGACCTCGGGGTCGTGGCCGACGTCGCCGATCGCGTCGCCGTCATGTACGCCGGGCGGATCGTCGAGCAGGGGACCGTCGACGAGATCTTCTACGACCCGCAGCATCCCTATACCTGGGGCCTCCTGGGCTCGATCACGCGCCTGGATCGTGAACGCCCGCATCGCCTGCCCTCGATCCCCGGCTCCCCGCCGTCGTTGCTCGATCCCCCCGCGGGGTGCCACTTCCGGCCCCGGTGCCCCCACGAGTTCGACCGCTGCCAGCAGGTTCCCCCGCTCGAGGCGCGCGTCCCCGAGGCGCCCGGGCACGTCGACCGCTGCTGGCTGTCGGTCGAGGAGAAACGCACGCGCCGGGAGGTACTCCCCGGCCAGATCGGGCTTGCGCGCCCCGAAGAGGTCTCGAAGTGAGCACCGCCACCGAGCCCGGCGAGACCCTGGTCTCCGTCGACCATCTCAAGCTCTACTTCCCGATCCGGGCGGGGATCGTCTTCCGGCGCGCGATCGCCCACGTCCACGCCGTCGACGACGTCACCCTGCGGATCCGGGCGGGGCAGACCCTCGGGCTCGTGGGCGAGTCGGGGTGCGGGAAGACGACGCTCGCGCGCTCCTTGGTGCGGCTCCTCGACCCCACCGAGGGCTCGATCCATTTCCAGGGCCGCGACATCACCCACGCGAGCGGCCGCGAGCTGCGCCCGCTGCGCAGCGACATGCAGATCGTCTTCCAGGACCCCTACGCGTCGCTCAATCCCCGCAAGCGCGTCGGCCAGATCGTCGGCACCCCCTTGGCCCTCCAGGGCGTCCCCAAGGGGGAGATCCCCGGCCGGGTCCGTGACCTCCTCGCCCGCGTCGGGCTCTCGCCCGAGCACGTCAACCGCTTCCCCCACGAGTTCTCGGGCGGCCAGCGCCAGCGCGTGGGCATCGCCCGGGCGCTCGCCCCCGATCCCCGCCTGATCGTCCTCGACGAACCGGTGTCGGCCCTCGACGTGTCGATCCAGGCCCAGATCGTCAACCTCCTCGACGACCTCCAGGACGACTTCGGGCTCACCTACCTGTTCGTCGCCCACGACCTCGGCGTCGTGCGCCACATCTCCGACTCGATCGCCGTCATGTACCTCGGCAAGATCATGGAGCTCTCCCCCGCCGAGGAGCTCTACACCAAGCCGATCCATCCCTACACGAGCGCCCTCCTCGGGGCCATCCCCATCCCCGACCCCAAGGAGAACCGCCGGCGCCGGCGCATCGTCCTGGAGGGCGAGCCGCCGAGCCCGGTGGCGCCGCCGGCGGGCTGCCGGTTCCACCCCCGCTGCCCCCACGCGACCGAGATCTGCCACACCGTGGAGCCGCCGCTGACCGAATACGCCGGTGGCCATCTCGCCGCCTGCCACCATCCCCGCAGTCTCACCGCCGCCGAGATCACCGCGGCCACGCGTTCGGACATGAGCCCCCTGAGCGCGGGCGCCGATGTCCCGCACGCCGCCGAGGCGACGGTTCAGAGCGGCAGCGCCTGAACGCCCGCCTCGAGGTCGAGGAGCAGGCGCTTGCGCTCGAGTCCGCCGCCGTAGCCGGTCAGGCTCCCGTCGGCGCCGATGACCCGGTGACAGGGGACGATCACAGCGATCGGGTTGCGGCCGTTGGCCACCCCCACGGCACGGGGGGCGCCGGGATGGCCGATGCGCGCGGCGAGCTCGCCGTAGCTAACCGTCTCGCCGTAGGGGATCTCGAGCAGGGCGTCCCACACGGCGAGATCGAAGGGATTACCAGTCGGGGCCAGGGTGAGGTCGAAGTGGCGGCGCCGGCCCGCGAAGTACTCGCCGAGCTGCGCGCGCAGGGGGGCGAAGGCGTCCTCGCTGCGGGTCCAGTCGGCGGGGGGCGTGAGCGGGCGCCGGCCGCCCTGCATGTGGAGGACCTTGAGCTCGTCCTCCTCGCCGGCGAGGAGGAGCTCGCCGATCGGGCTCTCGATCGTGCCGTAGAGCATCGCTCAGCCGACCGCCATGGCTCGGGGGTGGGCGGGGCTTGGGGGAGCGGCGGGGCTTGGGGGAGCGGCGGGGCTTGGGGGCGCGGCGCGGCTGTGGGGGACGGCGGTGGGCGGGGCGGCGGCGGCCCACAGGTGGGGGACGGCGTAGGCGCGGTAGGGCCGCCAGCGCTCGGCGAGCGCGGCGGCCGCGAGCGGGCGCCCGTCCTGCCCCAGGGCTTCGAGCCCGCGGCGCACTCCGAGGTCGGTGGGCATGAAGGCGTCGGGGTCGCCGAGGGCCCGCATCGCGATGTACGCGACCGTCCACGGACCGATGCCCGGGAGCGCGAGCAGGGCGCGCTCGGTCGCGGGCCCGTCGGTGCCGGGCTCGAGCGCTACGACGCCGCGCGCGAGCGCCGCCGCGAGCCCGAGCAGCGCGCGCTTGCGCGCCGCGGGCATGGACAGGGCGGCGGGGCCCGCCTCGACGAGCGCCGCCGCCGTGGGGAAGAGGTGGGTGACCGCGCCCACGGGGTGCTCGAGTCGCTCTCCGCAGCTCGCCACGAGCCGGGCCGCGTGGGTGGTGGCGGCGGCGACGGAGATCTGCTGGCCGAGGACGGCGCGCAGCGCGAGCTCCTCGCCGTCGACGTGGCCGGGGACCCGGCGCCCGGGCGCGGCGCGGACGAGGCCGGCGAGGATCGGGTCGGTCCCGAGCGCTTCGATCACCGGTTCCGGGTCGCGGTCGAGATCGAAAAGGGCCCGGCAGCGCCCGACGGCGGCGGGGAGATCGCGCTCGTCGTGGAGCCAGAGGCGGGCGTGGAGGTAGCTGGGACCGGATGCGCCCGCGGCGCGCACCTCGATCACTCCCGGCCCTCCCGGCAGGCGCACGCTGCGGCGGTAGCCCCCGTCGAGGATCTCTTCGACACCGGCGACCGCTCGCCGGCCGAGAAAGCCGAGCAGACCGTCGGCGTCGAGCGGGCGCCGATAGGGAAGTCGCAGCGGGGTCGGTGCGTTGATCAGCGGCATCGCCAACCTGGAACGCCGACCGCGGCGGCGATGTGAGATTCCGATCCGGCGCGCGGGCGCGACGCGCCGGACCGGGACCGCTTACCGGATCGCGTCGACGCGCTCGCCGAGCGCCTCCACTGCCTTCTCGAGGTCGGGGGCGATCATCGCGTAGAGCTCGGTGCTCTCGACCGTCTCCCTGACCTTGTCGAGCCTCGGAGCGATCGACTCGATGAGCTCGGCGCGATTGCCGTTGCTGCTCATGGCCACGTAGGCGGCGCCGGCGCCGCCGATGAGGACGACCTTCCGGAAGCTCGGCAAGAACAGGCCGATGATTCCTCGCCTCCGGCGCAGGCGCTTGTCGGCCGCCGCGAGGGCGGCCAGTGCCCGTCCGAGATCTTTGCTGTTCCTGTCTATTTTCACTCGCGCCTCCGTTCGGCTGCCAAAGATCGGGCGGAGAACGACCACCCGAACCAACTTGAAGGGGATTCCCAACGCACCACCGACGCCGCCGCTGGCGAGGAAGCCGACGAGGAAGGGGGTGGTGACGAGCCCGTCCCCGGCCGCGACCCCACCGGCGAATGTCTCCGCCCGGGGGATCAGCTTCTCTCCGCTCAGCTGCGACTTGATCTGATCCTGCACCTGGGTACGAACCTTGGTCGCTACCTCCGTGCCCTTCTCCTTGACCGTCTCTTCCGCCTGCGCCTTGAGCTCGGGGATCTTCTCCTTGACGACCGCCTCGCCCATCGCCATGAGCTGGGGGAGCTGCGCCTTGATCTTCGTCTCGGCCAGCGCCATGAGCTTCTCGCCCAGGCCGAGGAGGAATTTCTGAATACGTTCCTTGATCATGGCTTCACCGTGGGCTCGTAGTTACCGATCTCAGCGCGCAAGGCTGGTCACCACCTTCCCCGCCACCATTCCGGCGGCAAGACCGGAGGCGATCCGTGTCACCGGCCCCGCCTCGGCGTGTCGCCGCTTGGCTTCCTCGAAGGAGAAGCTGAGCAAGGGGGTGACTTTGCTTCTCACGTCGGCGAGAACCGGTTCGATCATTCCGAACAAGTCGCGAGGATTCATGGCGACACCTCCTCTGCCGTGAGCTCGACGAGCCCGCAGCTGGCTGATGGGTAAGCGAGGAGCCGTTCCGCGCGTGTCAGGAATCGACGGTTGGACGGCGATCCCTGCGGCAACAGACTTGCGGTGGGCACGGCAAAACCCCTCTCTCGGGCACGCTGGACAGGCACGAGTAGCGCCGTATCAACCTATCTCCTCGCCAAACACCGTGGATGAGAACCGCGTGTGCGGAAAATGAAAACGTCCGCAAATAGCGGCTTTTTTTACGCATCGATTTTCACCGGGCATTGCATGGATGTCGCTTATTGCCGATGACCCGGAAACCGGGGCCGAGCGGCGGTTTTCCGGAGCGGAACGGGCACCGAATCCCGGCGCCTCGCCGTCCCCGGCGTGACCGATAATGCCTGCATCGCGCCGGAGTCCACAGCGAGCGGCTGGAAGCACCTGGCCAGCCGCACGATCGACTGGCTTGAGCCAGACCACAACCCGGCCGGGGTGGTCTACGGCACCCTGATCATCGGTGCCGTGCTCGCGACCGAGAGCGTCCGTCGCGAGACCCTGGCCGACACCGTCGGGGCGACCGTCGTCGCCCTCGTCCTCTACTGGCTCGCGCACTCCTACGCGGCGACGCTCGGGGACCGCTTGGACCGCCAGATCCCGCTCAGCGCCGCGGGCGTCGTGCGCTCGCTGGTGCGCGACCGGGCGATCGTCCGCGGAGCGAGCATCCCCATCATCGCCCTCCTCCTCGCGTCGGCCTTCGGGGCGTCGCTCGCCACCGCCGTCCTCGTCGCCGTCTGGACCTCGTCGGCGACGATCGTCGTCTTCGAGGTGGTGGCGGGGATCCGCGCCGAGCTCAGGGGGCGCGAGCTCGTGGTCCAGATCTGCGCCGGCGCGGTCATGGGCCTGGCCATCATCGCGCTGAGAACGGTCCTGCACTGAGGGACGTGCCGGACAGCAGAGTAAAATCAGGCGATGATGGCTGTGGCGACAACGCTCGGAGAGGTGCCGGGCGCCGCGGCTGGGAGCGCGCGCGAGCGGATTCTCGCCGCCGCCTATGAGCTGTTCTCACGGCGGGGGATCCAGGCGGTGGGCATCGACGCCATCATCGCCACCTCGGGAGTAGCCCGGCAGACCCTGTACCGCCACTTCTCCTCCAAGGAGGAGCTCGTCCTCGCCTTCCTCGAGCGCCGCGACGCCCGGTGGACCAAGGGATGGGTGCAGGCAGGCTCCGCGCGGCGGGGATCGGACCCCGCCGAGCGCCTGCTGGCGATCTTCGACCTCTTCGACGAGTGGTTTCACCGCCCGGACTTCGAGGGGTGCGCGTTCATCAACGTGCTCCTCGAGCACCCCGATCCCGCCGATGCCGTGCACCGCGCCGGCGTCGCCTACCTCGCCGGGATCCGTCACTTCCTCGCGGGCCTCGCCGATGACGCCGGCATCGCCGACGCCGAGGCGTTCGCCCGCGAGTGGCACATCCTCATGAAGGGGTCGATCGTCGCCGCTCAGGAGGGCGACGTCGACGCCGCCCGCCGTGCGCGCACGGTGGGGAGCCTGCTCCTCCGCGAGCACCTCGGCGCCGGATAGGCGCTCGCGCCGGCAGCCGCCGCAGCCGCAGCCGACCGCGACCGCGACCGCGACCGCGACCGTGGCACTAGGCGCTGCCGAGCCCGGACGGTACCCTCATGGCATGTGCAGAAACATCCGGAATCTCTACAACTTCGAGCCCGCGACCACCGACGCCGAGGTCCGTGACGCGGCGCTTCAGTACGTGCGCAAGGTGAGCGGTTTCACCAAGCCCTCGCAGGCCAACGCCGAGGCGTTCGAGCGGGCCGTCGACGCCGTGGCGGCGGCGACGAGCAGCCTCTTCGCCGAGCTCTCGACCGGCGCACCCCCGCGCGACCGCGAGGTCGAGGCGGCCAAGGCCCGCGCGCGCTGGGAGCGCCGCGAGCTCGCCGCCGGCCAGGCCGCCGCCGCGTCCTAGCTCCCGGCTATCTCTGCTTGCGGCGCTGCGAGCGAGGGCCGTAGAGGAGGCGTTTGGGGACGGGGACGGGCGCGAGCTTGTCGACCACGGCACCGGCGAAGAGCCGCGGCTGCGCCTTGGCCACGAGTGACTCGAGCTCGCGGCGCTCGCGGGCCGAGAGCTGACTGGGCCGGCCGCGGCCGATCCGGATGAGCTCGATCAGGCGCCGCCACTCGGCGGACGTGAGCTTGTTGATGTGCTCGCGTGCGAGCACGGCGATCTCGCCGAGCGCGAGGAGCTTGAGGACGGGGACGCGGCGCAGCCCGGGGACGTGCTGCGCGGTCCGGCCCGCGAGGGTGACGAGGGGCCGAGGCATGCCGGTGATTGTAGATCGGCGAGTCGGGCGGGCCCGGCTAGTGGGGCCACTAGTATTCGCATGTGCGCACTGCCACTTGGACGTGACGGGAGCGGGGCGAAGCTGGACGCGGGCCTCACCGAGATCGCGCGGTTCCTCGCTCGCGGGGCGCCGTTCGACGCGCTCACTCCCGACGAGCTCACCGAGCTCGTGGCGGGGACCGAGGTCGAATTCCATCTCGCGGGTTCGGTGATCCTCAGCGAGGACGGCGGACCCGTCACCTTCCTGCGCGTCATCCACAGCGGCGCCGTCGACGTCGTCCACGAAGGCCGGCTCCTCGACCTGCTCGCGCCCGGGGACACCTTCGGGCACGCGGCCATGCTCTCGGGATTGCCGCCCGGGTTCGAGGCGCGCGCCGCCGAGGACACCCTGTGCTACCGGATCGCCGCCGCCGTCGCCCGTCCCCTGCTCGACCGCGCCCGGAGCCGCGAGCTCGCCGTCGGCGTCCACGAGCCCGGCAATCAGCCGGTGGCGCGCCTGATCCGCTCCCCGACCGTGCGCTGCACGCCGGACACCACCATCGCCGAAGCTGCGCGGCGGATCACCGAAGCGGGGGCCACGGCGGCGATCATCGACCTGCCGGGAAACGACTTCGGCATCCTCACCGACCGCGACCTGCGCAAGCGGGTCGTCGCCGCCGAGCTGCCCGCCTCGGCTCCCGTGGCGTCGGTGATGACCGCGCCCGTGTTCACCGTCACCCCGAGCCGGCTCGGCGCCGAGGTCCTCTTCGAGCTCCTCGAGCGCGGCATCGACCATGCCACCGTGGTCACCGAGCGCGGGCAG
>DASZKU010000240.1:0-4613 GCA_035552815.1 Solirubrobacteraceae bacterium | reverse complement strand
TGGGCCCAGATCACCGGCGGCCCGCCCCCGGCCCGGGTCCGCGCCGGCGTGCTCGTGTGCGCCGGCGACCACGGCCACGTGATCCACGGCACGAGCCTGTTCGACGCCACCGTCTCGGCGCAGGTGGCGGCCGCGGCGGCGCGGGGGGAGACGGCGGTCGGCGTCCTCGCCCGCCGGGGGAACCACGAGCTCATCGTCGCCGATCTCGGCCTCGCGGGGCCGACGCCGTCGGGAGTCCGGGACCTCAAGCTCGCCGCCGGCACCGCCGACATGACCCGTGGTCCCGCGCTCGCGCCCGAACAGCTCGACGCCGCGCTCGAAGCCGGTGCCGAGCTCGCGCGCGAGCTCGCGGGCCGGCATGTCGACTGCCTCGTGCTCGGCGAGATCGGGATCGGCAACACCGCCACCACCGCGGCGCTCGTCGGCGGCCTCACCGGCGCTCCCCCCGAGGTGACCGTCGGTCGCGGGACCGGGCTCGACGCCGCCGGTCTCGAACGCAAGCGCGGCGCGGTGGCGGCGGCGCTCGCCGAGCACGGCACCGCGCTCGCGTCCCGGGACGCCCTGCGCGCCGTCGGCGGGTTCGAGCTCGTGGCCCTGGCCGGGGCAGCGATCGAGGCGGCTCGCCTGCGCCTCCCCGTGCTCCTCGACGGCTACGCCGCCAGCGCCGCGGCCCTCGCCGCCGTCCGGCTCGATCCCACCGTCGCCGAGGTGCTCATCGCCGGCCACCGATCGGCCGAGCCCGGGCACGGGCTGGTGCTCGACGAGCTCGGGCTCGAGCCCCTGCTCGACCTGCGTCTGCGCCTCGGCGAGGCCTCGGGCGCGCTCATCGCCCTCCCCCTGATCGAGGCGGCCGGCGCGCTGCACCGGGGGATGGCCACGTTCGAGGAATCCGGCGTTGCTCAGAGCGCCGGCTGAGCGACCGGGCGCGCTCCGGGCCGGGTGGTCGGGGCTCGCGGGTGCCATCACCTTCCTGACCATCGTCCCCCTCCGGGACGGCGGAGACATGGGTCGGGCGGCCGGATGGTTCCCCCTGGTGGGCGCCGCCGTGGGGGCGCTCGCCGGCGGGGTGCGCGCCGGGCTCGATCCCCTCCTCGGCGCCACCGCCGCCACCGTGATCGCGGTGGCCGCGCTCGTCATCGTCACCGGCGCCCTGCATGAGGACGGCCTCGCCGACACCGCCGACGGCCTCGGCGTCCGCGGCGACCGCGCTCGCCGCCTGGCGGTCATGCGCGACTCCTCGATCGGCGTCTTCGGCGCCCTGGCCCTGATCGGGTGGACGCTGCTCCTCGTCGTCGTCCTCGACCAGCTCAGCACCTCGCGCGCCCTCGAGGCGCTGATCGCCGCGGCGGCGCTCGGGCGCTGGGCGGCGCTCCTCCATGCCGCGTTGGCGGCGCCGGCGCGAGCCGACGGGCTCGGTGCCACCTTCGTGCCCGGACGCACCGCTCTGGCCTTCGCCACTCTCACCGCCCTGGCCGCCGCGCTGGCGCTGTGCGGCCTCGGCCCGGGCCTCGCGGCCGTGGCAGCGGCCCTCGCCGTGGCGGGGGCGTCAGTCGTGCACGTCCGCGCGACCCTGGGCGGCCGTACCGGCGACACCCTCGGCGCCACCGTGGCGCTTACCGAGGTGGTGGTGTGCACCGTTCTCCTCGCCGTTTGGCGGGGTTAGCCCACCCTGGGCCTCGAAGGTGTTGAGGCACCCGGCCGAGCAGAAGTGAAAGGTGCGGCCGCGGACGTGGGCGCGCAGCGCGGCCCGGCGGTCGACCTTCATCCCGCACACCGGGTCGGTGGCGCCGCGGCGCACGGTGAGGGCGAAGAGCGCCACGAAGATGACGGCGCCGGCGAGGTTGAGCACGAGCTTGTAGTCGACCCGCACGTGCCCGAAGACGCCGACCCGGGTGGGACGGGGCCCCGTGGGAACGATGCCGGCGAGCCCGAACACGGCGCTGACGACGAGGGCGGCGATGATCATGGTGACGAGCATGAGCCCGACGATGCGGATGGTGAAACGGCGCCCGTAGTACTTGCGGTAGATGAGGATGATGGGGAGGACGATGAGGTCGGCGAAGAGGAAGGCAAGGACGCCGGCGAAGGAGATCCCGCCCGACCACAGGACGGCGGCGAGGGGCACGTTGCCGACCGAGCAGACGAAGCTGGCGACGGCGACGAGAGGTCCGACGATGACGTTCTCGAGGGCGGGAAGGGGCTGGGGGGCGTGGCGGATGAACAGCGACTCGAAGAAGCCGTTGCCGAACTGGGCGATGAAGCCGGCGAGGAGGAAGCCGATGATGACCTCGCGGTAGACCATCTGCCAGTCGTTGCGGAAATTGTGGGCGACGGCCGACCACGCGGAGGCGCTTCGCAGCCGCTCGCGCCAGGGCAGCTCGGCGCCGGCATCGGCCATGTGGTGCTGGTGCCCGGTATCGGCGCGGGCGGCGTGCTCACGGGCTCGGGCCTCGAGCGCGGGGGAGACGAAGACCCGGAGCAGGCCCGTCATGAGGACGATCATGACAATGCCGCCGAGGTACTCGGCGAGGGTGAACTGCCAGCCGATGAGGACCCAGAGCACGAGGCCGAGCTCCCACACGAGATTGGTCGAGGCGAACTGGAAAGCCAGCGCGCTGCCCGCGGAGGCGCCCTTCTCGAACAGGGACTTGGCGATGGCGATGGCGGCGTACGAGCACGAGGACGAGGCGGCGCCCAGCCCCGTGGCGAGGGCGATCGGGCGCGGCCCTGAGCCCGAGAGCGCGCGCTCGATCCGCCGGCGGGGGACCCAGGCCTGCACGAGTGCCGAGATGGCGAACCCGATGGCGAGCGCCCACCACACCTCCCAGGCCATGAGGAAGGCGTCTCTGAGCCCGTGCCAGATGATCGTCACCTCCTCAGCATACCCGTAGGGGGTATTGATATGCTTGACCGCGACGATGCTCGAGACCACCACTCCCACCCGCGGCTACAGCGCCACCAAGGACCAGCTCCTCGCGCGCCTGCGGCGGATCGAGGGTCAGATCCGGGGGATCGAGGGCATGGTCGAGGACGACCGCTACTGCATCGACGTCCTCACCCAGATCTCCCCCGCGCAGGCGGCCCTCGACAAGGTCGCGCTCGGCCTCCTCGACGGCCACGCGCGCCATTGCGTGGTCGGCGCGAGCCCGGCCGAGGAGCGCGACGAGAAGACCGTCGAGCTCATGGCCGCCGTCGGGCGCCTGATGCGACGGGGCTAGACCCCGCCCGCCAGCGCGCGCAGCGACTGGCCTTCGAGGCGCAGAGTGCGCCAGTCCTCGAGGAGCTCGGCCCCGAGGGCGTCGTAGAACTTCAGCGCGGGCTCGTTCCAGTTGAGCGCCGACCACTCAAAGCGCGCGCAGCCCCGTTTCACCGCGATGCCCGCCAGGTGGGAGAGGAGCATGCGGCCGATCCCGGCGCGACGGTGCTCGGGGACGACGAAGAGATCCTCGAGCCACAGCCCGGGGCGGCACACGAAGGTCGAGAAGGTCTGGAAGTAGAGGGCGAACCCGACGGGGTCGGAGTCGAGCTCGGCGATCACCGCCTCGGCGGCCGGGCGGGGGCCGAAGAGGGCGGTCTCGAGCAGTCCCCGGGTGCCGGTGACGCGATCGCGGAGGCGCTCGTACTCGGCGAGGGCGACGATGAGCTCGTAGACGGTGTCGACGTCGCTGGGGCCGGCGGGACGGAGGATCAGGTGACGATCGCTGAGCATGGCCACAAGGTAGCGACCGCGTGAATCGGCCTAGCTGCCGGCTCCATGGGCAGAGCCAAATCCGCCGGCGCCGGGCGGCGCGGCCGGGGAGCTCGCTGCGCTCCCCGGCCCGCCCGTGGCATCAGAGCGTCAGGCCCCGCCTCACCGGTGGCGGTGAACCGGCTGGCCGGTGGTGGGATTGAGGACCAACTTCTCGTTGAGCCTCCCGTCGAACTGGAACATCCCCGCGAGGTCGAAGGGGATGCCTGCCTTCTTGTCGGTGCCGGCGAGAACGTGGTCGGCCGAGCCGGAGATGCTCGGCAGCCGCCAGTTGTACTCGATGAAGTTCACGATCGAGGCCTGGTCGGAGAGGTTGTGGTCGACATGGTTGTGCTTGGCGAACGGCGAGATCACGAGCATGGGGAGCCGCGGGCCGAAGCCGCACCGTCCCTGCTCGCCGCCGAGCGGCGGGGTGGTCTGCGGGCTCGGGCCGCAGTGGCCCGAGGTCGTCCCCGGGGCCGTCGTCGTGTTCGTCAGGTTGTCGGCCGGCGTCGTCGACGGGTTGATGACGCCGCTGTAGACGTGGTCGTACCAGCCGTCGGAGTCGTCGTAGTTGACGATCACCGCGGTGCTCCGCCAGTCCGGCGACTTCATCAGCGCGTTGATCGTGCTGGCGACGAACTGCTGCTCGTCGGCGGGCTCGGAGTAGCCGGGGTGACCGTCCTGGTAGCCCGGGGCCTTCAGGTAGCTGACCGCCGGGAGCGCCGAGGGAGGCAGCTCGCCGCTCGAGATCGCCCCCACGAGCTGGTTGAAATCGCTCGTGTCGTACTGGTGGTTGGGAGTGTTGAACTGGGGCACGTCGCCGACGTAGGACTGCGTGTCGGTGCCGATCTGGGCCAGACCCGCGACGGTGTCGTTGCCGGCA
>DASZKU010000239.1:0-2263 GCA_035552815.1 Solirubrobacteraceae bacterium | reverse complement strand
CACCGAGAGTGGTCACCGGTGGATGCTGGGCAAGGACGCAGGAGCCGACGTGTGCCCCTGGCACACGAGGCGACGAGGACGCCGCCCAGCGCCGCCGGGGGCCGCTCGAATGTCGTCGTATTTGCGAAACGGGCCACTAAGGGAGAAGCTCACGGTGGCTGGGCATCCTCCCCTATACGGGGCTGCGACCGCAACAGGTCCCTCAGCGGATGAGCCGCTCCGAGCGCGCCGCGTCGACCATCGCGCGGAGGGTCTCACGCGCGTCATGCCTGGGTCGCCAGCGCAGCTCGCGGCGCGCCTTGGTCGTGTCCATGAGCGCGGGCTCGCGCAATGCCTCGATCCATTGCGCCTCGGAGGGGACGAAGGGCAGGCGGGAGACGAGCTCGGCGGCGGCGTCGACGGCGAGCTCGGGCACGGGGATGCTGTACCACCCCAGCGCCTCGGCGACGTCGGACATGGTCAGCGTCCCCGGGGCGGCGAGGTTGTAGATCCCGGGCGTTCCGCGCCCGAGGACGGCCGCGCGCAGCGCGGCGGCGACATCGTCGTGGTGGACGAGCTGGAAGGGCACGCCGGGGTCGGGGATCACCGGCTTCAGCGCCGGCATGAACTCGAGCGCGCGCATGACCGCCGCGGGCATGCGCTCGGACATCGTCACGTAGGGGATGTTCTGGATCAGCGACGGCGCGTCGGGACCGGCGACGATCGAGGGGCGGAACACGTAGACGTCGGTCGCGGCGCCGGCGAGGATGGCGGCGAGCGTGCCCTCGAGCTCGGCCTTCTGGGCCGAGTAGTAGTGCTTCTCGGTGCCCCGGGGCGGGAGCTCCTCGGTCAGGGGCAGGGGGTTGTCGGCGTGGAAGCCGTAGGCGGCGACCGAGGAGGTGTACATGAGCCGGCTCGTGGCGGCGGCGACGGTGGCCGCGAAGACGTTGCTCGAGCCTTCGAGATTGACGCGCCGCGACTGCGCGCTGTCGCCCATGATCACGTAAGCGAGGTGGACGACCACGTCGGCCCCGGCGACGAGGCGCTCCACCGCCTCGCGGTCGAGCACGTTGCCCTGCACGTACTCGGTCTTGCCCAGGCCCTCGGCGGCGGGATCGAACCGGTGGCGGGCCATCCCGACGATCCGCCCCACTTCGCGGCTGCGCTCGAGCGCGCGCAGGAGCGAGCGGCCGATGTCGCCGGTGGGGCCGGTCACCGCCACGGTCAGGGGTGCTGATGCGGGGGCGGGTGCCATGTCAGCCGTAGCCGGGCTCGCCGGGTAACACGATGCGCTGCGTCTCGCCCGTGGTCAGCACCTTGGGCTCGACGGGGAGCACCTGGCGGCCCCGGGCGTGCTCGAGGAGCGCGTCCGCCGAGGTGAAGGCGGCGATCTGCTCGAGGTGCTTGACGGTCGGGAAGACGAGGAAGAGCTCGCCTGCCTGCGCTGCCGCCAGCGCGGCTCGCGGCTCGTACCAGCGCCACTGGACGATCTCCTCGCCGTCCACCGTGGGTCGGGCGCCGGCGGGGGCGCGGGCGAGAAAGAACCAGGTGTCAAAGCGGGTCTTGATCTGCGCCGGGGTGATCCAGCGCGAGAAGGGGACGAGCGCCGCCGACGAGCCGAGGGCGATCCCGGTCTCCTCGGCGACCTCGCGGACCCCGGCCGCGCGCACGGCGCGATCGCCCTCGCCCTCCCCCGCATCGACCGAACCGCCGGGGAACACCCAGGCGCCGCCCATGAACCGGGCCTCCGGGTTGCGTTGCACGAGGAGCACCTCGAGGTGATCATCGCCGCCGCGCAGGAGCATCACCGTGGCCGCGGGGCGAGGCACCGTGGGCTCGCCCGGGTTGAGCTCGCCTTCGGGACTCGGACGGTCAGCGCGCATCCCCCGACCCTACCGCGGGTGCCGTCTGCGCTATACATTTCCACGCCATGGCCGTGACCGAGACAGAGAAGTGGATCTGCGAATCGTGCGGATTCATCTACGACCCCGAAGAAGGCGACCCCGACGGGGGCATCCCGCCCGGGACGCCGTTCAGTGAGATCCCGGAAACGTGGTTCTGCCCCGTGTGCGGGGCGCGCAAGCGCGACTTCTCGCCCTACGAGGATTAATCCGGCCTTAGAGGTCGCGGCTGCGGCGCAGGCGAGCTTGCTCGTCGTCGCGGATGGCGCGGAGCTTCCGAGCTTCCTTGGTCGCGCGCTCGTTGCGCTGGGCGATCTCCTTGGTGAGCTCGTTGAACGCGGCCGCGGACGTCGAACGCCCCGGCCCTGGAGCATGGGTCTGAT
>DASZKU010000238.1:0-2143 GCA_035552815.1 Solirubrobacteraceae bacterium | reverse complement strand
TGCTCGTCGGCCGGTACGTAGGGAAGCCGGGGCTCGCCGGCTCTGAGGCCGAGCAGCCCGAGAGCGGCCTTGACCAGCACCGCCGCGGGAGCGATCGACATGTCGCGGTAGACGTCGCGGAGCGAGGCGTGGATCTCGCCTCTGCGCTCGGGCTCGTCGACCATGCGCCGCATCTCCTCGCCGACCAGGTGGCTCGCGACGAGGATGCCGCCCGGCTCCCCGAGGTCGAGCACCTCGGCCAGCATGTCGTCGTTGCCCGCGTAGATCATCAGCCCGTCGATCTTCGCCAGGTTGGCGTGGTTTGCCTGCTTGACGCCGACGATGCCGTCGATCTGCGCGAGCTCGGCCAGGAGGTCGTTGGGCATGTCGCTGCCCGTGCGCTGAGGGATGTTGTAGAGAAGGATGGGCTTGTCGGTGCCCCGCGCCACCTCCTCGTAGTGCCTGACGATCCCGCGCCGGCTGGGGCGGTTGTAATACGGGTTGACCGAGAGCAGCGCGTCGGCGCCGAGCTCGGTGGCGCGCTCGGTGAGGTGGACGGCGTGGCGCGTGTCGTTTGATCCGACCCCGGCCACGATCGTGCCCTGCCCCTGCATCTCGCCGGCCGCGAGCTCGATCATGCGCAGGTGCTCCTCGTCGGTGAGGGTCGACGCCTCGCCCGTCGTGCCGCAGATCACGAGGCCGTCGGAGCCGTGCCCGACGAGGTGGTGCATGAGCGCGACGGCGGCCTCCTCGTCGACGCACCCGGCCGCGTCGAAGGGCGTCACCATCGCGGTCAGGATCGAGCCAAGGCCGGGCATGCAGGTTCGATTATCGCAAGCGGCGGGGCGAGAACGGGCGCTGGCCCCCGAGCGTGCTCGCTAGAGTGGCCCGCAGCCGTCTCTATGCTCACTGCTCGCACACGGATCGTCCTGGGTCGGCTCGTCACCCTCGCTGCACTCGCCGCGCTTGTCCTCCCCGCGAGCGGCCAGGCCTTCAGCAAGGCGATCTGGGGTCAGGTCTACCGGGGCGGCGTCAACCAGTTTCCCCTCTACCACCGGCTCGGCGTCTCGATCTACGAGCTCGATCTGCCCTGGGCCGAGGTGGCGCCCACGCGACCCGCCCACGCCACCGACCCCGCCGACCCCGCCTATCACTGGCCGCTCGAGGTCCAGCAGGCGCTGACCCAGGCGCGACGCTTCCACATGCGCGTGCTCCTCCAGATCATCGGCGCGCCGTCGTGGGCCAACGGCGGCCACGCCTCGGACTGGGCGCCGCACCGTCCGGCTGACTTCGCCGCCTTTGCCACCGCCGCGGCCCGCCGCTACCCGAGCGTGCACCTGTGGATGGTGTGGGGCGAGCCGACGCGCACGCCGAACTTCGAGCCCATCATTCCCACCCCGCCGACGGCGCCCGTGAGCACGGCGGCCAAGGCCGCTCCGCACCTCTACGCCCGCATCCTCGATTCCTCCTACGGCGCGCTCAAACAGTTGAGCAGACGCAACCTCGTCATCGGAGGATGCACGTACACCACCGGGGCACTGGACGCGCAGCAGTGGATCGAGAACCTCCGGCTTCCCGACGGGCGTCCACCGCGGATGGATATGTACGCCCACAATCCCTTCAGCTATCAGACGCCGACCTTCTCGGCCGCGCCTTCGCCCTTCGGCGAGGTGCAGTTCTCCGACCTCCACGAACTGACCGGCTGGGTCGACCGCTACCTCGAGCCCGGGCTGCCGCTCTTCCTCTCGGAATGGACGATTCCCACCGCCCCCGACCAGGAGTTCAACTTCTACGTCGATCCTTCGGTCGCCGCCCAGTGGATCGCGGACGCGCTTCGCCTATCCCGCAGCTGGCACCGCATCTATGCCCTCGGGTGGGTCAACGTCTACGACAACCCACCGGTCAGCTACGGCGGGCTGCTGACGCAGAGCGGCGTGCCCAAACCAGGCCTCGAGGCCTTCGCCCACGGGTAGGCGGTGGTGAGGCGCGGGCCGATCGCCCGCGCCCCGGCACGCCGACGGGTCTAGATGAGCTTCAGGGTCACCTTCTTCGTGAATCCCTTCTGGAAGTCGAACCCGGCAACGAACTTGGCCTTGACCGTGTGCTTGGTCGCCGCCGTGAGAATTGCCCGGCACTTCTTGCTGATCTTGCTGCTGTGAATCGT
>DASZKU010000237.1:0-3103 GCA_035552815.1 Solirubrobacteraceae bacterium | reverse complement strand
GCCGGGGAATTGTGGGCGGCGAACGAAGCCCGAGTGCTCGAGCCGATGCCGAGCCTGCGCATCAGCGGCTGGGCGCAGTGATGGCCGGCGCGGATGCACACGCCCTCGCGGCCGAGGATCTCGCCGACATCGTGGGGATGGGCGCCCTCGAGGGCGAAGGAGATGAGCGCGCCGCGCTCGGAAGCGGTCATCGGCCCGTGGATGGTGAGCCCCGGGACCTCGGCGAGCCGCTCGAGCGCCTCGGCGACGAGCGCCTCCTCATGGGTGCGGATGCGCTCGATATCGAGCCCGCGGATGAAGTCGACGGCGGCGCCGAGCCCGATCGCCTCGGCGATCTGCGAGGTCCCGGCCTCGAACTTCCACGGCAGGTCGGCCCACGTCGACTCCTTGTCGCCGACGAAGCGGATCATGTGACCGCCGCCCAGGAAGGGCGGCATCGCCTCGAGCAGCTCGCGGCGCCCATGGAGGACGCCGATGCCAGTGGGGCCGTAAGCCTTGTGTCCCGTCCACGCGTAGAAATCGGCGTCGATCTCCTTGAGGTCGACGGGGAGCTGCGGCACCGACTGCGCCCCATCGACGACGACCACGGCCCCGGCCTGATGAGCGCGGCGCACGATGTGCGCGACCGGGTTGATGGTGCCGAGGACGTTGGAGACATGGGCTACGGCGACGAGGCGCGGCTCCCGAGCCATGAGGACCTCGAACGCGTCCATGTCCAGGTGTCCGTTATCGAGCACTGGGACATAGGCGAGCTCGGCCTCGCGCTCGAGACAGAGCATCTGCCAGGGCACGACGTTGGAGTGGTGCTCCATCTCGGTGATGACCACGAGGTCCCCGGCCTTGACGTTCGCCCTGCCCCACGTGTAGGCGACCATGTTGATCGCCGCCGTCACGTTGGCGGTGAAGAGAGTCTCCTCGATCGTCGAGCCGAGCCAGTCGGCGATGCGCTGCCGCGCGCCCTCGAAGAGGTCGGTCGCCTCGACGGCGAGCGGGTACACGCCGCGGTGGATGCTCGCCCGCGAGTGCGTGTAGTAATGCGTCATCGCGTCGATCACCGGCTGCGGTGTCTGCGACGTCGCGCCCGAGTCGAGATAGACCAGAGGCCGCCCCTTGATCTCCCGCCGCAGGACGGGGAACTGCGAGGCGACGTCGGGGAGCGAGGTCGTGGTGCTCACGCTGCCGCCTCGATCTCCTCGCGGATCCATCCGTAGCCCTTGGCCTCGAGCTCGGTGACGAGCTCGGGACCGCCCTCCTTGACCATCTGGCCGTGGAACATGACGTGCACGTGGCTCGGCTGCACGAAGTCGAGGATGCGCTGATAGTGGGTGATGATGAGCACGCCCATGTCGGGCCCGGCTACCGAGTTGACGCCGTTGGCCACGACGCGCAGGGCGTCGATGTCGAGGCCCGAGTCGGTCTCGTCGAGAATCGCCATCTCGGGGTGCTGGAGCGCGAGCTGGAGGATCTCCATGCGCTTCTTCTCACCGCCCGAGAACCCCTCGTTGAGGTACCGGCTCGAGAACTCCTTGGGGACCTCGGTGAGCTTCATCGCCGCCTCGACGGTCTGGCGGAAGTCCTTGAGCGAGATGAGCTCCTCGCCCTTGGCCTCGCGGTGGGCGTTCATCACCGTGCGCAGGTATTTGGTCACGGTCACGCCGGGCACCGAGACGGGGTACTGGAAGGCGAGGAACAGGCCCATGCGAGCGCGCTCGTCGGGATCGGCCTCGGTGATGTCCTCGCCCTTGAAGATGATCTGCCCGTCGGTGACCTCGAGGCCGGGGTGCCCCATGACCACGTTGGCCAGCGTCGACTTGCCCGAGCCGTTCGGGCCCATCAGGGCGTGGATCTCGCCCTTGCTTACGACCAGGTCCAGCCCGCGGAGGATCTCCTTCTCCCCGGCCCGGACGTGAAGGTTTCTGATTTCTAGATCTGCCATCTCCCGCTCTCAGTTCAAGTTTTGTGAAAGTTAGGCCGCGGCACCGGCGGCCGGAAGCACAACCTGGGGCTCGCGATGGGGCTCGCCGCGCCTCGAGAACTCGACGAGATCCGCCAGCGTGGTCTGCTGCAGCGAGCGGATGATCCCGCCCTGCACGCGGGTCCACAGAAGCTTGGTCGCGCATCCCCGGCCCGCGTCGGGCTCGTGCGAGCAGAGCACGCGCTCGGTGTGCTCGTTGACGAAGCACTCCATCGGCGCGATCGCTCCCTCGAGTGCCTGCACGACCTCATCCATCGAGATCTCCTCGGGCGCACGCGCGAGCCAGTAGCCGCCGTGGGCCCCGCGCGCGCTCATCACGAGCTCGGCCTTGCGCAGCCGCGCCACCACCTGCTCGAGGTAGGCGAGGGGCAGGCCCTCGGCTTCGGCGACGGCCTTCAGGCTCGTGGGATGCTCGGGCGACTGGCGACCGAGCTCGACCATCAGGCGCACTCCATATTCAGCCTTGGAGGAGAAGATCATCACCGTAAATCCTACCAGCGCGGTCGGTTAAGCGCCAAAGACTTGCTTTTGCGGATAGGGTCTTCGCGATGAACCGTGGGGAGACTCCCCCTCTCGGGAGCAGTGACGACGTCGCGGAGATCGCCGCGGCGGCGCGTGCCTCGGGTCGCCTGGGCATCGACACCGAGTTCATGTCCGAGGGCCGCTACCGCGCCCTGCTCTGCCTCGTGCAGGTGGCCGTCGACGACCGCGCCGGCGGCGAGCCCGAGATCGTCCTCGTCGACACCCTGCAGGACGTCGACGTCACTCCCCTCGCCGAGCTCCTCGCCGACCCGTCGATCGAGATCGTCCTCCACGCCGGTCGCCAGGACGTCGCCATCCTCCGCCGCACCTGGCAGACCGAGATCCACAACGTCTTCGACACCCAGATCGCCGCCGGCTTCGTCGGTGCCAGCGCCCAGGCCGGCTACAGCAATCTCCTCGGCACCATCCTCGGCCGCCGCGTCGGCAAGACGGCGAGCTACACACGCTGGAACCAGCGCCCGCTGACGGTCGAGCAGCTCAGCTACGCCCGCGAGGACGTCGTCCACCTGCTCGAGCTCAGCGACCGGATCCAGGCCCGGCTCGAGGAATCCGGGAGGCGCGAATGGGCGAGCGAGGAGTGCCGCC
>DASZKU010000236.1:0-7374 GCA_035552815.1 Solirubrobacteraceae bacterium | reverse complement strand
CTCCCGCTCACCGCGGAGCTGAACTGCCTCAGGTGCACCTGGGGCAGGGGCAGCGCCGAAGTCGAGGCCGTCGAGCCCTGAACGCAGCCCGGAAGGGCGTTTGACCACATGTCCTGGATCAGCCACTGATCGCCGTTGATGATCTGGTTATAGGGCGAGCCGTCGGAGGCGTAGCCGAGCGGCGTGCCCACCTCGGGGCCGTACTCGCACTTGTCGCCGACCTCGCTTCCGTTCGGGTCCATCCACGCGTTGCCCTCGGGGTTGGTGATCGCCTCGACGGTTTCGTGGGCGGCGGCCCCGATCGCCGACTCGGCGTCGGGGTTGCCCTGGGGATCGGCGCCGGGCGGGACCTGGATCTCGATCAGGGGGTCGGGGACGACGGCGTAGATGGTGACGCCGGAACCGAGATCGGAGAGGGAGTGGTAGCCGCCGAAGGCATTGCTGCCGCAGCTCCCGGGCGCGTAACAGGTGTCGACGTTGGGGGGGAGGAAGACGATCCACAGGTTGCCGAGCCCGCGTCCGGAGGGATCGCGCGTCTGGATCAGGTGGTCGATCTCCTGCTGGATCTCGAGATCGGTCACGCAGGTGGCGATGCCCTGGGGCGACGGGCACTGCTGGGGGCCCGCGGGGTACGGGTCGGTGGCGTCGATCGAGTCCGCCGCCGGGCTGTAGGTCACCCCGGCGCTTCCGGGGCCGTCGCCGTCGCCGTACTGGGTGAGCACGGAGTTGACGTTGGTGGCCGTGCCCGTGTCGTGGGCGATGTCGCTGAAGTACTTCTGCACGAGGGGTTCGTAGCCGAGGACGCCGGGGGCCGGCGCGCCCGAGAACTTGTAGCCGCTCGGTGCCCAGAACACGGTGTGGACGGTGACGCCGCGCATCACCGAGCCCCCGTGGTAGGCCTCGGGCAGGTTGGAGCCGACGGCGATGTCGGGACCCCCGGCGACGGGCACGAGTCCGAGCGCCCCGCCGATCCGGGCGTGGAACCCGGACTGGGCGTCGGCGGCCGGCGCGAACACCGCGACGACGGCGAGCACCGCGAGGGCGCAGAGGACGAGCGCGGCGGAGGGCGCGCAACGCAGCCTGGTGAGGCGGAGCTTCTCCATCGGGGGGTGACGCCGCGACCCGCGCGCCGGCGGCCCGTGACCTTAGCGGATGCCACGCGATAGGATGAACGGCCAGCTGACCACCCAGGGGGGCTGGCGGGAACGCCGGCTGAGATAGCGCCCATCACGGTAACGCGACCCGGCGCTGACCCTTTGAACCTGTGGGGTAATGCCCGCGAAGGGAGCGAACATCCAAGCGCGCATGCGCGCCGTCGACACACCGCCGCTCGAGCGGCCGGGGCCGGACGCCGCGACCGGGGTGCGGATCCGGTCCGTCGACCGCACCTTCCGCACCCGCCGCGGCGAGGTGGCGGCGCTCGCCGGCATTTCGCTGCACGCCGCGCCCGGGGAGATCGTCGCCGTCGTCGGGCCGAGCGGATGCGGCAAGTCGACGCTGCTCGAGCTCATCTGCAAGCTCCAGGCCCCCGACGCGGGAACGGTCGAGGCCGACCCCGCCGCGCTCATGCCCCAGCGCGATCTTCTCCTCCCGTGGCTCGACGCCACCGACAATGCCGCCCTCGCGCTCCGGGCCCGCGGCACTCCCCGCGAGCAGGCGCGCGAGGCCGCCCGGCCGTGGCTCGAGCGCTTCGGCCTCGCCGGCTTCGAGCGCTCGCGCCCGGCCGAGCTCTCGGGCGGGATGCGCCAGCGCGTCGCCTTCCTGCGCACGCTGCTCGCGGGCAAGCCCGTGCTCGCCCTCGACGAGCCCTTCGCGGCGCTCGACGCCCTGACCCGACTGGAGATGCAGGGGTGGCTCGGGAGCCTGCTCGCGCGCGAGCCGCGCACGGTCGTGCTCGTGACCCACGACGTCGAGGAGGCGGTGGTGCTCGCCGACCGCGTGGTGGTGATGTCGCCGCGCCCGGGGCGCGCCGTGGCCGAGCTCGAGGTCGTGCTCCCGCGCCCGCGCCACCGGACCGAGCGCGGGGTCATCGACCTGCGCGAGCGCGCCCTCGAGGACCTGGGGATCCCACGATGAGCGCGCGCGTCCCCATCTGGAGCGCGGCCGGGCGCCTGGTCCTGAGCTGGCGGACGGTCCTCATCCTCGCCGTCCTCTTCGGCGCCTGGGAGCTCTACGTCGACCTCGGAGCGGTCGACAAGCTCATCCTCCCCCCGCCCCACCAGGTGGCCCAGGCCCTCTACGACGATCGCTCGCTGCTGTGGAGCAGCTTCCTCGTCACCGCCCGGGAGATCGTCCTCGGCATTCTCCTCGCCGCCGCCGCGAGCCTCGCCCTGGCGGTGTGCCTGCACCTGTCGCGGACGCTGCGGCGCGCCGTCTATCCGCTCCTCGTCGCCTCGCAGGCCGTCCCCATCGTCATCCTCGCCCCGCTCCTGGTGCTGTGGCTCGGCTTCGGCTTCGGGCCCAAGCTCATCGTCATCGCCATCGTGTGCTTCTTCCCGATCGTGGTGACGACGCTCGATGGCCTCGCCGGCGTCGATCCCGATCTCCTGAAGCTGATGCGGACGTTCGACGCCTCGCGTCCCCGGACCCTGCGCCACGTCGAGCTCCCGGCCGCCCTGCCCGGCCTGTTCACGGGCATGAAGATCGCCGTCGTCTTCGCCCCCATCGGAGCGGTGTTCGCCGAGCAGGCGGGGAGCAACTCGGGACTCGGCTATGTTTTCCAGCAGGCGATCCCCCAGTTGCTCACCGCCCGGGCCTACGCCGCGGTGTTCATCCTTGCCGCCTTCGCGATCGTCCTCTTCGCCCTGCTCACCCTGGCCGAGCGGCTCCTGCTGCCCTGGGCCCACGAACCACGAGGAGAAAGCCCGCAATGACACGAATGGCCGGCACGCGAGCCCTCGGGCTCGCCGCGGCGCTCGCTGCCCTCATCACCCTGGCGGCGTGCGGGGAGATCCACAACAGCACCACGGCGGGGAAGTCGCTGCCCCTGACGCTGATGCTCGACTACTTCCCCAACGCCGACCACGTCGGCATCTACCAGGCGCTCGCCGAGGGGGACTTCACCCACGCCGGCCTCGACGTGCACGTGGCGGCCCCCTCGGACCCGTCGGCGCCGCTCAAGGACCTCCTCTCCGGACGCGCCGACGTGGCGATCTCCTACGAGCCCGAGCTCCTGCTCGCCCGCGACCAGGGTGAGCCGCTCGCGTCCTTCGGCGCCATCGTCCAGGAGCCCCTGACCTCGATCGTCTCCGTGGGCTCGGAGCACGTCACGAGCGTGGCCAACCTCCGCGGCCACACCGTCGGCTACGCGGGTCTCCCCTACCAGAAGGCGATGCTCGACACCATCCTCACCCAGGCCCACGTCCCCGTGAGCTCGGTCAAGCTCGTCAACGTCGGGGAGAACCTCGTCCCCGCCATGCTCTCCGGCCAGGTAGCGGCGACGATCGGCGCCTACTGGAACTACGAGGCCATCCAGCTCGCCGAGAAGGGCAAGCGCCCGAATGTGATCCGCGTCAACCAGGTCGGCGTCCCCAACTACGACGAGCTCGTCCTCGTCGCCACCAAGGCCACCCTGGCCAACAGGCCCAACGAGATCCGCGACTTCGTGCAGGCCCTCGGGCGCGGCTACGCGTCGGCGCGCCGCGACCCCCAGACGGCGGCGGCGAACCTCGTGCGCATGAACCCAGGGCTCGACCCCAAGTTCCAGCTCGCGAGCGTCAAGGCCACCCTCCCCGCCTTCTTCCCCGCGGGCAAGAACGCCGCGTGGGGCTACCAGAACCAGACCGAGTGGAACCACTTCGGGCTGTGGATGCTCAACCACCGCCTGATCTCGAACCCCGGCGCGGTCGCCCAGGCGTCGACGAACGAGTACCTGGCGGGGCAGGGAGTGGGCTAGCGGCCCCCGCGCGCCGGGCGAGGATCCTGTGCAGGCGCGCGGCCTCCTCGTCGGGGGTGAGATGCATGCGCTCCCAGGTCAGGCGGACGGTGGCGACACCGGCGGCGAGGAGGTCGGCATCGCGGTTTCGGTCCACCTCGAACTGGGCGCGGTCGGAGTGGTAGTCCCACCCGTCGAGCTCGATGACCAGGCGGTGGGCGGGGAAGAAGACGTCGGCTTCGTGGCCGGCGACGTGGGTGTTGACGAGGAGCTCGGGCAGTCGGTAGCGCTCGGCGAAGGCCCGGAAGGCGTCCTCGAACTCCGAGCGCGTCGGGGCGCGCTGGGCCGTGTGCTGCCGTAGACGCTTGGCTGCCGCGGTCGGGGACTGGCGGGCGAGGAACTCGGTGAGCTCGCCGAGCTTCAGGTAGCCCGCGAGCCGGAGGTCGTTGACGGCGCGGGCCAGGGCGGCGTCGGTGAGCCGGGGCGCGTTGTCGAGGACGGTGCGCGCCGGAGTGGTGACGGGGATCCCGAAGTGCTCGGTGATGTCTCGGGCGCCGAGCGTGCGCGAGCGGTGGATGCGGAGATTCGGGCGCCGGCGCGCCGCGCGGGCGGTGACCTCGAGCGGCTGGCGCCAAGCACGCTCGACGCCCCACAGGGTGGCGGCGGACCGATGGCTGAGCGCGGCGCCGTCGCCGCACGCGAGCACGGCCGCCATCGCGTAGGCGTACGGGGAGACGGGGCGATGGCCGACGGCGTAGACGCCGGCATGGATGGGGTGAAGGAGGCCGATCCCCACTCGATGGGCGATGGCGGCCTTCCCGAGCCCGAGCGCGAGCAACTGCTCGCGGGTCACCACGCCGTGCTGGACACCCGCCGAGGCGGCGATCAGCCACTCGAGCGTGTCGCGCACCCGGCCGCGGCGACCGGGCGGGGGGCTGTGCTGAATTTGTTGTCCCTGGGACCACTTTTTCATCACAGGCCCGAGTTTGCGCCCGCCCCGGCCCACCGCACCCCGAACCGCCAGAAAAGTCACACGGCCGAGGCAAACCTGTCACCCCCGCAGCGCATATGCGCCCGCCAGCCCCGCCCACGGCGCGTAGGGCGCGAAGAACTCCTCCACCTCCTCCTCGGACGCCCGCGCCCACGGGTCCCCGCCGCTCCGCAGCCGTCCCACCAGCTTGCGGAAGGCGAGGTCGCCGGCGGGGAGCTGGTCGAGCCGGCCCTGCCCGGTCAGGGCCAGGCGCTGGACGGTCCAGCTCCCGATCCCGCGGATGCTCCGCAGGCGCCGCCACCCGCGCTCGTGGTCGGGACCGACGAGGTCGACCTGCCCCGAGGCCACCGCCCGCGCCGCCCGCACCATCGCCAGCGCCCGGCTCTCGGTGAGGTCGAAGGACTCGAGCAGCGCGGGCGCCTGCTCGGAGATGCGCCGCGCGGTGGGCGCGTCGCGCAGCCCGGTCGCCAGGCACCGCCGGCCCAGGCGCGCGATGAGCCGGCGCTCGATCCGGCACGCTCGCTCGAACTCGATGAGCTGCTCGGCGATCGCCCACAGCAGCGCCTCGAAGGGGTCGGGCCGGCCGGTGATGCGCAGCGCGGGGTCGGCGCGCACGGCGGCGCCGATCAGCGGGTCCGAGCGAAAGCGCTCAAAGAAGGGACGGAGGTCCCGGTCGACGCCCAGGGCCAGGCGCATGCGCTCGATCCCCCACGCGGCGGCCTCGCGGTCGCCGGCCTGAGCGCCGAAGAGGACACGGTCGGGGGCGAGCTGGGCGACGCGAACGACAACGGGACCGTCGCCGCTGTGGAGGAGGCGGTGGAGCACCCCGCCCCGCACCCGGGTCAGGCCGTCGAGCCCCCCGCGCCGGGGGAGCCGGAAGGCCCACACGGGCCGCACCTCCACGCGAACGTCACACAGCGCCGGCCGCGCCGGCTCCGCTCTCACTCCTCGAGCCGGCCGAGCCGCTGCACGTGGACGAGGAAGGTCCGCGTGCCCCCCGCGGGCACGTAGTCGAGCGGCAGTCCCGGGGGCCGGCGGGCGAGCCGGCGCGCCTGGCGGCGGCGCATCACCGCGAGGGTCGCGGCCCCGGCCACGAAGCCGGTCACCACCGCCGCCGCGGCCTGCACCGCGGGGAGCCCTTGCACGCCGGCGGGGCGCTCGATCGGGTGGACCTCGGCGAGCACGGGGAGCCCGTCGACGAGCTCCTCGCCCCCCTCCTCCTCGATCGCCTCGTCCGTCATCTCCCCTGCATGGTGACAGCGCGGGCAGTCATCTTCAAAGCGCCTTCTCGTAAACCCGGTAGCGGCGGACGATCTTCCCCCCCATCCCCTCCATGGCCCGGTTCATCGATCGATTGGTCTCGAGGATCCACCCCATCTCACCGCCCTTCTGCGGCGTCCTGGCCGCCGAGTCGAAATGGAGCTGGTAGAAGCGCGCGGCGATACCGGTGTGCTGGTACTCGCGCTTGACCCCGAGCGCGAACACCCTGACGCGATCGATCTTGCGCCGGTAGTAGAGCGCCTTGGCCCATCCGAAGGGGAGCAGGCGGCCGTCCATGTGGTGGAGGACCTGGTTGTAGTCGGGGATGGTCAGGGCCGCGCCGACCGTCTCTCCGTCGAGCTCGGCCGCCCACGCCCAGTTCTCGTCGAGGATCGGCTTGAGGTCCTTGGCGTAGTGGCGGACCTCCGCCTCGCTCAGGGGGACGAAGCCCCAGTTGCGCTCCCAGGCGGCGTTGTAGACCTCGAGGAAGCCGTTGATCTCCGCCTCGATGTTCTTCTTGCGCATGGGTCGGACGGTGATCCCGTACTTGCTCTCGACCTCCTCGGCGGCGCGCCAGATCGACTGGTGGACGCGCTCGCGATCGTCGATCATCAGGCTCCACATGTAGAGGTCCATGGCCTTGGTCAGCCCCGCGCCCTCGAGCAGGGCCGGGTAGTAGCGGTGATGCCAGTTGGTGAGGACGGTGGGGAGCATGTCGTAGCCCTCGACGAGGACCCCGCACTCGTCGTTGGTGGTGAAGTCCATGGGTCCGACCATGCGGTCGCGACCGCGCTCGCGCAGCCACCCCTCGGCCCCGTCGAGCAGGGCCCCGGCGGCCTCGGGGTCGTCCTCGCACTCGAAGAACCCGAACAGCCCCCACTCGTGGTGCTGGTAGGCGTTGAAGCTGTGATCGACGTGGGCGGTGATGCGCCCCACCGCGCGCCCGTCGCGCCAGGCGAGGAGGAACTCGACCTCGGCGTGCTCGAAGAACGGGTTGCGCTCGGGGTCGAAAAAGCGCCGGCGCTCGAAGAGGAGCGGGGGCACCCAGTTCGGCTCGTTACGATACAGCCGCCACGGAAGCTTGATGAAGGTGTCGAGGTCGCGCTTACCTGCGACCGGCCGGACGTCGAGCGCCATTCGAAGGGGAAAGCTATATGCCCACCACGATCGACGTCTTCGCCAAGGCTCGCGAGCACGAGCGCCTCGAGCAGCTGAAGGCGGCGCGCGAGATCGACGCCCTGCCCTATTT
>DASZKU010000235.1:0-14607 GCA_035552815.1 Solirubrobacteraceae bacterium | reverse complement strand
GCGCTCGCTGAGCTGCGGCGCGTGCTCAAGCCCGGCGGCGAGCTCCGGTTCATGGAGCACGTCCGCGCCGAGCACCGCCCCATGGCCGATGTCCAGCGCTGGCTCGACGGCACCGGCGTCTGGCCCCTCCTCGCCGGGGGCTGTCACTGCGCGCGCGACACCGTGGCGACGATCGAGGCGGCAGGGTTCACGCTCGAGCGCGCGCGCAGCTACGTGTTCGGCCCCGCCTGGGGTGCCACCAGCCCGCACGTCGTCGGCTCGGCGCGGGCGCCGGCGGCATGAGGGGGTAGCAGGGCGGCAGCGCTCAGGCGACTGGTCCGGTCTCGAGCAGGGTGCCGACGGTGGTGCGGAAGCGCTACCCCCAGCAGTCGTGCCCGCCCGCCCACAGCACGGCGGCGACGCATATGGCGAAGTAGGTCAGGGCGAGGACTCCGACGAGCAGCCCGATCCGCACCGGCCACGACTTCCGGGCCACCACCGCGCGATAGGTGACGAGGGCGGGCGGAAAGGCGATGAGGAAGAGCAGGGCGACACCTTCCGTGACGCCGGTCCCCACCTCTCCGCATCTGTTCCCGCTGGCGGCGGCGCTCCACGCGGTCAGCCCGTACGACGCGATGCCCGAGACCCACGGCAATACCGCCGCCAGGAAGCCAGGTCCGCGGAAGCTAAACGTCTCGTCCGTCATCTCTCGTCTCCTTGTCAACCGATGGTCGACAACACGATATCACTCTGTCGACCTCCGGTCAACAGCCGTCGTGGCTAGGCGTCCGTCACACTTTCCCTGTGCGCCCCAACCCCGTACACGCGAGCGAGGATCCCGAGCTCGTCCGCCGGCTCATCCGCGAGAACCCGTGGTGCATCCTCGTGAGCAGCAACGAGGGCGAGCTCGTCGCCTCGCACTATCCGGTGCTCCTCGAGGAAGGGGCCGGCGAGCTGACGGTGCTCACCCACGTCGGCCGGCCCGACGACCGCATCCACGGCTTGGGCGAGGAAGAGGTCATGCTCATCGTCCAGGGGCGCCACGGCTACATCAGCCCGAGCTGGTACCTACCGGGGACGACGCCGGCGCCAACCTGGAACTTCACCGTCGCGCACTGTTACGGCGTGCCCGAGATCCTCGGTGCCGAGGAGAACCTGGAGGTCCTGACCAGGCTGGTCGCGCACTTCGAGCGCCACGTCGCCGATCCCCTCTTCCTCGACCCCGATGCGGGGGCGCGGCTCGCCAGGGGCACCGTCGGCCTGCGCATCCCGATCACGCGTTTGCTGTGCAAGGCGAAGCTCAGCGGGGACAAGAGCGTGGAAAACCAGCACCGGGTGATCGCGGCCCTGCGCGAGCCCGGCCCCTACCAGCACCCGGGACTCGCCGACGACATGGAGCGCGTCCTCGGTGACGGGGAAGGCTAAGAACCAAGTGGACTACTAGTTGAGAACGCAAACGTTCCCGCGGGAACGTTTTCGCTCGCAACGACCCGGCCGGCGTCCGGGCTACTTGCCGCCCGCCGCCGTGTACGCCGCCTTGATCACCGGCAGGAGCCCCGGCGAGGTCTCGAGATAGCCGACGCAGCAGGGCGTGGTGTCGCCCGGGGCGCTGATCCCGATCTCGATGTGGGGCGCCGAGGAGATGCCGACGTCGCCGCAGCCGACTTCGGCGATCGGCTCGCCGGCCGTCACCTGCGCGCCGACGGGGACGAGGGCCGGGGCGGCGTGGCCGTAGTAGATGTAGCGCCCGACGTAGGGACCGTCGGTGACCTGAAGGATCGGGGCATCGGGCCCGAAGCCGGAGATGCCCTCCTGGACGATCGTCCCGTCGGCTACGGCGACCTCGGTGACACGCGCGCCGCAGGCGTTGTGGACGGTGCCGATGTCGATGCCCTGGTCGAGCGTCCACTTCGACGGGGCGAGGACGCGGCTGATCGGCGTGAGGGGGAAGAGCAAGGAGCCCGAGACGGTGCTCGTAGTCGGGCCAGGCGTCGCCGAGGTGCTCTGGCCGGTTCCCTTCGCCGCCTGGCTGACGGCGGTCAAGAGCGCGGCCGCGGTTTTGCGCCCTACCGTTCCGGTCGCGGGGCGCAGCGCCTTCGCGCTCTGGAAGGCCGCTGCTTGGTGGCGCGTCTTCGGCCCGAAGAAGCCTGTCTGCGGGACCGAGAAGCCGACGATGGTCAGCCAGGCTTGCAGCGTCTTGACGTCCACGCCCTGGTCGCCGACCTTGAGCGTGCGGGTGAATACCGAGTTGCTCCCGGTCCGCACGACGATCCCGTGCGGGGAGGTGGCGCTGACGAGTCCGGCGCCGCCGCTGGCGGCCCCGGCCACCGAGCTCGTGGCCAGGATCACGCCCAGTAACGCCGCCGCGAGCAGAGCCACGCGAACACGAGGATCCCGGCGCTGGGCGGGCGGGCGGGTCGGATCTGGTTTGGCGAAGCTGGGGGGAGCTGACACGGCAGGCTCGTGCGCGCGCGACATTCGTGAAACGGCGCCGAGGGCCTGCGGAGTTAGCTGACGGGCTGGCGACGGCGGACCGGCGCCTCACACGGATCACCGCATGATTAGCCCCATGGGGATTCGGTTTCCCCGCTCCCCGGGTAGGCAATCCGGAGATTAGGCGCACGGAAACGTAACAGACCCTCCCGTCGCACGTCGCGGTGCATCCCGCGCGCGACCGCCCTTGGCGAGATGCGTCACCCCGGCCTAGAGCTGGAGCTGCTGAGCGACCAGGTAGTGGTAGAGCCCCCGTCGCGCGATCAGTTCGTCGTGGGTGCCGCGCTCGACGATGGTTCCGGCGTCGAGGACGACGATGAGGTCAGCGTTGCGGACCGTGCTCAGGCGGTGAGCGATGGTGAACGAGGTGCGATCCCTGAGCAGTTGGTCCATCTGGTCCTTGACGGCGCGCTCGGATTCGGAGTCAAGGGCACTGGTGGCCTCGTCGAGGATGAGGATCGGGGGGCGGTGGTAGACGGCCCGGGCGATGGCGATGCGCTGGCGCTGGCCGCCGGAGAGCATGAGCCCGGAGTCCCCGACCTTGGTCTCGTAGCCGAACGGGAGGCGCTCGACGAACTCGTGGGCGGCGGCGATCTGGGCGGCGGCGATGACTCGCGCGAGGTCGGGTTCGTGCTCGCCGAAGGCGATGTTGCGCGCGATCGTGTCGTCGAAGAGGTAGTTCTCCTGGAGGACGAACCCGATGTGGCGCCTGAGGGCGCGCCAGTCGAGGGTGCGCATGTCGATGCCGTCGTAGTGGATCGAGCCGCCGGTGGGCTCGAGGAGGCCGGCGAGGAGTCTCATGAGGGTGGTCTTCCCCGAGCCGCTGCGCCCGACGATGGCGACGCTCGTCCCCGCCGGGACATCGAGGCTGACGTCCTTGAGCACCGGCGCGTCGGGTGCCGAGGCGAAGGCGAGTTCGACGGCGCGGATGGAGACGTGGCCGGAGACGGTCGGGACGTCGGCGAGCCCCGAGCGGTCGGTGCCCTGCTCGGGCTCGGGCTCGATGATGTCGCTCATCCGGCCGATGAGCACGCCCGAGTACTGGAACTGATCCCAGACGAGCATCAGCGTGGCCAGGGGGGCGTTGGCGAGGAGGACGAGCGCATTGAAGCCGACGAGTCCGCCCAGGGTAAGATGCCCGGCGATGACCTGAAGGGCGCCAAGCCACAGGAACAGCGCCAGCGAGAGAAAGCCGAGGGTCACGACGGTGGCCTCGAAGAGCATCGAGGTGAGGTCGGCGCGGAATACGCGCGCGCGGACACCGGTGAACTGGCGGAGGATGAGCGCTCGGAGGGCGTCCTCGCCGCCGATCGCCTTGACGGACTCGATGCCCTTGATGGCGTCGATCTGGCGCGACTGGTACTTCCCGAACGCCTCCTCGAGCGCGTCGTAGGCCGGACGCAGCCGGTGGCGCGAGATCCACAGCAGGAGCGCGTAGAGCGGCGTCACCGCGAGGTAGACGAGCGTGAGCAACGGGCTGTAGATGACCATGAGGACGACGGCGACGAGGACCTGCGCAGCCGCGGTGACAGCGATGACGCCGTACTGGACGAGGTACTGGCGGATGAGCGCGACCGAGTTCAGGCGCCGCTCGATGTCGCCGGTGCGGCGGGCATGGAAGTAGCTCATGGGCAGCGCCAGGAGCCGGCCGGTGAGAAAGTCGAGCAGCGATCCGTCGATCCGCGCGGCGGTCCGCGCGAGGATGAAGCGTTGCGTGGCCATGGCGATCGCGGTCACCGCGAGAATCCCGAGCAGCGCGAGCGCGAGGAGGTTGACCTTGCCACGGTTGTGAGCGGGGATCGCGTGGTCGACGATCACTCCGCCGAGGACCGGGATGAGCATCTGCAGACCGGCGGCGAGGAGGGCGAGCACCGCCGCGATGACCAGCATCCGCGCGTGCGGGCGCAGGAAGGCCAGGAGCCAGGTGGGAGCGCTGCCCTGATCGGGCAGCGCGAAGAACTGCTCGCCCGGGGACAGGGTCACCGCGTAGCCGGTGAGCTTCGCTTCGGCCTCGGCGCGGGAGAGGCGCCGCAGCCCCCGGTCGGGATTGGCGACGCGGACCGCGTCGTCGTCGACGGCGTAGAGGACGACCCAGTGGTTGCCTTCCCAATGGGCGATCGCGGGGAGCGAAAGCCGGGTCAGGCGGGACGGCGAGACCTTGATCGCGTGGGCATCGAATCCGAGCACCTCGGCGCCGCGCACGAGGCCGAGCAGGCTCGTGCCGTCGACGGACGTCGCGGCCGCCGACCGGACCCTTGTCATGCTCATCCGACGGCCGTGATGGCGGCAGACCATCGCCAGACAGGCGGCACCGCAGTCGGCCTCGTCGAGCTGGCGGACGATGGGGAACCCGCGCAAGGCGCGCTTGCCGGACGTCGGCCCGGGGCTCGGTCGCTCGGACTCGCTCTCCTCCTCGCGCGGCGCCTCCTCGGGTGCGCGCGCGCTGGAGGGTGCGCGCGCGCCGGCGGGTGCGCGCGCGCCGGCGGGCAGGAGCTCGGAGGCGAAATCGAGCGGCACCGCGCCCGTTCCCGGAGCCAGGTGCGCCGTGCGCAGGTCGAGGAGCGCGCCGAGCTCGGGGTAGACCGGCGCCAGCTCGTGAAACGCCTCGGGGGAAAGCTCGAGGAGCGAGGCGTCGGAGACCGCCGTGACGCTCGGCGCGGGCAGCGCCGTCTCGAGTAGCGATCGCTCTCCGAACAGGTCGCCCTCGCGCAGGAACTCGCCCTCGAGCAGGAGCTCGCCCTCGCCCGGGCCCTGCGCCGCACGGCGCAGATGTCCGCCGCGGACGATGTAGAGCGACCCGCTCCCGACCCGCTCGCCGGCGGCCACCTCGCGGGCTTCCATGCGCTCGGCGAGCGCGGCGCGGGCGCCGTCCGGGAGCGCGCGCAGCGGCGTCTCGAGGGCGAGGAAGTCCTGGACCTCCTGAGCGTGGCGACGGCGCTCGAGCTGGGTGCGGAGCTCCGGGCTTCGCTGGAGCAAGGCCCGGAAGAGCCCCCGGTCAAGGCGCAGGGCCACCACCGGCGAGCGCGCCCGCACCGTCGCCGTCCGAGGACCCCCGTCGAGGAGCGCGAGCTCCCCGAAGCAGTCGCCCGCCTCGATTACATTGAGCGGAACCTCCTCACCCGTCTCGCTCACCGTCAGCACGCGAGCGGTTCCCTCGACGAGCACGTACATGCCGTCCGCGTCCTCACCCTCGCGGACGATCACCGCCCCGAACGGATACGTGACCCGCGAAAAGGCATCCTCGACGAGACCGCGCACATCGGGATCGAGCCCGCGCAGCAGCGCCAATGCGTCCAGAGCCGCTCGCCCGACACCGGCGGCGTCGTCGTCGCCGAAAGAGCCAGGGGAAACGCTAGAGACGGTCATGCCAGGTTATCTTCGCCGCACTCACCCGTTCGATCGCACGTGCGACCGCCAATGCCCGGGCGCGAGCGAGGACAGCCGGATCGGCCGCCTCAGGCGACGCCTTGGAGACCAGCTTCACGACGCGGTAGCTACCCGCATCGGCCAGCGGCCCGAGGACCTCACCGGGAATCGCGCTCACGATCGACCGGCGCACCCGTTCGGGGAGGTCATCGAGCATGCCGCGCAGCTCGCCCACCTCGATGCCGGCGCGCGCCGCCACCTCGGCCAACGACAAGCCGTCGAGGCCGATGCAGAGGACCGCCTCGCGTGCCGCGTCGAGATCGGAGAACGACAGCTCCTGAGCCTCGACCGATGCCCATGCCGCCGCGTTGGCCTCGATCAAGGCCGGCACCGCATCACTGGATTCGACGTCTTGTTTCCAGGTGGCGAACTCGGCTTCGAGGCGGGCGAGCACCGACGCGTCGAGCACCGTACCCGCGCCCGGCGGGTCGACGGTCACGGCCACGGGGGCCGCCAGGCCCCACGCGAGCCCGTCGAGCGCCCCCGAGCACACCGCCTCGGCCCACGCAGCCCGATCGCCCGAGGGCGGATCGGTGGAATCCTCCTGGCCGAGGTGGCGGCGCACGTCGAACATGTCGAGGCCCCAGCGATCGAGCCACGCGACCGTCTCATCGGCCGTCAGGAGCCCGCGCCCGCGACGCCACTCGCTCACGCTCCCCCCGGCAGGGCCGGCGACGCGCTGCTCGAGCGCCGCCCAGTCGCCACGGGCCCGGGCGGCCGCGATCACCTCCGACCAACGGTAGTCACGGCCGCCGGCGGAGAACACCCGGCGCCGCGCCGCCTCGGGCAGGCCGCGGCCGCCTCGATCCTGTGCCCGTCGCTGTGAGGTCCGCCCGCTGATCGAGCCCGCCGCCACCCAGGTCCTTGCCGTAGTCGCTGCCGTTAGGACCGCTGATGATTCCCGAGTCGCCCCGCGCCCGCAACCCGGGCGTGCCCCCACGCGATGTCACTGTGCGAGCCGGCCCGGCAGGAGATCCGCGCCGCCGAGTGGCCGAGCGCGCGCCCCCGGGGCGCGACGAAGCCGGCGCGCCCCCGCGCGCCGGCCCGACCCCCCCGACCGCTCAGCCGTCTACCCCTCGATGTTCTTGACGCGGTTCCAGCCGGCGCCGCCCTTGACGGCGTCGCTGTCCTGCTCGGTCGGAGCGAGGTCCTCGATTTCACGCGCCGTCTCCCGCGCCGCCTCGGTGCTCTCCGGCTCGGCCGTACGATCCCGCTTCTCTTCTGCCATGACGCCCTTCCCTTCCTCGCGAACCGCGGCCCGCGCCTAGAAGTCCGATCCCCCACGTACGCTACTCGCGCCCGTGCGGGCGGTCTAGGTCATTTGACACCCGCCCCGGCACAATGGCTGCAGTGAAGCGACCGGACGCCGTCCTCTTCGACCTCGACGGTGTCATCGTCGATTCGCGCGTTCCCTTCGTGCGCTGCGTCAACGCTGCCCTGACCGCCCACGGGCTCCCGGCGCGTCCCGAGTCCGAGCTCTACCGCTACCTCGGGCCCCCGCTCTACGGCACCTTCGAGGAGCTGGCAGGCCCCGGGCCCATCGCGGCCTCCTGCGTCGAGGCCTACCGAACGCGCTACCGCGCGCTCGCGGCCGAGGAGACCACCGTGTTCCCCGGGATGCGCGAGCTCCTCGAGCTCGCCTCCTCGAAGCTGCCGCTCGTGGTCGCCACCTCGAAGGCGGCCGCCCTCGCCGAGCCGCTCCTCGGCGCCCTCGGTCTGCGTGCCTTGTTCGACGCCGTGATCGGGCCGAGCCTCGAGGCGACCCACGAGGGCAAGGGCGTCACCATCGAGCGAGCGCTGGCCACGCTCACCTCCGGATCCGAGGTCGTCATGGTCGGCGATCGCCACTATGACGTCGAGGGGGCAAGCGAGCACGGCATCCCCACGGTCGGCGTCCTCTGGGGCATCGGCACGGCAGAGGAGCTGCGCGAAGCGGGCGCCGAGGCGCTCGTTGGCTCGCCTGCCGAGCTCATGCCCTTGCTCGGCCTCGGCCCCGCGGCGGCCGGCGAGCCGACCTGCTGGTAGCGTTCCCGGAGCCTGACGAGGGGAACGGGAAGCAAGCAGGCTCGTGAGGACAAGCGAGACGCACGGTGTGCGTCTAGTCATGCGGACACCCGCGTCCGTCTAAACATCGAAGCGAGCGCCAGGTCACCGACCGACGCAAGGGAGCTGCATGACACCGAACCTCACACGCATCCCCGTCCTCGTCCGCCGCACCGCCACGGTAGTTGCGATCGCCGGTGCCGCACTCCTTGCCGGCGGGGCGAGCGCTTCCGCCGCGCTTCCCGCCATCAAGCACGTGTTCGTGCTCATCGACGAGAACGAGAGCGCCTCGACGACCTTCGGTGTGAGCTCCCCGGCGCCATATCTGTCAAAGACGCTGGTCTCCCAGGGTGCCTTCATCCCCAACTACTACGGGATCGGCCACGCCAGCCTCGACAACTACATCGCCATGGTCAGCGGCCAGGCCCCGAACGCCATGACCTCGGCCGACTGCCCGACCTACTCCGACTTCGTGCCCCCCACCTCGATCGACTCGAACGGCCAGGAGACGGGCGCGGGTTGCGTCTACCCGGCCGACGTGCCCACCCTGATGAGCCAGCTCGACTCCGCGGGCCTGACCTGGCGCGGGTACATGGACAGTATGGGCGCCGATCCCGCCCGCGAGACCGCCACCTGCGGGCACCCGACGCTCGGGGGGGCTGACGGAACCCAGGCGGGAGAGACATCCGCCCCGTTCGACGAGTACGCAACCCGCCACGACCCCTTCATGTACTTCCACTACGTGATCGACAACACGACCGCGACCGGGTGCGGCATGCACGTGGTCAACCTCAGCCAGCTCCCCACCGACCTGGCCAGCGTCTCCACCACGCCGAACTACACCTTCATCACCCCGGATCTGTGCGACGACGGTCACGACGCAACCGGTCCCACCTGCCCGGGGGGCGGCGGCCTCGCCCAGGCTGACGCGTTCCTCCAGCATTGGGTGCCGATCATCACCTCCTCGCCCGCCTACAAGCAGGACGGGCTGCTGATCATCACCTTCGACGAGGGGGTCGGCGACTCCACCGCGTGCTGCGGCCAGGTTGCCCCGGGCGGAGGCGTGGTCGGCGCCGTGCTCCTCTCCCCCTTCATCACGGCCGGCACCGTCACCACCACCGCCTACAACCACTACTCCATGCTCGGAAGCGTCGAGGACATCTTCGGGCTCCCGCGCCTCGCCGCCGCCACCGGCACGACCGCCTTCGGCACCGACATCTTCGGCACCACCACCACCACCACGCCGCCGCCGTCGCCGTTGCCCGTGGCGACGGCACCCCGGGACTCGCAACTCAAGCTCACGCCCGCCTCCTTCACGCCCCAACCCGCAGGCCACACGCGCAAGGGCAGGGGCACGACGATCGGCTACCACGACACCCAGGCGGCGACGACCAAGCTGACCGTGGTGCGCAAGCGCTCGGGCTACCGCAAAGGCCATGGCACATGCCGCGTGCTCAGCCCTGGCCACAAGCGCCCCAAGCACTCCAAGGCATGCACGGCACTGAAGACCATCGGGAGCTTCTCCCACGTGGATAAGGCAGGCGCGAACAGCATCACCTTCACCGGCCGGCTCGGCGGGCACGCGCTGGCCGCTGGGTCATACCTCTTGCAGGCCACCCCCAAGCTCGGGTCGCTCACCGGTAAGACGACCTCCGCCTCCTTCCGGGTCCGATGAAGCCTGGGTGAGGATCACGGTCATCGTGACCGCGCTGCGTCATCGCTTGAGCGCGGCGGTCCCGGTACGGCTGGTCGCCACCGTTCCGGTCGGAGTGAAGGTAGCGGTGATCGTGATCTTGGCGCTCCGCAGCTGCTTGAGGAGCTTGCGGCCCTCGCGGGTCAGCTTGACTGTGACGGTTCCCCTGTTCGCCGAGCGCAATCGCGTGTTCGCCCGGGCGATCAACACGCGCTTGTGGTCGTGAGTCATGTACCAGTCGGCCACGAGCCTGCCCGGGGTCGGGGCTGCGAAAGCGAACGAGTATCCCCCGGCCTTGAGGATCGCCTTGATCCTCGCCGTCTTGCCCGAGGGCTTGAGCAGGGACGACAGTGCCGCTTTGACCCGCGCTGCGCTTGACCCAGTCGATCCCGAAGGCGGCAAGCTTGTCACGGCGCCGGTCCCGGCCGAGCTCGACGGAGCGCTGGCGGGACCGGGGCTGTTCGGGGGCCCTTGCGCGCTGGTATCGCTGAACACGTACGCCGCCCCCGTGCCGTTGTCGTGCCCGGGGGCGCCGATCAGCGCCGCCGTCTCGGACAACGCCACCGAAGCGCCGAAAGCTGCGCCACCCGACGGGTTGTCAGACGGCGCCAGCTCGGCCTGCTGGGACCATGCCCCACCCGCTTCGCCGAACACGTACGCACCGCCTTGGTAGTTGTCGTGGTAGACAGCGCCGATCAGCGCCGTGGCCCCAGACACGGCCACCGAGAAGCCGAACCCGTCGCCCGTCGCCCCCGGTCCGCTCCCCGCCACGCTGTCGGACCCGGTCAGCGTGGCCTGCTGCGACCACGTACCACCAGAGCCCTCGAATACGTACGCCCCGCCGGTGCCGCTGTTGCGGTTCGGGGTGCCGATCAGCGCCGTGGTCCCCGACAACGCCACCGACCAACCAAAGCGGCTGAACGTCGCCCCGTCAGACGCGGTCAGCTCAGCCTGCTGGGACCATCCAGCACTCGACGGGGCGAAGACGTACGCCGTACCGCCGCTGGCCTCGTGGTTCCAGGCCGCCGGAGCTCCGATCAGCGCCGTGGTCCCCGACAACGCCACCGAATAGCCGAAACCGTCGCCCGCCATGCCGTCAGACGCGGTGAGCTCTGCCTGCTGGGTCCAACCACCAGCCGAGTCGCCGAACACGTACGCCGTCCCCGTGATCGTGCTGCGCTGGGGCGCTCCGATCAGCGCCGTGGTCCCCGACAACGCCACCGAGGAACCGAATTGGTCGCCTGCCGCGGCGTCGGCGGCGGTGACCTCGGCCTGCTGGGACCACCCACCACCCGACTGGGCGAAAACGTACGCGGCGCCTGTGCCATTCTCGCGGCCCGGGGCGCCGATCAGCGCCGTTGTTCCGGATAACGCCACCGAGTAGCCGAATTGGTCGCCCTGCGTGGCGTCAGACGCGGTCAGTTCAGCCTGCTCAGACCACACCCCGCCCGAGTCGCCGAACACATACACCACCCCGGTGTTGTTGTCGTTGGGGCGGTACGGGGCACCGATGAGCGCCATCGTCCCGGACAAAGCGACCGAGGTACCAAATCCGTCCAGGGTGCCGCCGTCCGGCGCGGTGAGCTCGCCCTCGGAGAGTCCGAGGGACGCATCCGCAGCGCGGCGTAACCCCAAAGGCGCCTGGTATAGAGGCACCGCGCCCCCGGGCGCCCGAGTCACCGCACCTGGCGCAGGCCGCGCCGCGGAGACCGGCGCGCCAGACGGCGAGGACGCCCCACTAGCGCTGGCAGCACCTGAACCCACGGCAAGCAAGACAACTGTTACCAGCGCCAGCAGTCGCGCTGACAATTGCCGCCTACCTCGACGCTCGCCCCCGGTCAAACCCAGGCCAGCCCACCTCTTCACTAGTCAAAGGCTACTCCCCTGTTGTTAAACACGCAACCTAGATGAAGACGCCCGCGCGCGACCGAGATGGCGCCCGACGTCACAGCGACTTAACATGACCGCTGACATGACCGGCGCCTGTCACACGTACGCGACACGCCGTGCGGTGCTCCTCGCCATGTCGCTGCTGGCAGCGTGCGTCACCGTCGGGGTCGCGGCCATCGCCGCGGACGGACAGACGAGGGTGACGCGGATCTCCCTCTCCGGCCGGATCGGCCCGCTCAGGCTCGACTCCTCGACGCGGACGGACATCACCGGTCGGCTGGGCCCCCCCGATTACTCGAGCAGCGGCAATATCGGCCTGGCTCCCACGCTCACGCCCAAGTACGAGCTGCTCGGCTACCAATGCACCCAGCAGTCGTCCTTCACGACGTGTGCCATCAACTATTACCTGAACGCACGCCGGCATCGCCTCGAATCGTTCTCGACAACCTCGAGCGCCTTCGCTCTCCCAGGCGGGATTCACGTCGGGACGCCGGCGGAACAAGCGGTGCGGATCGAGCACAAGCCCGATCTCGGCGGCTGCAGACAGGGGATCACCGTAAGAACGCCCCGACTCACCGCGTTCATCTGGACCAGTGGAGGACGCTTCAAATCAACCAAGCATGCGATCGAGGTGATCGGTGGCCAGGTGTCCCAGATCTCGATCGACTACAGGCGCTACGGCGTCGGCGCCAACGGCGTCAACTTCTGCGTCTAGTGGCCCTCAGTTCGACGCTTCTAGGATCGCGTGCGCCGACGCCGTCCCCGACCAGAAAGGACCGTGATGGACCTCTACGCAATCATCCGCCGGGAAGGCTGGGTCACCCCCGGCGATCTCGAGGAAGCTGCCGCCCGCTCGTCCGCCGTTGGCGACGACGAGATGCCCACCGACATTCGCTGGATTCGCAGCTACGTTCTCTCCGAAGAGTCCGGAGGACTCGGCACGGTCTGCATCTACGAGGCCTCGAGCCCGGAGAAGATCAGAGAGCACGCGTCCCGCGCCGACCTTCCGGTCACCGAGATCATCCCAGTCGCCGACACGGTGATCGTGCGAGCCGACCCAGCACCCGCCGCCTAGCCGGCCGCCACCGAGCGCTGGTTCACGCTTGCGCTTATCGCGCTATCGCGCTTGAGAAGGCGCCGATCGCCCCGGTGCCCGCGTTGTTGACGAGCACGTCGAGCTGGGCCGCTCGCCTCGAGCGCGGCTGCGATGGACTCGGGTCTCGTCACGTCGAGCGCGAGCACGCGGAGCTCACGCGCCTCGTGGAGGTGCTGCTCATCGAAGCGCTGCGGACGACGCCGGGCGACGGCGCGCCTCCGGGCCTGTTGCGCGGCTTGGCCGACGCACGACTCGCGCCGGCGATCCGGCAGATGCACGCCCACGTCGCGCGGTCGTGGACGGTAACCGAGCTCGCGCATACGGCGGCGCTGTCGCGCTCGGCGTTCTTCGAGCGCTTCACTCGCACCATGGGCCTCCCGCCGATGGAATACCTACTCGCGTGGCGCATGGCGCTCGCCAAAGATCTGCTCCGCCGACCAGAAGTCGCCCTCACCGAGGTCGCCCGACGCGTCGGTTACGGCTCGGCGAGCACCTTCAGTACGGCGTTCAGACGGTACGTCGGCCAGCCTCCAAGTCGCTACGCACGCGCGGCGTAGGAAACCGGCTCGCAGGTGAGCGTGAAGCTGAGTTGTGCCGCGCGCGGGGCCAGCGGCACCGTGAAGCTCCAGGTCGAGGGTAAGCAGCGGTGATTGGGATCGGCCATCCAGCGGCGAGATGCGGGCCGAGTCATAATCGAGCAATGAGTGAGTCCGACGACCAAGGGCTATTCCGGTCGCTTGAGTCCCACCAGGGGCAGATGTTCCTGCGGCTGATGCGCCGCCTTCCCAGCGACCCGCGCTGCGCGATCTGCGGTGCGCCCTACCGGGGCGTCGGCGGGCGTCTCATGGGGCGGTTCGGCTTTAGTCCGTCGCGCAAGAACCCACGCCTGTGCAGCGTCTGCTTTGAGAAAGCGCCGATGGGCGGCGTCGAGACGGAGATCGGCGTCCTCTTCGCGGACGTACGCGGCTTCACCTCGCTCGCCGAGGGGCAAGCACCGGGCGAGGTCGCGACCCTGCTCAACCGCTTCTACGCCTCAGCCGTCGACGTGCTCTGCTCGCACGCGATCATCGACAAGCTCGTCGGCGATCAGGTGATGGCCCTCTACCTGCCGCGGATCTTCCCCGGCGAGCCCGCCGACCACATGGTCAGCGACGCCGAGGCACTGCTCGCCGCCGCGGGCTATGACAACCAACAGCCATGGCTTGAGCTCGGCATCGGCCTCGACTACGGGACCGCCTACGTAGGCAACGTCGGTGCGGGCGAGGTCAAGGACTTCACGGCGATCGGCGACGTCGTCAACACGGCCGCTCGTCTCGAGGCCGCCGCAGCGAGCGGGGAGATCGTCATGTCAAGCCGCGTCCACAGCCGCACCTTGGACGGCACCGAGGACGCCCGACCGCGGGAGCTATCGCTGAAAGGCAAGAGCGAGCCAGAGGTGGCGATGGTCCTATCGCCTCGACCCCGCGACGCCTCCTCCCAACGCCCAGGCGCGCCGATCTGACTGCCTTCTGAGTGCAGCTAGGACCTAGGTGGACGACGAGTTCGTCGACCTTTCGTCACCGGCGAAACAAAAGTCGCTTGTCCCGAAGGTCCGTGGGTACCTCTCTGGTGTGGCTTCCCCGTCTGCGCCTGCCTGGCCCTCACCCGCCACGGCGACCAGGATCTTCCTACGTCCGGTTGCCACGCCGTTTCCCCTCGGGTTCGTGACTCTTGCGACTGCGAGCTTGATGGTGGCGGGAAGCGAGCTCGGCTGGTTCTCGAGCGCCGACACGCGGATCGTCGCGGTCGTCCTCATCGCCTTTGCCTTTCCCCTGCAGCTGATCTCGTGCGTATTCGGCTTCCTCGCTCGGGATACGGTCGCGGCCACCGGCTTCGGCGTCCAGGCCGGGACCTGGCTGGTGATCGGGATCGCCCGCCTCCTGACGCCGGCGCACGCGACAGACCACGCGCTCGGGGTCTTCCTGCTGGCGGCGTCCGCGTGGCTGTT
>DASZKU010000234.1:0-2731 GCA_035552815.1 Solirubrobacteraceae bacterium | reverse complement strand
CGGCTCGGGCACCCACTTCCCGATCTACAACACCGAGTTCGGCTTCCAGACCAACCCGCCCCAGGCACAGTGCCAGTGTGTCTTCCTCAGCCCGACCACGGCCGCGTACTACCTGAACTGGTCCGAGTACATCGAGTTCGTTAACCCGCGGGTGCGCTCCGACGCCCAGTATCTGCTCTACGACGCGCCGGGACCCCCCGGGCACGTCACGACCCAGAGTGTGTTCTCGAGCGGCCTGGCCTTCTTGAGCGGCCAGCCCAAGGCGACGTATGCCGCCTTCCAGCTCCCCCTCTACCTCCCGAGCACCTCGACGTCATCGGGGCACGCGCTCACGGTCTGGGGGCAGGTGCGCCCGGCGCCCTACGCCCAGCGCGATAGCGGATCCCAGCAACAGGTGCAGGTCCAGTTCCAGCCCTCGGGCGGGTCGTGGACGACGGTGAGCACCGCCACGATCACGAACTCGGCCGGGTACTTCCGCGTCCCGGTCACGTTCCCCTCGAGCGGCTCGGTGCGCCTGCAGTGGTCCTACCCGGCGGCGTTCATGTTCATCCCCACGCTCGGCTCGCCGGTCCTGACCAGCCGCACCCAGGCCATCACCGTCCACTGACATACGGCGACCGGAGCGCCGATGAATCGCCTTATACGGCTCGCCGTCCTCGCCCTCGTTCTGGGCGCCGCCCTCGCCGCGGCGGTCACGACCGGGGCGCGCGCCGGCTCGACGCAGATCACCATGTTGCAGGACGACTCGCACGTCCTCACCAACCCCACCGGCACGCTCAACTTGTTCCGCTCGCTGGGGGCAACCGACGTCCGGATCTTCATGGGCTGGGGGTCGATCGCGCCGAGTCCGAACTCCCGCCGCCAGCCGCGCTTCAGCGCCAACAACCCGAGCTCGTATCCCGCCTCCCACTGGGCGCCCTACGACGCCGCCGTCCGGGCCGCGGCGGCCCGCGGGATGGGCGTCAACTTTCTCCTCGCCGGCCCCGCCCCGCTGTGGGCGACCAAGCCGGCGCCGCGGGCCGTGACGTCTCGGACCGCCCATGACTACGAGCCCAACGCGGCGCAGTTCGGAGCTTTCGTCGCCGCTGTGGGCAAGCGCTACAGCGGTCATTACCGGCCCTCGGCGCGGTCCGCGCCGCTGCCCCGAGTCAAGTTCTGGGCCGTCTGGGATGAGCCCAACTACGGCTTCCAGCTCGCACCCCAAGGCATCAAGGGGGTGGAGGTCGCGCCGATGTACTACCGCTCGCTCCTCGACCACGCGTGGACGTCGCTATGGGCCACCGGCCACGGTCGCGACACGATCCTGATCGGGGACACGGCGCCGCGCGGCGCCAACGTGCCCGGCCTTGCGAACGGGACCGTGCCCCTGCGCTTCCTGCGTGCGCTGTACTGCGTGGGCGCGCGCTTCCAGCAGTTGCGCGGCTCCGCGGCCGCCGCGCGGGGTTGCCCCACCACCGCCCGCGGCTCACGGAGCTTCCGCTCGCAGAACCCGGCGCTGTTCGACGCCAGCGGCTTCGCGGCCCACCTCTACACCTCGGGCCAGGACTCCAGTCCCGTCCAGAGCGATCCTCGCGGCGAGCCCGACTACGCGGGAATCGTCGATCTCCCCAACCTGGCCCGCACCCTCGACCGCCTGCAGACGGCCTACGGATCACGCACTCGCCTTCCCATCTACAACACCGAATTCGGGTTTCAAACCGATCCCCCACGATCGACTTGCGGCTGCGTTTTTCTCAGCCCGGCGACGGCGGCGTACTACCTCAACTGGTCGGAGTACCTCGAGTGGATCAACCCGCGGGTTCGCTCCGACGCCCAGTATCTGCTCTACGACGCGCCGGGACCCCCCGGGCACGTGACCTCGGAGAGCGGATTCTCGAGCGGCCTGGCCTCCCTGACCGGCAAGCCCAAAGCGACGTATGCGGCCTTCCAGCTCCCGCTCTACCTCCCGAGCACCTCGACCTCGTCGGGTCAGGCGCTCGAGGTTTGGGGCCAGGTACGCCCGGCTCCCTACGCCGAGCAGGACAGCGGATACCAGCAGCAGGTCCAGATCGAGTTCCGGCCGTCCTCCGGTGGCTCGTGGACGACGGAGAGCACGGCCACGATCATTAACGCGGCCGGCTACTTCCGCGTCCCCATCACCTTCCCCTCGAGCGGCTCGGTGCGCCTGCAGTGGTCCTACCCGTCCAACTTCGCGTTCTTCGCGCCCTACGCGTTGCCGGCGGTCACGAGCCGCACCCAAGCGATCACGATCCGCTGATCGGGGATACTTCGGCGGTGTCAGCCTCTTCCCTCGTGTCCCGGCTCGAGGCGGCGTGCGGCGCGGAGCATGTCCTCACGCACCCCCACGCGCTCGCCACCTACGCCTCGGATGGCTTGGCTCAGTATCACCAGGCGCCGCTGGCGGTCGCGCGACCGGGCACGGCCGAGGAGGTCCGCGCCGTGGTGCGCGCGTGCTTCGAGGCCGACGTGCCGTGGGTGGCCCGGGGCGCCGGCACCGGGCTCTCGGGCGGGGCGCTTCCCGTCGCCGAGGGCGTGCTCATCGCCCTCTCGCGCCTGCGCCGGATCCTCTCCGTCGAGCTCGACGACGGCACCGTCGTCGTCGAGCCCGGCGTCACGAACCTGGCGATCTCGCGCGCCGTCTCCCCCACCCACTTCTTTCCCCCCGACCCCTCGAGCCAGATCGTGTGCTCGATCGGCGGCAACGTGGCCGAGAACTCGGGCGGCGCCCACT
>DASZKU010000233.1:0-10464 GCA_035552815.1 Solirubrobacteraceae bacterium | reverse complement strand
CGCGCGCACCGGCGGGCTGGCGGCGCGCGTCCCCCGCCCGCACCGGCTCGGCCGCTCGCGCCTGCCCGTGCTCGTCGCCTTCCTCGCCCTGGTCGCCCTCGCCCTCGGCGTGCCCGTGGGCGCGATCCTCTACTGGATCTTCCACGGTGGCACCTCGACGCTGCCCTCGGCGTCGATCCTCTCGGCCGCCGGCCACACCGTGTTCTACGCCGCCGCCGCCGGCCTGGTGGCGACGATCGCCGCGCTCCCGGTGGCGATCCTCTCGGTGCGCCACCCCGGACGCCCCTCGATGCTGCTCGAGCGGAGCACCTACCTCGTGCTCGCCCTCCCCGGGCTCGTCATCGCGCTCGCCCTCACCTACTTCTCCGAGCGCTACGCCGCCGGGTTCCTGTACCAGAGCACGGCGATGCTCGTGGCCGCCTACGCGATCATGTTCTTCCCCCTCGCCCTCGTCGCGGTCAGAGCCTCGGTGGCCCTGGCCCCCGCCGGGCTCGAGGAGGTGGGCCGATCGCTCGGGCGCTCTCGCCTCGAGGTCCTCTGGCGCCTGACCCTGCCGCTGGTGGCGCCCGGCCTGGCCGCCGCCTTCTGCCTCGTCTTCCTCGAGGTGGTCACCGAGCTCACCGCCACCCTTGTCCTCATCCCCACCGGGGCGCAGACGCTGGCGACCCAGTTCTGGGCCTACCAGTCCAACATCTCCTACGGGCAGGCGGCGCCCTACGCGGGGCTGATGATCCTCATCGCGGCGATCCCCAGCTATGTGCTCGGCCGCTGGTTCGATCGCCTTCCCTCGCGGGCGCAGGTGTCCGCATGACCGAGCTCGCGATCACCGACCTCCACAAGTCGTTCGGGACCAACGCCGTCCTCACCGGCGTCGAGCTCACCGTGCCCACCGGCTCGCTGACCGCGATCCTCGGACCGTCGGGCAGCGGCAAGACGACGCTCCTGCGCCTGATCGCCGGCTTCGAGCGCTGCGACTCCGGGACGATCACCCTCGGGGGAACGGTGGTCGACGCCGCGGGCTCGACGTGGGTGGCCTCCGAGCGCCGGCGCATCGGCTACGTGCCCCAGGAGGGCAGTCTCTTCCCCCACCTGACGGTGAGCAAGAACGTCGGCTTCGGCCTCCCCCGCGGCGCGCGTGAGGGCGGGCGCGTGGACGAGCTCCTCGCCCTCATCGGCATGGAGGGCCTCGGGGGCCGCTATCCCCATCAGCTCTCCGGGGGCCAGCAGCAGCGGGTGGCGCTGGCGCGGGCGCTGGCCACGCGCCCCGACCTCGTCCTCCTCGACGAGCCTTTCTCCGCCCTCGATCCCGCGCTCCGCTCGGGCGTGCGCGCCGACGTCAAGCGCCTGCTCCGGGCCGCAGGCGCGACGGCGCTACTCGTCACCCACGACCAGGACGAGGCGCTGTCGCTGGCCGACCGGGTGGCGGTGATCCGCTGCGGGCGGGTATGCCAGTGCGACACCCCCCAGGGGCTCTACGACGATCCCACCGACACCGAGGTCGCCGGCTTCGTCGGTGAGGCCAACCTCGTCCCCGGCGTGCTCTCGGGCGGATCGGTGCGGACCGCCTTCGGCGAGCTGCCCTGCCACTGTCGCGCTGTCGCTCGCAACGGGGGGACCCGCGACGCCGTCGTCCTCATCCGCCCCGAGCAGGTCAAGCTCCGCCCCCTCGGCCCCGCCAGCGGCGTCGCCGCGCGCGTGCTCGAGCACGAGTACCACGGCCACGACTCGGTGATCCGCGTCAAGCCCGACGAGGAAGCCGCGCCCGCGGTGATCCTCGCCCGCATCTCCGGCCAGGTGCCCTACCAGGTCGGGAGCCCGGTGTCGATCAGCGTCGAAGGCCCGGTGGTCGCCTGGTGCGTGGACCCCGGGGCGGCCTCGATTCCCGCTCCGCCGTGACCGAGCCGGCGAGCTTCACCTCACCGCTGGCCGAGAGCCTCGCCGAGGGCATGCTCGAGCGCTTCCAGGGCTACGTCCGCATCGACACCCAGGCGCGGCGGAACCGCGAGCGGTGCCCGAGCTCACCGGGTCAGCTCGCGTTGGGACGCCTGATGGTCTCGGAGCTGCGGGAGGCGGGACTGGCCGACGTCACTCTCGATGCCAACGGCTACGTGATGGCCACCCTGCCGAGCACGGTGGCAGGCGAGCTTCCGGCCATCGGCCTCATCGCCCACCTCGACACGAGCCCCGACGCCCCCGGCGCCGGCGTCGAGCCGATCGTCCACCGGAACTACGACGGCGGAGTCATCGACCTCCCCCGGAGCGGCACCCGGCTCGACCCCGCCACCATGCCCGAGCTCGAGTCCAAGGCCGGGCACGACATCGTCACCGCCAGCGGGGACACCCTGCTCGGCGCCGACGACAAGGTCGGCGTGGCCGCCATCACCACCGCGGTGGCCTATCTCGCCGCCCATCCCGAGCTCCCCCGGCCCACGCTCAAGGTCGCCTTCACTCCCGACGAGGAGATCGGCGAGGGTGCCACCCTGTTCGACCTCGAGCGCTTCGGCGCGCTGTGCGCCTACACGATCGACGGCTCGACGATCGGCGAGCTCCAGGACGAGACCTTCTCCGCCGTCCAGGCGATCCTCACCATCGAGGGCGTCGACGTCCACCCGGGCTTCGCCACCGGGAAGCTCGTGAGCGCCCTGCGCCTGGCCGCGCGCATCGTCGCCGCCCTCCCCGACGACCGCCTCGCCCCCGAGACGACGTCGGGACGCGAGGGCTTCATCCACCCCTACGAGCTCAGCGGCACGCCGGCGCGCGCCACCATCAGCACCATCGTCCGCGACTTCGACGACGACGAGCTCGAGCGCCACGTCGCCTTCCTGCGCAGGACCGCCGAGGAGGTGATGGCCACCGAGCCGCGGGCCGCGCTCGATATCGAGCTCACCCCCCAGTATCCGAACATGCGCAGCTTCATCGAGCCCATGCCCTACGTCACCGACGCCGCCGAGGCGGCCATCCGCGCCGAGGGCATCGAGCCCGTGCGCACGGCGATCAGGGGCGGGACCGACGGCTCGAAGCTCTCCGCGCGCGGCCTCCCCACCCCCAATATCTTCACCGGCGGCCACGAGTACCACTCGGTGCGCGAATGGGCCTCGCTGCAGGACATGGCGGCGGCGGCGGCGACCATCGTGCGCCTCTCCGAGGTGTGGACGCGGCCCGAGTTCGCCGGGGCGGCGGGGGGGACCGCCGGTCGGCCGGTGGCGTAGGCTCCCCCCGTGTCACCGATCGGCGATCAATCGCTCGCCTCTCTCGACGGCGAGATCATGCCCGCCGGCGAGGCGATGATCCCCGCCACCGACGAGGGCCTGATCCGCGGCGACGGCGTCTTCGAGGTCATCCGCGTCTACGACGGACGGCCCTTCGCCTTCGACGAGCACCTGGCCCGGCTCGAGCGCTCGGCGTCGAACCTGCGCCTTGACGTCGATCTCGAGGCGGTGCGGGCCGAGGCCAACCGGCTGCTCGCCCACGCCGGCGCGGGTCCCGATCACGCCACCCTGCGCGTGGTCCTGACCCGCGGTGGCCGGCGCCTGATGCTCACCGAACCGCTCGCCCCGATGCCCGAACGGGTCCGCCTGGGGACGATCACCTATGCGCCCACCCGGATCCTCGACGGCGTCAAGTCGCTCTCCTATGCCGCCAACATGCTCGCGAGCCGGCTCGCCCGCGAGCAGGGCTTCGACGAGGCGCTCCTCGTCACCCCGCACGGGCGCGTGCTCGAGGCCCCCACGAGCTCGATCTTCTGGGTGGCGGGCGACGAGCTCCTGACCCCGCCGCTCTCGGACCACATCCTCGCCTCGATCACCCGGGCCCACGTCATCGACGTGACCGGGGCGCGCGAACGCGTGTGCACGCTCGAGGATCTCCAGTCCGCCGACGAGGCCTTCCTCGCTTCGACGACGCGCGAGATCCAGTCCGTCGCCGCCGTCGAGGAAAAGGTCTTCAAGGCTGTCGGTCCGCGAACGCTGGCCGCCGCGCAGGCGTTTCGCGAGCGCGCCGAGTCCCTGCTCGGAGAGCCGCAGCCGGGGCCGCGGTGATCGCGCCGAGCGCGACGGTGGCCCCCGGCGCAGTCGTCGAGGCGGGAGCGGAGGTGGGGCCGGGCGCGGTCATCGGCGACGGCGCTCGTGTCGCGGGCAGCGTCCACGTTGGTCCCCATACCGTGCTCGGTGAGGGCGCCGTGATCGGCGAAGGGGTGGTGATCGGCGCCCACACGGTGATCCATGCCGGCACCGAGGTCGGGGCGGACGTGGTCATCGAGGACGGCGTCGTGCTCGGCAAGCGCCCGCGCCTGCGCCCCGGTTCTTCGGCCGCGGCCTCCGGGCGGCCCGGCGCGCTCGTGATCGCCCGCGCCGCGACGATCTGCTGCGGCGCCGTCGTCTACGCCGGCGCGCGGGTCGGCCCCGGCGCCATCCTCGGCGACCAGTGCCAGGTCCGCGAGGGCGCCTCGATCGGCGAGGGCACGGTGGTGGGGCGCGGCTCCGCCGTCGAGTTCGGCGCCCAGGTGGGGGCCCGCGTGAGCATCCAGACCGACGTCTACGTGACCGCGCTGACCATCGTCGAGGACGACGTCTTCCTCGGACCCGGGGTGGTGACGACCAACGACAACACCATGGCCCGCCACGACGGCAGTGAGCCCCTGCGCGGTGCCGTGCTCCGGCGCGCGTGCCGGATCGGCGGCCGGGCCGTGCTCGTCCCCGGCGTCGAGGTCGGCGAGGAGGCGTTCGTCGCCGCCGGGGCCCTGGTCAGCGCCGACGTCCCGGCGCGGGCGGTGGTCATGGGCGTGCCCGCGCGGGTGGTGCGCGAGGTGCCCGAGGCGGACTTGATCGAGCGCTGGCGGGATCCGCGCTAAGACGCTGTGGCCGCGGCGGCGCCGGACATGCCCTCGCTGGCCTCGGTCCAGATGACCTGATCGCGGCTCGGTCCCACCCCGACCACGGCGATGGGGACGCCGACGAAGTCGCTGACGTACTGCAGGTACTCGCGCGCCGTCTCGGGGAGGTCCTCCTCGGCACGGCACTCGCTCACGTCCTCGCTCCAGCCGGGGAGCGTCTCGTATTCGCCCACGGCGTGGTGGAGGACCGTCTGGTGATAGGGGAAGTGGGTGAACTCGGCGCCCTCGGCGCCCCGGTAGCGCGTGCACACCTGGATCTCCGAGAGGCCCGAGAGGACGTCGAGCTTGGTCACGGCCATGGCGGTGAGCGAGTTGAGCCGGGCCGTGTAGCGCAGGGCTACGAGGTCGATCCAGCCGACCCGCCGCGGACGACCGGTGGTGGTGCCGTACTCGCCGCCGCGGTCGCGCAGGAGCTCACCGAGATCGCCGTCGAGCTCGGTGGGGAAGGGCCCCGATCCCACGCGGGTGCTGTAGGCCTTGGTTATCCCCCACACCTCGTCGATGTCCTTGGGGCCCACCCCCGCCCCCACGCAGGCGGCGCCGGCGATCGGGTTCGAGGAGGTGACGAAGGGATAGGTGCCGTGGTCGACGTCGAGCAGGGCACCTTGGGCGCCTTCGAAGACGACGGTCGCGCCCTCGTCGAGGCGCTGGCACACGAGCCGGCTCGTGTCGGCGATGTAGGGCTCGATCCGGTGCCCGTAGGACAGGTACTCCTCGGTCATGGTCTGGAGATCGAGCTGGGGGTCCTTGGCGAATGGGCGCAGCGAGAGCTGCTTGGGCCCGAGCGCGACGACGATCTTCTTCTTGAGGATCTTCTCGTCGAGGAGGTCCTGGACGCGGATGCCCAGGCGCGCCGCCTTGTCCTCGTAGCACGGGCCGATCCCCCGCCGGGTGGTACCGATCTGAGCTTCCCGAGCCGCGCCTCGCCCGCGTGGTCGAGCATCATGTGGTAGGGCATGATCATGTGCGCGTTGGCGGAGATGCGCAGCGCGCTGGTGTCGATCCCGCGCCGGCGGAGCTCGTCGAGCTCGTCGGTGAGGACCTTGGGGTCGATGACCACGCCGTTGCCGATCACGCACAGCTTGCCCGGGTGGAGGATGCCGGAGGGCATGAGATGGAGCTTGTAGGTCTGGCCCTCGCGAACGATGGTGTGACCGGCGTTGTTACCGCCCTGGAAGCGCACCACGGCGTCCGCTCGCTCGGCGAGCAGATCGGTGATCTTCCCTTTTCCCTCGTCGCCCCACTGGGCGCCGACAATGACAATTCCAGGCATGAAGGCGTCCAGTGTAGGGGGCGCCGAGGCTATCGATGGGGTCGGCGCGGGTGGGGCGCTTCGCCGCCGGTGTCATGAGTTCCTGGCAGCGGAACTCACGAGGCCCGCGAAGCGGCCCCGTCAGCGGACGTCGAGCACAACCTTGCCGGTGGCGCGCCGCTCGTCGAGCGCCTTGAGCGCCTCCCCGGCCTCGGCCAGGGGATAGCGCAGGCCGACGATCGGGCGTACGTAACCGGCGTCGATGAGCTCGCCCACCGCCCTGCCGATGCTCCGGTTGCGCTCCGGATTGCCGAGCACGTAGGCACCCCAGCCGGCACCCATTACCTCGATGTTCTTCAGGAGCAGACGATTGACCTTGACCTCGGGGATGGCGCCGGCGGTGAAGCCGACGACCACGAGCCGTCCCCCCTCCCGCAGCGAGCGGAGGCTGTCGGTGAACCGGTCTCCGCCGACCGGGTCGAGGACGATGTCAACTCCCCCGCCCGTCATCTCCTTGGCCTCATCCTTCCATGCTCCGTCGGAGCGCACGACGTCGTCGGCCCCGGCCTCGCGCGCCACCGCCTCCTTCTCCTCGCTGGAGACGACGGCGATCGTCCTCGCTCCGAGGCCCTTGGCCACCTGCAGCGCCGCCGTCCCCACCCCGCCCGCGGCGCCGTGGACAAGCACCGTCTCGTGCGCCTGCAGACGCCCGCGAAGAGCGAGGGCGAAGTAGGCGGTGTGGTAATTGAGCACGAGCCCGGCGCCCTGGCCGAAGTCGAGCGCGTCCGGGAGGGCGAAGGTCATGAACTCGGGCGCCACCGCCACCTCGGCGAAACCGCCGAGCATGCAGAACGCCGCGACCCGGTCACCCGGGCTCACGGCCGCGCCCGCCGGGGCGCTGCGCACCACGCCCGCGACCTCCCCGCCGGGCACAAAGGGCAGGGGGGGCTTGAACTGGTACTCGCCACGGGTCTGGAGCAGCTCGGGGAACGACACCCCGGCGACCTCGACGTCGATGACCACCCCGGATCCCGGGGTCATCATGTGCGAAGGCTCGGGCTCGGGGAGTTCGACCAGCGCCAGCGCCGATTCCGGGCCCGTGAGGTCGATGATCTGGACGGCGCGCATGGCGGGAGGGAGAACTCTATGGGGATGGAGATCGGCGGGTACTACGCTTATGTGGTGAGTAAACGCGGAAGATTCATTGTCTACGGATCGGCCATCGCCCTGGTGTTGGCCGGGACGGCGAGCGCCGCGTTCGTGGCCGGAGTTGCGGGACAGATCCTCGCCATGGTCCTCATCGGCACGGGGCTCGTGATCCTCACCGGTCTCGTGTTCATGGAGGTCGGCCTGAGCGAGGATCGGGAACGGGCGAGGGAGCGCGGCCGTGGTGCCCCCGCACCGCCCCGGCGCCGCCTCGACGACGTCCACATCCCGCGCGTGCGCGGGCCTCGGCACGAGCGCTAGCGCGGGGTGGGCCCCGGCACGAGCGCTAGCGCGGGGCGGGCCCCGGCACGAGCGCGGGGCGGGGCGGGCCCCGGCACGAGCGCTAACGCGGGGCGGGCCCCGGCACGAGCGCTAGCGCGGGGGCGGGCGGTCGGCGTGGTTACGCGGGGGAGCCTGAGTTGCCGGGCGTGGTTGGAGGGAACGTTATGCCCGCTATCCGGCAATAAGGTTGCCCGCAACGCGCAGCGCGCGGCCGCGAGCGGGCGTTCTCCTCGTCGGTGTCGAATTCGACGCGCTGACAGCCGACCGTGGCGAAGGCGTACTGGAGCGCCGGACAGGCGGGGAAATAGGTCCCACACGGTGCTCATCGTCGCAGCCCCCACCGCGACTGCGCTCACGCCGAGCGCAGGTCCATCCGGTGGTCGTGGCCGAGCAGCGGAATCTCGTCGCACATCTCGGTCAGCCGCGAGACGGTGCGCTCGGTGATCTGCTCGCACAGGGCGGCGCGATCGAGGATGTTGGTGGTGATGACGATCGAGCGGCCGTCCTGGTAGCGGGCGTTGACGATCGAGTAGAGCTCTTCGAGCACCCAGTCGGTCGTCCGCTCGGCGCCGACGTCGTCGATGTGCAGGAGGTCGACCTGGGCGAGGCGATCGAGCAGGTCGACGTGCGAGCGCTCGAAGCGATGGGTCTCCCGGATCTCGTTGAGGAGCCGGGGAAGCGAGTAGATGGCCACCGAGCGCCCGGCGCTGATCGCCGCCTTGGAGACGAGCATCGCCAGCGTGGTCTTGCCCGTGCCCACCGGACCCATGAACCACAGGCCGCGGCCGGCGTCGAGCCGTTCGTCGATCGACCCGGCGAAGCGCCTGACGGCATTGACCACCCCGGGGTCGATGTCGGTCACCGGCGGGCGCTCGAAGGCCACGTCGCGGTAGAGCTTGGGGATCACCGCCGACAGGCTGCGGGCCTTGGCCCGGGCCACGAGCTGGGGCCGGCAGCGGCACGCGAAGGCGGTGTTGGTGGCCTCGTCGACGACGAAGCCGCTGCCGTCGCAGATGCCCAGCGTGCACCGATCGCTCGATCCCCGGGGAGCCATCACGCCGCCGCGAAGCGGTCGCCCGCGTAGTTCATGAACTTCGGATATTCCTTCTGGAAGGTGAGGATGACCTCGCCCACCGGGCCGTTGCGGTGCTTGGCGATGATGATGTCGGCTTCGCCGGGACGCTCGGAGTCACGGTCGTAGTACTCCTCGCGGTAGATGAACATGACGAGGTCGGCGTCCTGCTCGAGGTTTCCGCTCTCGCGGAGGTCGGAGAGGATGGGCCGCTTCTCCCCGCCGCGCTGCTCCACCGCGCGGCTGAGCTGGGAGAGCGCGATGACCGGCACGCCCAGTTCCCGGGCCAGGCTCTTGAGTCCGCGGCTGATCTGACCCACCTGCTCAACTCGGTTCTCCACCCGCCCCTCGTGGCGCATGAGCTGCAGGTAGTCGACGATGATCAGGCCAAGTCCGTTCTCGAGCTCGTGGTGCAGCCGCCGCGACTTCGCGCGGACCTCGAGCACGCCGATGTCGCTCGAGTCGTCCACGCGCAGCGGAGCATCGGCGAGGCGCTGGCAGGCAGCGAGGATCTTCCCCCACCGCTCCTCGGCCACGCGGCCCTTGCGCAGCTCCTCGCCCCTGATCCGCGCCTGGGAGGCGACGAAGCGCTGGGCGAGCTCGGACTCGGACATCTCGAGCGAGAACAGGGCGACGGCATGCCCGTCGAGCACGGCGTTCTCGGCCATGTTCGTCACCAGCGCCGACTTGCCCATCGAAGGCCGCGCGGCGATGATGATCAGGTTGCCGGGCTGGAACCCGCCCGTGAGCTCGTCGAGATCCTTGAAGCCCGACGGCGTGCCCGTGAGCGGCGTCTTGGCCACCGAGAGCCGGTGGAGCTTGTCGGTCTCGGCCTCGAGGATGTCGCCGATCGAGCGGAACTTCTTCTGGCGGTCGTCGTGGGCGACCTCGAGCACGGCCTGCTCGGCCCGCTCCACGAGCTCGCGCGCCGGCGCGTCGCGGCCGACGACGCTGGCCTGGATCTCATAAGTGGTGGAGAGCAGCGAACGCAGCTGGGCGTTGTCGCGCACGATCCGCCCGTACTCCCGTGCGTGCCCGGCGGCCGGGACCCATCCGGCGAGCTCGTCGATCGTCTCCGGCCCCCCGATCTCCGCCAGCTTGCCCGACTGCCGGAGCGCCTCGGAAACGGTCAGGTGATCGATCTTCCGGCTCTCGTTGTGGAGGTCGAGCATGGCCGAGAACACCGCGCCGTGCTGCTCGCGGTAGAAGTGCTCGGGCCGCAGGCCCTCCTCGACGAGCAGGCCGTAGAGATGCCGTTCCTCGAGAAGCACGGCGCCGAGGACCGATTTCTCGGCCTCGAGGTTGTGCGGCGGTACCGCGAGTTGCGTAGTCGTGGCGCTCATGGCCGGCAGCCGAGTCTAGATCGAGGTCAGGTCGCCTCGCCGGTCACGGTTCCGCAATCAGCGAGGGTTTCGTCAAGGGCCGGCGAACCTCGCGGCAGGGCCACGCGGAGGGTCGCCACCGCTGCTCGACGACCGGCGCTTCCACGGACGCTTGCTAGCGCTGCTCGACGACCGGCGGGCGCTTGGGGCCGATGGTCGCTGGCGCGGCTCGACGGCCGGCGCTTGGGTCGAGGGTCGCTAGCGCTGCTCAACGACCATGGTCTTGACCGCCGCCGTGACGTCGTCGGCGATCTCGACCACCACCATGTACGTGCCGATGTTCCGGATCGGCTCGTCGAGGTGGATCTTCCTGCGGTCGACCTTGATGCCCCGCGCCTCACGAATGGCATCGGAGATGTCCTGGGTCGTGACCGATCCG
>DASZKU010000232.1:0-6064 GCA_035552815.1 Solirubrobacteraceae bacterium | reverse complement strand
GGCGGAGTTGAGCGCCGCGTTGGATGAGCTCGGAGGGCCCGGGGCGCGCCACCTCCTCCAGGCCGCCAAGCCAATACCCTTGCCCAAGCCATGACCGACCCGATCCAGCAGCTGAGTGCCTCTTACCTCGCCGACCCCAGTTCCGTGGGCCGCGTGCTGCTCCTCTACAGCGGGGGCCTGGACACCAGCGTGATGCTGAAGTGGATTCAGGACCAATACGAGGCGGAGGTCGTCGCGCTGACCATCAACCTCGGTCAGCCCGGAGAGAACTACGAGGTTGTCAAGGCCAAGGCCATGCAAATCGGGGCCGTCGACGCCCACGTGATCGACGCCCGCGAGGAGTTCGCCCGCGACTACGTGCTTCCGGCCATCAAGGCCAACGCGATCTACGGGCTCGGCTACCCCCTGTTCACCGCCCTGGGGCGACCGCTGATCGCCAAGCTCGCCGTCGAGCATGCGCGCGCGACGGGCTGCGACACCATCGCCCACGGCTGCACGGGCAAGGGCAACGACCAGGTGCGGATCGAGGCGACGATCGCCACCCTCGCTCCGGACCTCAAGGTCATCGCCCCCGTGCGCGAATGGCAGATGGGGCGCGAGGAGGAGATCGCCTATGCGCGCGAGCACGGGATCGCCGTCAAGGGGGGAACGGAGACGGCGCCCTACTCGATCGACGACAACCTGTGGGGGCGCTCGAGCGAGGGGCGGTGGATCGAGGACCTCGACCAGGCGCCCGAGCGCGACGTCTTCCAGCTCGTCACCCCTCCCGAGGAGGCTCCCGACGAGCCCGAGGTGGTCACCGCCGAGTTCGAGGGCGGCGTGCCGGTGGGGTTGAACGGCGAGCGCATGGACCTCGTGCCCCTGCTCGAGCGCGCCGCCGAGCTCGGCGCTCGCCACGGGGTGGGGATCGTCGACCACATCGAGGACCGCATCGTCGGGCTCAAGGTGCGCGACATCTACGAGGTCCCGGCGGCGGCGATCATCCTCCTCGCCCACCAGGAGCTCGAGCGCCTGGTGGGGACGATCCACCAGAACCAGTTCAAGCCGGCGCTCGACCAGAAGTGGGCGTACCTGGTCTACGCCGGCCTGTGGTGGGAGCCGCTGCGCACCGACCTCGACGCCTACATGGACGTCGTCAACGAGCAGGTCACGGGGACGATCGGGATCAAGCTCTACAAGGGCTCGGCGACCGTGGTCACGCGCTCCTCGCCGAACGCCGTCTACGACGCCCAGCTCGCGACCTTCTCGGAGTCGGGCGGCCTCTTCTCCCAGAACGCCGCCCCCGGGTTCATCGAGCTGTGGTCGCTGCAGTCACGGATGGCATGGCGCGTGCGCCATCGCGACGGTGGGTAGCATCCTCGCGAGATGAAGTACAGGCTCCTCGGATTCGCCGTGTGGCGCGGCGCCCGCTGGTATCTCAAGCGGCGTTACGCTGAGAAGTCACGCAGGCTCTTCGCCGCCGGTGTCGTCGCCGCCATCGTGGCGGGCGCGGCCTACGCCCAGCGCCGGGCCGCAGACAACTCCTGACACGGATACACTTCTATTCAGAGAATCGGCTGGACTGCCGATCCCGTTAACGGAATCGGCTGGACGGCCGATCCCACGCTCGGTGCGGACGAAGCTTCCACAATCAGCGCAGGGATGGCGCACACGTCCGCTCCTGGGGCTAGCGTCCAGCACGGACATGCGTGAGCCCGTGAAGCGTCGCCGCCGGAGGTCGCGGTGATCCCGGCCGGCCACCAGCAGCCGCTCGACATCACGTCGGTGTACTGGTCGGCGGGCAGTGGCGGCGACGTCGTTCTGCGCGTCAGCGGTCGCGTGCACGCTTCCGGTGCGCTCGCCGTCCCCCCGGTACTCGCGATCGACACCGAGCACCAGGCCTACCGATTCACCGCCCTGCCCGAACCTCCGGGGGCGCACGGGGCGCCGCGGCCCGATGCCTGGCAGGCGCGCTTCGCCGTTCCCGCCTCGCTCGCGCCCTACCTGGCCGGAGGGCTGACGCTGATCCTCGAGAGCGTGTCGATCCCGCTCCCCGCCGCAGAGCCCGACCCGGGACCGGCTCCCGGCGACCGTGACCGGGGGGTGATCCGGGCGGTGGCCGACCCGGGGGCGCTGGCGGACCGGCGCCAGCGCCAGGCCGAGCTCGCCGAGCGCGAGGCCCGGCGCCGAGCGGGCGAGGCCGAGGCATCCAACCGCGAGGCGAGGATCCTCCTCGGCCGCCTCGAGCTCGAGCTCGGACAGGCGCGCCGGGAGTCCGAGCGACTGCGCACCGACCTCGAGCGCGCCGAGCGCAAGCGCCTGGAGGCCGAGCAGCTCGCCCATTCCGAGCGGGCGATGCGGCTCGACCTCGGGCACGACCACGCCGCCCGCATCCGCCGCCATCAGGCCGACGCCCGTGGCGTTCTCGAGCTCCTCGAAGCGGCGCAGATGCACGCCGGCGACCTCGGACGCGAGATCGAGGAGCTGAGAAGGTCAGCCCGGCACGGGGCTTTCCGGGGAGACGACCGGCGCGCCCTCGCCCTGGCCGGTGAGCTGACGATCGCCGCCTCCGCTCCGCCGGCGCCGATCGCGTCCGGGGTCCCTGCTTTGGCGGCGCCGGCCGGGCTTGAGCTCGAGGCTGCGATGCGCGCCAAGCGTGCGGAGGATGCGCGCTCGCGCTCGCTCGGCGGTGAGCGGACCCCCGGGTCGGCTGGAGTGGCGCCGGCGGGCATCGAGTCGAGGTTGGCGGGGGCGCTGGAGCGGCTTGCTGGCGAACGGGCGGCGGGCGACGAGGTGGTAGCGCTCCGAGCGGCACCGGACCCCACGCGCGCCTTCGTCGAGGCGGCGATCGAGCGCATCGCGCGCCAGCTCGACGCCGTCCGCGCGGTGGTCGCGCTGCTCCCCGCGGTGGCGGCCGAGGAGGTCGCGCGCGCCGGGGCAGGTCCGCCACGTGCCGATCCGTCCGCCGAGGCGGCTGGGGCCGAGGCGCCCGGTGGTGTGGCGGTGGCGCCCGACCGTGCGGCGGCGGCGCCCGGCCGTGCGGCGTCGGCGCCCGGCCGTGTGGCCGTGGCAGCCGACCGTGTGGCCGTGGCGACCGACCGTGTGGCCGTGGCGCCCGACCGGATCGCGGTAGCGCCCGATCGGCTTGGCGTTGCGCCCGACCGGCTCGCGGCCGCGCTCGACCGGCTGCGCGAGGAGCGCGCACCCGCCGAGCCCGATGTCGCCGCACCGGCCGACGTGCCGCGCCGCGCGGCGGTGGCGCCCGCGCTCGCCGCCGAGCTCGCCGTGGCGCGGGCGGCGGCCGGGAGGGGGGGAGCGAGGGGCGGGGCACCGGGGCCTGCCGCCGCGGTGTCTGAGCCGGCCGCCGATGTGTCTGAGCCGGCCGCCGATGTGCCTGAGCCTGCCGCCGATGTGCCTGAGCCTGCCGCCAGCGCGAACGCGCCCAGTGCGGCTGCGCCTGAACCTACCGCCGAGGCCGAGCTCGCCCCGCCCGTCCGCGCCCCCCGCCCCGATACCTCCCGCTGGCTCCTGCGCGCGCTCAAGAGCATGCTCCGCGACGACCCAGCCCTGGCGGGGAACCTCGTCATGCGCCTCGTGCCCGCCCAAGCTCTGGTCCTCGCCGGTCCCGTGAGCTACGACATCGCGCTGGCGGGCGGCCGCGTGCTCGCGGTGACGGTGAGGGACGACCGGGTCCGACTCGACGTCGTTCGCGAGCCGCGATCGCTCGACGACATCGACTTCCGGATCGAGGGCGATCTCGCGGCCGTCGGCCGGCTCGTCGTCTACGGACGGCTGCGGCGCCGGTTCTCGCGCCACGTCGCTCGCGTCCGCGGTGACCGGCGGGCGTTCTCGGCGCTGGACTGGCTGGTTCGGCAGCCGCGCACGCTGAGCGAACTGTATGCCGCCGGAGTGCGGCTCGGTCCCACTCTCGTGCTCAGCCTCGTCGCGCACATGGTCGATCCGTCGTGGACGGTGGGCGATCGCTTCACCGTCGGCCACGAAGCGGTGGGCGGCGACGGTCTGGTCTATCTCGTCATCCGTGAGGGCGAGCGCCCGCGGGTGTCGCGCCAACCGCCGCTGGGGCCGGTGGCGAGCACGATCCGGTGCTCGGACGAGCAGCTCCTGGCCCTGCTCGCCACCCGATCCCGGGACGGGGTGTCGATTTCCGGAGCGGCCGCGCCGATCTCGCTCCTGTGTGACTGGATCGCCCGCGCGCAGCGGGATTCCTGACCCGGACGGCCCGGGACCGTCCGCTCGGGCGCCTATCCTGAGCGGTGCCCGGATGAGTACTCCCTGCGCCCACCTTCACGTCCACTCCGAGTACTCGCTGCTCGACGGTGCGGCCAAGATCGATGATCTCGTGGCCCGGGCGGCGGCCTTCGAGCAGCCCGCGCTGGGGCTGACCGATCACGGGGTGATGAACGGCGCCGTCGAGCTCTTCAGCGCCTGCCGCAAGCACGGGATCAAGCCGATCCTGGGATGCGAGGCCTATGTCGTCGACGACCACCGCCGCCGGGGGCCGGGACGGCTCGAGCGCTTTCACCTGACGCTCCTCGCCGCCACGCCGGTCGGCTACCGGAACCTGGTCAAGCTCTCCTCAGCCGGCTTCCTCGATGGCCTGCAGCGCGGCAAGCCGTCGGTCGACATGGAGCTCATCTCTCGCCATGCCGAGGGCGTGATCGCGCTCACCGGCTGCCTGCAGTCGCGCTTCTGCCAGAACCTGATCGTGGGTAACACCGCCGAGGCGCGGGCGCATGCCGACGAGCTCCTCGGCGTCTTCGGCGCCGACAACGTGTACTTCGAGGTGCAGAAGAACGGCCTGGCCGAGCAGGAGAAGGCCAACGAGGGCATCGTCCGCATCGCCCGTGAGCTCGGTCGTCCCCTGGTGGGCACGGGCGACGTCCACTATCTGCGCCGCGAGGACTATCAGCACCACGCCGCGCTCCTGTGCGTGCAGACCAAGTCGACGCTCGCCCAGCCCAAGATCCGCTTCGAGACCAACGAGTTCTTCCTGCGTTCCAACGAGGAGATGGCGGACGCGTTCGCCGAGTGGCCCGAGGCGGTCGCCACCACGGTGGAGATCGCCGAGCGCTGCAACGTCGTGCTCGAGCTCGGAGGCACGCTGATTCCGAGCTACGTGACGCCGGACGGCGGCAGCGAGCGTGAGTACCTGCGCTCCCTCGTCCTCGAGGGCCTCGCCCATCGGTACGGCAGCCCGCCGCCGGCCGAGGCGATCGAGCGCGCGGACTACGAGCTCGGCGTCATCGACCGCATGGGCTTCAACGCCTACTTCCTCATCGTCTGGGACTTCGTCAAGTACGCCAAGGACTCGGGGATCGCCGTCGGGCCGGGCCGCGGCTCGGCCGCGGGTTCGATCGTCGCCTACTGCCTGCAGATCACCGACGTCGACCCCCTCCGTTACGGCCTCCTCTTCGAACGCTTCCTCAATCCCGAGCGGGTATCCATGCCCGACATCGACATCGACTTCTCCGTCCGCGGGCGCGAGCGCGTGATCCGCTACGTGACCGAGAAGTACGGCAAGGAGTCGGTCGCTCAGATCGTCACCTTCGGCAAGATGTTTCCCCGTGCGGCGACGCGCGACGCCGCCCGCGTGCTCGGCCACGACTATGCCGCCGGCGACCGGCTCGCCAAGCTCATCCCCGATCCCATCATGGGACGTCCGCCGAGCTTCGAGGACTGCCTGAAGCCGGGCCAGCCGCTCCGGGCCGAGATCGAGCGCGACCCGACCGCGAACCAGATCATTGCGGTCGCCCGCGGCCTCGAGGGGATCGTCCGCAACTCGTCGATCCACGCCGCCGCCGTGGTCATCGCCGACCGCCCCTTGACCGACATCGTTCCTTTGCAGCTCGCCGACGCCGGCACCGACGAGAACGGCGAGCGCGTGTTCCGCACCGTCACCCAGTTCTCGATGAAGCCGATCGAGGAGATCGGCCTGCTCAAGATGGACTTCCTCGGGTTGCGCAACCTCGACGTGATCGAGGACGCGCTCGACATCGTCGAGCGCTCCACCGGCCGGCGCCCGGACATGGCGACGCTCCCCCTCGACGACGACGCCACCTACGAG
>DASZKU010000231.1:0-7198 GCA_035552815.1 Solirubrobacteraceae bacterium | reverse complement strand
TCCGCCGCCCTCGCCGCCCTCGTCCTCTTCAACGCCTTCGAGCAGGAGCTTGCGGGCAAGGGCAAGATCGAGAACTTCGCCATCGGCAACCCGCCCGTCCTCATCGGCCTCCTCATCGGCGGCCTCATGGTCTACCTGTTCGCCGCCCTCTCGATGGAGGCGGTGGGTCGCGCCGGCGCCGCCGTGGTCGAGGAGGTGCGCCGCCAGTTCCGCGAGCACCCGGGGATCATGGACTACACCGAGAAGCCCGAGTACGGCACCTGCGTCGACCTCGTGACCAAGGCCGCGCAGCGCGAGATGATCATCCCCGCGCTCATCCCCATCGTCTTCACCGTCATCGTCGGCCTCATCAGCATCGAGGCCCTCGGGGGCCTGCTCATCGGCGTCATCGTCGTCGGCGTCTTCGTGGCCATCTCCATGACCGCGGGCGGCGGCGCCTGGGACAACGCCAAGAAGCTCATCGAGGACGGCGCCTTCGGCGGCAAGGGGTCGGAGGCTCACGCCGCCGCCGTCACCGGCGACACCGTCGGCGACCCCTTCAAGGACACCTCGGGCCCGGCCATCAACCCGATGATCAAGGTCGCCAACATCGTCGCCCTGCTCATCATCCCGCTCATCACCTGAGCCGGGGTGCCCCGTCGGCGGGGGGCTCCGGCCCTCCGCCGAACCCCGTGCCCCGTTAGGGCAAGAGGACGATCTTGCCGTGGGTGCGCCGGTCGGCGAGCTCGGTGAACGCCTCGCGGACCTGGTCGAGGGGAAAGGTCTCGGCGATGGGGATCTCGAGGTCGCCGTCGAGGACGAGCCCGGCCATCTCGGCCAGGCGTTCCCTGGTCGCGATCGCGTGCGTGCCCTGGGTGGCGGTGCCGTGGCGCAGGGCACCTTGGTAGTCGATGATCGTGTTGATGCGCTTCGGGGGGACGCCGAGCTCGATCGCGAGGTCGACGTAGGGTGCTCCGAACGTGTCGATGAAGGCGTCGACGGGCCCGCCGGCGGCCTCGCGGATGCGGTCGTCCTGGCCCTCGCCGTAGGTGACGGGAATGACGTCGTGGGACCGAAGCCAGTCATGGTTGCGCTCGCTGGCGAGGCCGATGACGGTGGCGCCGGTGCGCCGGGCGAGCTGGACGGCGACCGAGCCGACGCCGCCCGCGGCGGCGGAGACGACGACGGTCTCGCCGGCCTGGGGCGCGACGGCGTCGACGCAGGCGTAAGCCGCCATCGAGACCACGAAGAGCGACCCCGCGACCTCCCAGCGCAGGGCCGAGGGCTTGCTCGTCAGCTGCTCGGCGGGAACGGCGACGAGCTCGGCGTGGCTGGCGCGCTCCTCGGTCCAGCCCAGGACCTCGTCACCGGGTGCGAACTCGGTGACCCCGTCGCCGACCGCCTGGACGACGCCGGCGAGATCGGTCCCCTCGCCCGAGGGGAACGTCGCGGGCCAGCGCGCGTCGAGCAGCCCCTCGCGGATCGAGATCTCGCCGGGGTTGATGCCCGCCGCCTCGACCGCCACGAGCACCTGGCCGGGGCCCGCCACGGGATCCTCGACCTCGCGGACGTCGAGCACGTCGACGCCCCCGTACTCGTCGAACCTGACCGCTCGCATGGCCTCAGGGTATACGGACGTCCCGGTGGGGGGCCGCGAGGGCCTTCTCGTCCTCGGTGGATGGCAGGACGCGCCGGGCGCCTCGGTACGCTCGGCGGGGTATGTCGTTCTCGGTTGGGCTTGGGTTGCTGCTCGCACTGGGCACCGCCTTCGGGTCGGTGGCCGGGTTCCTCTACAAGTTCCGGGGGGCGAGGAATGCCCCGGCCGTCGAGCTCCGCCACCCCCTGCACAGCACCGCCGAGCTCTTCCGCTCGCCGCTCTACACGCTGGGGATCCTCATCGCCCTGGGCTCGTGGGGCCTGCACGTGGGGGCGCTGGCGCTGGCCCCGATCTCGATCGTGCAGTCGGTGATCGCGGGCGGGCTCGTCCTCCTCACCGTGGTCGCGAACCGGCTCTTCGGGGTGCGCGTGGTGCGCCGTGAATGGGTGGGGGTGGGGCTGATGGCGATCGGCCTTGCCTTCCTCGCCGCGACGCTGGGCAGCGACGCGCACGGCGCCCACTCCCACTACCGCCCCGGCGTCCTCGCCGAGTACCTGATCGTCGTCTCCGCCGCCGGCCTGCTCGTCACCGCCTTCGCCAAGCGCGGCACCACCCTGGGGGTGGGCGCGGGCCTGCTGTGGGCGGCGTCTGACACCTCGATCAAGGCGCTCTCCAGTCATCTCCACGAGCTCGGGATCGGCGTGCTCGTGCACCCGCTCGCCTTTGTCATCCTCATCGCCTCGCTCGTCGGGCTCCTGGTCTCGGCGCGGAGCCTCCAGCTCGGCGAGGCGGTGGCGGTGATCGCGCTCACCAGCGTGGCCGCCAACCTCCTGACCATCGCCGCCGGGCCGATCGTCTTCGCCGAGCCCATGCCCGCGGGAGCCGGGGCCATCGCCATCCGCCTCGCCGCCTTCGCCCTCGTCATCGTGGCCGCCGCGCTGACGCCCCCGCCGCTCCACACCACCACGCCGAGGCGCCGGCGCTTCGCCCGCCGCGCCCCCGGCGAGCTCGGTTAGTCCTCCGGCCACACGCCTCCCGCTTCGCTTCCGTCGCCGCCGCGCGGGTGGGCGCGGCACAAGCCCGCGGAGCGGGCCCCATAATCTCTTCCGCAATGCGCGAGCCCGGCGGTATCCAGCGATCGACCACGCGCATCTTCTCGTTGGCGATGATCGCCATCGGCATCCTCATCATCGTCCGCACCATCGCCCTCGGCGGCGGGCCCGCGGCGACCGGCATCATCCTCGGCCTGGGATTCCTCGCGGCCGGAGCCGCCCGGCTCTACATCCAGTTCCGGTCGCGTTGAACGGTCGCACGGTCAGCTACCGCGCCCTGTTCGCGGTCGTCTACACGACCTCGGTCAGCTCCGTCTACTTCGCCCTCGGGGTCATCGCCAACCACGCCGCCGGGCTCACCCCGGTGGTGCTCCTGGCCTCCGGCATCTTCTTCGGGCTCTCGGCCATGACCTACGGCGAGGGCGCCTCCCTGCACCAGGAGCGGGGCGGCGCCGCCGTCTTCGCCCACTACGGACTCAACGACACCGTGAGCTTCATCGCCGCCTGGGCGATCGTGCTCGACTACACGATCCTCGTCGCGGTCACCGCGCTCACCGTCCCCAGTTACCTCGCCGCCTTCTGGGGACCGCTGGGCCACGGCGGCCTCGAGGTCGCCGTCGCGCTCGCGGTGGTGGGCTTCGTGGTCTTCGACAACCTCGTCGGCGTCACCCCGCGGCGGCTGCGGCGGCGCATCTTCGTCACCACCGCCGACCTTGCCCTCCAGGCTATCGTCATCATCGTCGGCCTCGCCGTCGTCTTCGATCCCCATCGTCTCACCGAGACCGTCCACTTCGGCTCGGCGCCCAGCGTCTCCGGTCTCGCCTTCGCCCTCCCCATCGCGGTGATCGCCTTCACCGGCCTCGAGGCGGCCGCGAGCATGGCCGCCGAGGTCAAGGCGAGCCCGCGCGAGCTGCGCATGCTCATCGGCCCGGGCTCCTTCCTCATCGTCCTCGTGTACGTGGGCATCGCCGTGGTGGGGATCGGCGCCCTGCCCGTGCACAACGGCCTCCCCGAGCTCGGGGCCCGCCACCTGCACGCGCCGGTGCTCGGGATCGTCGAGGCGTATCACCCCCGGTGGCTGGCCGACGTGCTCAAGTACACGGTGGCCGTCATCGCCGCGGCCGGGCTCACGGCCGCCGCCGGCTCGTCGATGCTCGGGGTCTCGCGGGTCGGCTTCCTCCTCACCCGCAACCATCAGATCCCCAGCGTGGTGGGTCGTCTGCACGAGCGCTGGGGCACGCCGTGGGTGGTCATCACCGGGGCCGGGCTCGCCGCCGCGGCGCTCGTGCTCCCCACCGACGTCGAGCTCCTGATCGGGATCTACGCCTTCGGGGCCCTGCTCGCCTTCACCATCGCCCACGTGTCGGTGATCGCCCTGCGCTTCCGCGAGCCCGACAAGCCGCGCGGCTACCGGGTCCCCCTGTCGGTTCCCTTCCGGGGGGCGCGGGTGCCGCTCCCCGCCGTCCTCGGGGCGGTGATCGGCGCCGCCGGCTGGCTCTCGCTCGTCATCATCCACGCCGGGGCGCGCTACGTGGGCATCGGCTGGCTCCTCGCCGGCCTCGGCCTCTACGTCGGCTATCGACGCAGCCAGGGGACGCCGGTGCCGCTGCGCGTGAGCATGCCCCGCACCGTCCGCCACGAGGCGCTCGAGCCCGAGCTCGGTTCGATCATGGTGCCCATTCTCGGGGGCGAGCTCGACGACGACATCGTCCAGACGGCGGCCCGGCTCGCGGGGCCCGAGCACGACGACCTCGATCCCGAGGGGGCGGTCATCGAGGCGATCTGGGTCTTCGAGGTGCCGCTCGCGCTGCCGCTCGACGCGCGGCTCCCCGATGCCCAGGTCAAGCGCGCCAAGGCGGCGCTGGCGCGAGCCAAGGTGGTGGGGGAGGAGTACGAGGGGGTGGTGGTGCAGACGGCGATGGTGCGAGCGCGGCGCGCCGGTCAGGCGATCGTCGCCGAGGCGGCGCGGCGCGGCGTCGAGGCCATCGTCCTCGCCGCCGAGGAGCCCTCGCGGGTGCGCGGCGGCGCCCTCCTCGGTTCCGCCGGGCCGCTCGACAACTATCTCGGCGACGTCACCAAGTACGTGATCAGGAAAGCCCCGTGTCGCGTGATCCTCACCGCCCCGCCCGATCCGCGACACGCACGCGCGCGGGATGCGGACCCCGCTCACGCCGGGGAGCACGAGAGCGCGGCGAAGCCTTAGAGTCTGAGCCATGTTCATCCTCATCGTCGGCGCAGGCCGCGTGGGATCGGCGTCGGCCAAGCGGGCGCTCGAGGCGGGCCACGATGTCTCGGTGCTCGACACCGACCCCCTCTCCCACGAGCGCCTGGACAAGGACCTGCTCACCACCTGGGAGGACGCGGGCGGGCGCTTCACCGTCGGCACCGCCCTCGAGGTCGACGCCCTGATCGCCGCCGGGATCGAGGAGGCCGACGTGTTCATCGCCTCCACGCGGGGCGACAACACCAACCTGGTGATCGCCCAGATCGCCCAGCGCCGGTTCAACGTGCCGCGCGTGGTGGTGGTGGTTCGCGATCCGGGCCGGGCGGCGTGGTATGCCGAGCGCGGGCTGCACACCATCTGCCCGACCCAGCAGGCAATCGAGATGGTCGAGCAGGCGGCCTTCGCTACGTGAGAAAGGGCGGCGGGACGTGTATGTGATCATCGCCGGTGGTGGCAAGGTCGGGTGGAACCTGGCCCGCGAGCTCATCGCCAAAGGGCAGGAGGTATCGCTGATCGAGTCAGACCACCGGCGCTACCGCGTGGTCGAGGAGGAGCTCGAGCACGCCGTCCAGTACGGCGACGCCACCGAGCTCTGGGTCCTCGAGCGCGCCGGCATCCAGCGCGCCGACCTCGTCATCGCCGTCACCGGCGACGACGAGGACAACATGCTCATCTGCCAGGTGGCCAAGGAGAAGTACGAGGTCGCCCGCATCGTCGCCCGCGTCAACAACCCGCGCAACCTCCAGCACTTCAAGCTCCTGGGGATCCAGCCCGCGGTCTCGGCCACCGACCTCATCCTCCGCCTCATCGAGCACGAGGTGCCCGAGTACGGGCTCGTCCAGCTCCTCGCCCTCGAGGAGGAGCGACTGGAGATCATCGAGCTCGAGGTGGCCGTGGGCTCGCCGGTCGCGGGCCAGCGCGTGTCCGCCGTCACCCTCCCCGACGGATCGCTGATCATCTCCGTGCTCCGCGGCGGCACCGGCTTCGTGCCCAAGGGCGACTCGGTGATCAACGCCGGGGACCAGGTCCTGCTCATCCTCGACCCGGGCCTCGAGGAGTCGATCACCATGCAGTTCGCCGCCAACCCTGCCAGCGTGTGAAATCGCCGAGAGGGCGATTGCACTGGTGGCGGGATGACTGACCGGCGCGTCGACTATCTCCTGATCGGCGGCGGGCTGGCGGCGGCTTCCTGCGCACGGGTGCTGCGCGAGCGCGGGGCCGAGGGGAAGATCTTGATGGTGGGCCGCGAGGCCGGCCTCCCGTACGACCGCCCGCCGCTGTCCAAGGGGTACCTCCGGGGTGTCGAGGGCCGGGAGGATCTGCTCTGGAAGCCCGCCGAGTGGTACGCCGAGCAGGAGATCGAGACCCTGACGCGGTGCTCGGCGATGAAGCTCGACCCGGGCGAGAAGACGGTCAAGCTCTCGAACAAGGAGGTGGTGGGCTTCGACAAGGCCCTGGTGGCCACCGGGGCCAACGTGCGGCGGCTCAACGTGCCCGGCGCCGAGCTCGAGGGGATCCACTACCTGCGCACGCTCGGCAACGCCGACGCCATCCGCGCCGATGCCGCGGGCAAGCGCGTCGTCCTCATCGGCGGCTCCTACATCGGCACCGAGGTCGCGGCCACCTTGACCGAGCTCGGAAGCTCGTGCACGATCGTGATGATGGAGCCGGTGGTGTTGAGCCGGACCTTCGGCGAGCGCGCGGGGCGCTTCTTCCAGGAGCGCCTCACCGAGCACGGGATCGCCGTTCACGGCTCGGACGAGCTCGAGCGCTTCGAGGGGGTGGACGGGCAGGTGACCCGGGTCGTCCTCGGCTCGGGTCGCTCGCTCGAGGCCGAGGCGGTGATCATCGGCGCCGGCGCCATGCCCGACGTCATGCTCGCCCGCGGCGCCGGGCTCGAGCTCGCCGACGGCGGCGGCGTCAAGGTCGACTCGCGCCTGGCCACCTCGGCGCCCGGGATCTACGCCGCCGGCGACACCGCCGAGTACGAGAGCGTCGTCCACGACGGCCGTCGCATCCGCGTCGAGCACTGGGACGTCGCACTCACCCAGGGCCGCGCCGCCGCGGCGAACATGCTCGGCGCCGATCGGCCCTACGACGTCGTGCCCTACTTCTTCTCCGACCTCTCGGACTGGGCCTCGCTCGAGTACGTGGGACCTGCCTTCGACTGGGATGAGGAGGTCGTGCGCGGGTCGATGGACGAGGGCGCCTTCAGCGTCTGGTACCTGCACGAGGGCCGCGTGGCGGCGGCGCTGTCGGTGGGGCGCTCGGAGGACCTCATGCACGCGCGGCGGCTGATTGCCGGCGGAGGAGCGCTGGACGGGGGTGGTGCCTCGCTCTCGGACC
>DASZKU010000230.1:0-12683 GCA_035552815.1 Solirubrobacteraceae bacterium | reverse complement strand
GGATGGCCTGCTGCTCGGCGATCCCGACGTCGAAATAGCGGTCGGGAAGCTCGCGCTGGAGGATGTTCAGGCCCGTCCCCGAGTTCATCGCCGCGGTGATCCCGAGCACGCGGCTGTCCCGGCGGCATTCCCGGACCAGGGCCTCGCCGAACACCTGTGTGTACTGGAGCGGGGCGGGGCGGTCGTTGGGCCTGGCCACGACCGAGATGGCGGACGCGGGGGCGCCGTTGGCGATCGACTTGGGCTTGGCGGCGTGCCAGGCCTCCATGCCCTCGAGACCGCCCTCCTCGGCGGGCGCGAAGCCCTTGCCCTTGACGGTGGCGATGTGGACGACGACGGGCCGCTCGGCGGCCACGGCTTCCCGCAGCGCCTCGCGCAGCGCGCGCACGTCGTGCCCGTCGATCACGCCCATGTAGGCGAAGTCGAGCTCCTCCCACCACAGTCCGGGCGCCCAGAAGGCCTTGATCGACTCCTTGAACTGAGGCCCGAGGCGCTCGAAGGCGGCGCCGATGCCCACGGGCAGCTTGGTCAGGCCGCCCTCGACCTCCTCGCGGGCGTGCCACAGGCGCGGGCTCAGGCGCACGCGGTTGAAGTAGCGCGACAGGGCGCCGACGTTGGGGGCGATCGACATCCCGTTGTCGTTGAGGACGACGACGATCGGGGTTCCCTGGCCCCCGGCCTGATGCACGGCCTCGAAGGCCACCCCGCCGGTCATCGCCCCGTCGCCGATGACGGCGACGACGCTGGCGTCCTCGCCGTGGCCGGAGCGCATCGCCTCCTTGATCCCCACCGCGTAGCCGATCGAGGTCGAGGCGTGGCCCGCGCCCATGATGTCGTGCTCTGACTCGTGGATGGCGCAGAACGGCGCCAGTCCGCCGTACTTACGGATCGTCTGGAGCTCGTCGCGGCGCCCGGTGAGCACCTTGTGCGGGTAGGCCTGGTGACCGACGTCCCAGAGGATCTTGTCGCGTGGGGACTCGAGCACCGAGTGCAGCGCGACGGCGAGCTCGCAGGTCCCGAGATTGGCGCCGAAATGGCCGCCGATCTCCCCGACCGTGTCGATGATGTGCTCGCGCACCTCCTGGGCGAGCTGCTGGAGCTCGTCGTCGGTGAGGTGGTGGAGATCGCTGGGTTCGCGCAGGGCGGCTAGTAGCGTGGTCATCAGTGGGTTCGGTCGGCGATGAAGTCGGTGATCTGCTCGAGCTCCGTCGCTCCGGACGGTGCGGCGTGCGCGAGCGCCGCGCGGGCGCCCTCGTGCGTCTGGGCCGCGCGTCGGCGCGCACCCTCTAGGCCGAACTCGGTCACGTAAGTGCGCTTGCCCAGCCGCTCGTCGGAGCCTCCTGCCTTGCCGAGGTCCTCGTCGGAGCCGGTGACATCAAGGATGTCATCGACGATCTGGAAGAGGACCCCCAGCTCGCTCGTGAAGTTGTGAAAGTAGCTCATTGTGTCAGAGTCGATTTCTCCGTCGAGGAGGAGAACGCATTCCACGCTCGCTCCGATCAGCCGCCCGGTCTTGAGCTCGTGGAGCCTGCGCAGTCCTGCCGCCCCGTCGGGTGCCGTGCCCGCCACGTCGAGATACTGCCCGCCCACCATCCCGATTACACCTGCGGCCGCCGCCAGCTCCCTGACGGCCGCGAGGACGTGCCGAGGATCTCCCTGCTGATCTGAGAGCACGAGCCGGAACGCCTCGGCGTAGAGCCCGTCGCCGGCGAGGATCGCCACGTTCTCGCCGAAGGCGCGGTGGCACGTCGGCCGTCCGCGGCGGAGATCGTCGTTGTCCATCGCGGGAAGGTCGTCATGGATGAGCGAGTAGGTGTGGATGAGCTCGAGCGCCCCCGCCAGCGGCATCACCGAAGCCGGCTCGCGGCCGATGGCGGCCGCGGTGGCGAGCGCGAGCACGGGGCGGATGCGCTTGCCCCCGGCGAGGAGCGAGTAGCGCATCGCCTCCTCGAGGCCGGCCGAGGCGGGCTCGTCGGAGAAGCGCAGGCCACGCAGGTATTCCTCGACCTCGGTGCGGAGGTACTCGGGATAGGCGACTTGGGCGGGGCGCACTAAGGGGTCGTGAGCCCTAACCAGCGGGGAGCGGAAGCTGGCCCGGAAGGTCGGGCAGCGGCTCGACAGCCGCGCGCGTCCGCTGGACGAGCTCGGCGCTGGCCTCGTTGGCCAGCCGAGCGCACTCCTCGACCAGCGCCAGCACCGCGTCCGGCTCGAGCTCACCGGCACGCAGTCTCTGGACCGTCAAGTCCAGGGCTTCGGTCAGCTCGCTCAGGGCGTCGATCACGCCCGGGAGGTTACCGGTCAGGTGGCGCGGGGCGCTATGCGGCGTCGAGGGCGGCGTTTACGAGTGCGTCGGCGCTGGCGTTCTGGGCCCGCGGGACGGAGCGGATGTGCCAGCGATCGAACCCACGCAGCGCCGCGATCGACTCGAGGTAGAGCGGCTTCATCGCCGGATGCTTGACCTTGTATCGGCCGGTGAGCTGGCGGGCGATGAGCTCGGAATCGTTGATGATCTCGACCTCGGTGGCTCCGAGAGCGCGGGCGCGCTCGAGCCCGCGGAGGAGGGCGCGGTACTCGGCGACGTTGTTGGTGGTGACGCCGATCGCCTCCGCGACCTCGTCGAGGACCTCGCCGTCCGGGTCGGCCACGACGACGCCGATCGCCGCGGGACCGGGGTTGCCGCGACTGCCGCCGTCGACGTTGACGACGACCTTCACCGCTTCGTCACTCGCCGGGGATGTCGGGGATCTCCCCCGGCACGCGCGAGCGGCGACGGTCGCGCACCTGCCGCAGCCCGCCGGGAGGCGCGCCCCGCTCGCGCCGCTCGGACTTGCGCCGATCGACGATCACGGTGACGTTCGCGTCATCGGCGTAGTAGACGGTGAGCTTCTCGAACAGCTCGTCGGCTAGCGCCTCGGGCACAACGCAGTAGATCACGGCGGTGGATGCTAGTTCACAGCCGCCATGCGCGGCGATCGAACGGTTGTCCAGCGCACCCGTCTAGGTCGCTAGCCGAGCGCGAGGGAACCCCGCTCGTTGGCGGCGGCGTTGATCTCGAGCTCTTCGGGGGGGAGCTCGTCGAGCTCGTAGCCCTGGGCGGACAGGCGCACGCCCAGGCCGTCGTCGGAGAGGTCGACCTCGTACCGGTACCAGCACAGCTCCCAGGACACAACCACGTTGACCACGCTGGGCCGAGCCTCCGACGGCCGCACCGACACGCCGGGAGCGCCCAGCGAGCGGGCGACGCCCGCCACCGTGCGCGGATGCTCGGAGGCGTTGAAGGCCTCGACGGCGGACGAGACCTTGTGCTCGGCGCTGGTGGGGACCGCGTGGACGTGACGGGGCTCTCGCGTGCGCGACGGCTGAGAAGATCCCGCCCGCCCGTCGAGATCGCCGGTCGACGACTCGATGCCATCGGATTCGCGGCGGGTACGCAGGCGGCCGAGGAGCGAGCGGCGCTCGGCGACCGGCTCGCCGGGCTGGTAGGCGGCGACCGAACCCTCGCGTACCCACCCCTCGTGCACGGCGCGCGAGCTGCACAGCTCGCACACCGCCCGGCGCGCGCTCCCCGCCAGGTAGGTGTCGGCGTGCTCGCCACGGAGCAGCGTGCGTCCGCAGACGTCGCAGGCCACGGGCGTGTTCGAAGTGCGGATGTCCCTCGTACTCACGGACGTTCGAGGGTACCAGCGAGCCTCGACCCCGCGCTAATCTGGAAGATCGGTTGCGAGCGGAGCCTTACGCCTTGACCGCCTCACCCTCGGCCCGTGCCTCCTCGACGACCTTCCCGGCCAGGTGCCCGGGAACCTCCTCGTAGCGGAGGAACTCCATCGTGAATTCCCCGCGACCACCGGTGATCGAGCGCAGATCGGGGGCGTAGGAGAGCATCTCGGCCATCGGGACCTCGGCCTTGACTTCGCTCATGCCCCCGGACGCCTCCATGCCCAAGGGCCGGCCGCGGCGAGAGTTGAGGTCGCCGATGATGTCGCCCACGACGTCCTCGGGGGCGCTCGCGGTCACGAGCATGATCGGCTCCAGGAGGACCGGTGCCGCCTCCTCGAGCGCCTGCCTCATGGCCAGCGAACCGGCGATCTTGAACGCCATCTCCGAGGAGTCGACGGTGTGGTAGGAGCCGTCGTAGAGCTTGACGCTGACGTCCTTGACCGGATACCCGGCGACGACGCCCTGGCCCATGGCCTCGATCACGCCCTTCTCGACGGCGGGGATGAAGCCGGTGGGGATGACGCCGCCCTTGATCGCGTTGACGAACTCGAATCCCTGGCCGGGCCCGCGCGGCGAGATCTCGATGTGGCAGTCGCCGAACTGGCCGCGGCCTCCGGTCTGCTTCTTGTGACGGCCGTGTGCCTTGGCGGGCTTGCGGATCGTCTCCTGGTAGGGCACGCGCGGCGGCTTCAGGCTCACCTCGGCGCCGAAGCGCGAGTGGAGGCGCTCGACGATGACCTCGACGTGGACCTGGGAGAGCCCGGCGACGATCTGCTCGCCGGTCTGGGCGTCGCGGTGCAGGTCGATCGTCGGGTCCTCCTCCTGGAGGCGCCGCAGGGCGGTGAACACCTTGTCCTCGTCCCCCTTGCTCTTGGGCTCGACGGCGAAGGCCATGACCGGCGCGGGGAGCTTGATCGAGGGCATCTGCACGGCCTCGTCGCGCGAGGCGAGCCAGTCGCCCGCCCGCGTCTCCTTGAGCTTGGCCACCGCGCCGATGTCGCCGGGCCCGAACTCGGTGACGTGGCCGGTCTGGCCGCCCTCGAAGGTGAGCAGCTGTCCGACCCGCTCCTTGGCGTGGGCGCGCGTGTTGAGGACTTGGGAGTCCTGCCCGAGCACCCCCTGATAGACGCGGAAGAGGTTGATGCGCCCGGCGAAGGGGTCGGCCCGCGTCTTGAACACGTAGGCGAAGAGCTCCTTGTCCTCCACCGCCTCGAGGGTCATCTCCCCCACCTCGAGTCCGCCGTGCTTGACCGGCGAGGGGAGGTCCTCGACGATCGCGTCCAGGAGCCGGTTGGACCCGAGGTTACGGGTGGCGACGCCGCAGGTGACGGGGAAGATGTGGCCGTGGTTGGTGCCGTCCTTGAGGGCGGCGACGATCTCCTGGTGGGAGATCTCCTCGCCCTCGAGGTAGCGCTCCATGAGCGCGTCGGAGTTCTCGGCGACCTCGTCCATGAGCTTCTCGCGGTACTCCTCGGCCTGGGCCACGAGCTCGTCGGGGATGGGGATCTCCGTGCAGTTCTCGCGGGTCGGGGTCCCGTCGTCGTAGCGGTAGGCCTTCATGTCGACGAGATCGATGAGGCCGGTGATCTCGTGCTCGGCGCCGATGGGGATCTCGGTGGCGACGACATGGGGTCCGAAAGCGCTCTTGAGCGAATCGAGGGCGCGGAAGAAGTCGGCGCGCTCGCGGTCGAGCATGTTGACGAAGATCAGGCGGGCGAGATCGAGCTCGGCAGCGCGCTGCCACAAGCGGGTGGTGTGGACCTCGACGCCCATGACCCCGTTGACGACGAAGATCGCGGACTCGCACACGCGCAGGGCGCCGAGCGCGTCGGCGACGAAGCTCGAGTCACCGGGGGTGTCAATCAGGTTGACCTTGCGGTCATCCCATTGAAAGGAGGTGAGCGCCGCGGCGATTGACATCTGGCGACTCTTCTCGTCGGCATCCGAGTCGGACACCGTGGTCCCGTCGAGGACCGATCCCAAGCGGTTGACGGCGCCGGCCTGGAAGAGCAGCGCCTCATGGAGCGATGTCTTCCCGCTACCCCGGTGGCCGACGAGGGCCACATTGCGAATCCGATCCGCGGCCTGGTGCATGCCTGTCTCCTCTCGCTCTACGGCAAAGGGCGACGATACCCCCCACGGTGGGAGCGAGCAAGCGGCGTGTCAGTCGAGCTCGCCGCCGAGCTTGGAGCGCAGCCGCAATACCGCTTTGGTATGGAGCTGGGAGACGCGGGACTCGGTGACGCCGAGGACCTCGCCGATCTCTCGGAGCGTCAGGTTCTCGTAGTAGTAGAGGGCGATCACGAGCTTCTCGCGCTCGGGCAGGGCGGCGATGGCGTCAGCGATGCGGTCGCGGAGCTCGCCCTGATCGACCACCGCTTCGGGGTCGGGGGCGCCGTGGTCGGGGATCGTGTCGAGCAGGGAGACCTGGTCGCCGCTCGAGTCCGACACGTTCCACAGCTCGTCGAGGGCGACGATCGTCGAGTTGGAGATCTGGAGCAGGGCCTCGTGGAACTCCTCGACGTCGACCTTGAGCTCGGCGGCCATCTCCTCGTCGGTGGGCGCCCGCTGCAGGCGCGCCTCGAGCTTCATGTTGACGCGCTCGATCTCGCGCGCGCGGGCGCGCACCGAGCGCGGGACCCAGTCGAGCGAGCGGAGCTCGTCGATGATCGCCCCGCGGATCCGGGTGATCGCGTAGGTCTCGAACTTGATCTCGCGCGAGAGATCGAAGCGCTCGATGGCAAAGATGAGGCCGCCAAGACCATAGGAGATCAGGTCGGCTTCGTCGACGTGGGCGGGCAGACCGGAGCTCATGCGCCCCGCCACGTACTTCACCAGCGGGGAGTAGGCGACGACCAGACGCTCGCGCGCGCGTTCGTCGCCGGACGACTTATATCGTCGCCACAGATCCTGTAGCTCGATCGCTTTGACGTTGGTTTCCAGCGTTTCCCCCGGGGTCGATACCTATGCGCGCGGATGGCTCCGCAGGTAGGTGGCCCGCAGACGCGACGACTCTACCCGAGTGTAGACCTGAGTGGTCGAGATGCTTGCATGCCCGAGCAGTTCCTGGATTGCGCGGAGGTCCGCTCCGCCCTCGAGGAGATGGGTGGCGAACGAGTGCCTGAGCGCGTGCGGATGGAGGTCCCCGGCCCCCGGAACCTGGGCCGTGGCGTGGTGGGTCCACACCCGCAGGCGGCGGCGAACATCCGAGGTGCTGAGCCGCCGTCCGGTCTTGGAAAGGAACAGCGCCAGGTCCTCGCCGTTGTCGAGCGCGGGGCGGGCGCGGGCGAGATAGCGCTCGATCGCCCGCAGGGCATGCTCGCCGGTGGGCACGACGCGCGTCTTCTCCCCCTTGCCCTCGACTCGCACCCGCTCGCCGTCGAAGTCGACGGCGCCGAGGTCGAGCGAGACGAGCTCCTCGGCGCGCAGCCCGGAGGCGTAGGCGAGCTCGAACAGGGCGCGGTCGCGGAGCTCGAGCGGGGTGGTGGCGGGAATGCGATCGAGGAGCTTGGCGACGTCCTCGGGCTTCAGGACCCGGGGTAGGTGCTGAGGGCGCTTGGGCGAGCTCAGGAGCTCGGCGGGGTTGTCCCCGCGCTCGCCGAGCTCGACGAGGGCACGGAAGAACCCGCGCAGAGCCGCGAGCTTGCGCGCGACGGTGGCGGGGGCCTGGCCCCGCTCGGACAGGCTGGCGGCGTAGCGGCGCAGCGCCCGGTGGTCGACGAGCGCCGGCTCGAGCTCCTGTCCCGAGGCCCAGCGGGCGAACTGCCCGAGGTCGATGCGATAGGCGCGGCGCGTCTTCTCGGCCGCCCCCCGCCGGCGCAGATCCTCGTCGAAGAGTCCCAGGGCATCGCCCCAGGGCAGCGCCGGCGCAGGCGGGCCGGCCTCGCTAGCCTCCGCGGGCATGAGCAGATTCTTCATCGACACAGCCACCGGTCAGGTCGCCACCATGGGGCAGCTGATCGAGGCCGGGCTGGCGGGCGGCGACCTCCATCCCCCCGAGCGTCCCTGGCACCGGATCCAGGGGCCCGACGATGCCTCGACGCTGTGGTATGCGGTGCTGCGCAAGCGGATTCGGGGTGTCCACATCGGCGCCTTGGCTATTCGCCACCAGGCGCACCATGCCTCTTTGCTGCAAGACGGATACGAGGAGATACCCGTCGAGGACATCGGCGTGGCGGACGAGTGGCGGGCACCGGTCGCCGGCGCGTGACCGTCCACTAAACGACGTTGACCAGGGTCCCGATCGGCGTGTAGGGGTACACCCGACCGGCGGTGGCGGGCGGCATCTCCACGCATCCGAGGCTCTGCGGGGACCCGTAGCTGGCCCGCACGAAGCCGTGCAGGGCGTCCCCGCCGTTGAAGTAGCTGATCCACGGGATCCCGGGGTCGTTGTAGTGGCTTCCGTCCGGGTTGGTCCCGCTCATCGTCCCCGAGGGAATGTGCTCGTACACCGGGTAGACGCCGGTGGCCGTCGCCGCGCCCGGGATGCCCGTGTTCACCGGCGTGCTCATGACGGTATGGCCGCTGTGCCACAGGCTGAGGCTCTGCGAGGACTCGGTCACGGTCACGAAGGTGTAGCCGAAGCTCGAGCGCTGGTCCTTGACCGCCGCGGTGATCAGGGCGTGCCAGACCTGGGCCGGACCCGGGTCAGTGCCGTACATGTTCTGGTTCTGCTCGAAGGCCATCAGGGCGCCCTGGGTGACCACCGTCTGGTGGTTGGGATCGAACATTCCCTTGAGCGCGGCCGGCGTGTTCCCGTAGTTCCACGTGAACGAGCCCGCGGGCGGATTGATCGCCGCCTTGAGCTGGGCTGAGGGGGTGAGACCCACGGGCTGGGAGGCCGGGTGCCAGGTCACCGGCAGGTAGCCGAGCTGGGCGAGGATCTGGTTGACGCGCAGGCTCGCCCCCTGGGGGACCGTCCACGAGGCGGTGCTCGTCCCCGTGCTCCCGTGCGTGCCGATCACCGAGGTACCGTTGGGGAGGGCGACGCTGACCGAGGCTCCGAGTCCGAAGCCATAGCCGTTGGGCTTGAACTCGATCGTATGGCTATCCAGGGTCTTCCAGTTCCCCGTGGCAGCGGGCGAGAGCTTGGGCATCCCCGATCCCAGAAGCTGGGCGTAGGGCTTGGAGAAGGTCAGGGTGATCGGCGTCGTCGAGGAGATCTGCGTCCCCGGGGCCGGGCTGATCACCGCGCTCGGGCCCGCCCCGGCGGGGAACCAGGTGACGAACGACGTGCTCTGCTTCTCCCACGCCCGCGGCGCCGCCGCCACCGCCAGCGTGCCCGCGGAGGCGGGCGGGGTCACCGTGACCTGGGCCTGGGGCTGGGCGAAGGTGCGGTGATGGAGCGCTCCCGGCTGCCCGTAGGCGAAGGTGGAGACGGGGTGGCTGAAGCTCAGGCGCAGCGCCGCCCCGGCCGCGAGGGTCAGGTACTGATCGCTCAGCGACGTCGTCGGGGTGGTGAGCGAGAGCCGCTCGGTGTCGGTGCTCCCCGCGAGCCAGCCGATCCAGCCGGGGCGGTGGATCACCGCGACGATCGAGACCCGCTCGTTGGGGCGGACCTTGACGCGCGGGACGATGCGCCCGCCGCTCACCGTGACCGGGATCGTCCGGCCCCTGGGCCCGGTCACGTGCACGCTCACCACGCTCCCGCCTCCGAGCGCCATGTCGACCTTGGCGAGCGCCGTCCCGTCGGCGGCGACGCTGGGCTTCGAGGTGGCGAACACGGCGAAGACGACGATGACCGCCACGAGCACGGCTCCGGGTGCCACCAGGATCAGCCAGCGAGATGAGCTGCTCGTCTGGTTGCGCGATTCAAGAACGGTCACTGTCAATCACCCCGGTGAGGATGCTACAGGTCTCGGTCATTGTGGCCGCCTGCAACCGTGCTTTCATAGGTTTCTCGTTGTTTCCTGCGAATATGTGGCGATTCTCATGGGCTCGGGGCGATTGATCCGCCGCTGTGGCGGGACCGTAGAACCCTGCATGCTCCGCCGTTTCACGCGAACCAAATTACGTTGAGTGCCCGGGGGACTCTCGAGGCCGAGCTCGGCGGGCAGGCTCCTGACGGGCTCGCTGCCCTCGACGCGGCCGAGCGCCGCGCCTTCGCGGGCATCCTGCGCGACGCGAAGGAGCGCCAGTCGCGCGAGCTCGAGGCGGCGGTCGAGGAATCGCTCGGCGTCGTCCCCCGCCTCCTGCGCGGCACCATTCGCAAGGTCCTCTTCGGCTAGTGGCGGACGCGGTCGACGTCGGTCTGGAGATCGTCAAGCTGACTCGGCTCCTCGGATGCCGAGCGGACGAGCTCGGCTATCTCGAACGGATCGACTCGCAGGACCTCAGGGACCTCCGCGAGCAGGTCACCGGTGTCCTCTTCGACGCCGATCGGCACATGCTGGGACGCGTCGCCGCAGCGTCCAAGCTCATCCCCTCGAAGCTCGCGGCGACGATCGGTGAGTCGGTGTTCGGGCCGCTCCTGTGCGCCCGCGTGACCGGCATCCTCGATCCCCATCGCGCCGTCGACATCGCCGAGCGCCTCCCCACCGGCTTCCTCGCCGACGTCACCGAGCATCTCGACCCGCGCCGCGCGAGCCGGGTCATCGGCGAGCTCCCGCCCGCCCGCGTCGCCGAGATCGCCGACGAGCTCGCGGCCCGCGAGCTCTACATCACCATGGGGAGCATGGTCGGCCACCTCTCCAAGGCGGCCACCGTGGCCGCCCTCGACGTCGTCGACGACGAGACCCTCCTGCGCACCGCCGCGGTGGTCGAGTCAAAGGGCAGCCTCGGCTCGCTCGTCGCCCTCCTCCCCGAGGAGCGGCTCGAGACGATCATCCGGACCGCCTCGGATGCCGAGCTCTGGCCCGAGGCGCTCGAGGTCATGGGGCACGTGAGCGAGCGCCAGCGCGGCGAGCTCGCCGAGATCGCCGCCGGCCAGGACGACGAGGTCCTCGAGGGACTCGTCCGCTCCGCCCAGCACGACGGGCTGTGGGGCGTGCTCCTCCCCGTCACTCGGGCGATGAGCCCGGCGAGCCGCGAGCGCTTCGTCAACCTCCCCTCGATCCAGACCCGCACCGTCCTCGCCGCCATCGTCGACGCGGCCGCGCAGGAGTCCCTGTGGGCCGACCTCCTCGCCTTCCTGCCCCTCCTCCCCGCGCCCGCGCGCCGGCGCGTCGCCGCCCTCGCCACCGCCCTGCGACCGATGTTCCCTCAGGTTGTCGTCGCCGCCCACGAGGAGCAGCTCTGGCCCTCCCTCGTCGCCTTCGCCGCCGAGCTCGACGAAGCCACGCAGCGGCGCATCGCCGAGCTCATCGCCGCCAGCGACGACGAGGTGCTCGCGGGGCTTCTCGCCGCGGTCGAGGAATCCGCGCTCGAACGCGAATCGCTGACCGTGCTCGCCCGGCTCGCGGCGGCCAAGCAGCGCTCGCTCGCCAAGCGTATCGCCGGGCTGGCGAGCGCCGACGGCATCGAGGCGCTCGCCGAGGCGGCACGGGCCGCCGAGCTCGACGGGATCACCGAGGCGCTGATCCCCGGTCGCCGGCCGGGGAAGACCACCGCTGCCAAGGCGGGGCCGTGATGCGATCGATGGCTTGGCGCGACGTCGACTGGCGCGCCCACCAGCGCCGCGAGAAGATCGAGGGCCGCTGGCTCAACCTCGTCGATATCGGTTCCGGACCCGCCGTCCTCCTCGTCCACGGCCTCACCGGCTGCTGGCAGAACTGGCTCGAGAACATCCCCAGCCTGGTGGGGGATTACCGGGTGATCGCCGTCGACCTGCCCGGGTTCGGCGAGTCCGAGATGCCCGCCCGCCCGATCTCAATCTCGGGCTACGCGCGCACCCTCGACGCCCTGTGCGACGCCCTCGAGCTCGACACCGTCCGCGTGGTCGGGAACTCGTTGGGGGGCTTCGTGGCCGCCGAGCTGGCGATCCGCTCGCCGGCTCGCGTCGAGGCCCTGTGCCTCGTGGCGGCGGCCGGGCTGAGCGTCGAGCGCGCCCGCGCCGACCGTACCCGCGGGGTGCGCCACCGCATCGAGAACCTCCTCTTCTTCTACATCGCCTGGCTGGCCACGAAGTTCCCGCGCCTCGCGCTGCGCCCGCGCGTCCGGCGCTGGATGCTCGGCCTCGTCGTCGCCCATCCCGAGGCACTGCCGGGGCCCCTGATCGCCGAGCAGGTCCGCGGGATCGCCAAGCCGGGCTTCGATGCCGCGCTCGAGGCCCTCACCCGCTACCCGATCCGCGACCGCCTCGGCGAGATCGCGTGCCCGACGCTGATCGTCTGGGGAGACGAGGACCGCCTGGTGCCGCCCTCGGACGCCGCCGAGTTCGAATGGCTGATCGCCGGGTCGCGCAAGCTCACCTACGAGGACACCGGGCACGCGCCGATGCTCGAGCGCCCGGAGCGGTTCAACCGGGACCTGCGGGCGTTTCTCGAGGGGGCTCTCGCCGGTTAGGTGCGGCGCTCGGGGGCGCGCGGGAGGCGGGCTACGTGCGGCGCTCGGGAAAGCGCGGCAGGCCGGCTATGTGCGGCGCTCGGGAAAGCGCGGCAGGCCGTCGTCGGGGATCGGCTCCCACGGCGCCGCGTAGGCGACGAACTGGTGGTAGCCGGGCCGGACCCCGGGGTCGCCGTCGAAGGTTCCCATCCGGATCGACACCACGTCGTGGTTGTTCGGGTCGCGGCTGAACATCGCCGAGCCGCACTCGCCGCAGAACCACTTCTCGAAGCCGGTCTCCGGAGCCCACGCCCGCAGGCGGTCCTCCCCGGCGACGATCTTGAACGCCCCCGGCTCGGGCGCGGCGCTCGCCGACGCCGCCGTGCCGGTGCGGCGCTGGCAGCGCGTGCAGTGGCAGTACCCGCCGCTGACGAGCGCTCCGTCGACCTCGTAGCGGACGGCGCCGCAGTTACAGCGCCCGGTGAGGGGGGCGGTGGTGGCCATGGGGCGATGTTAACGCCAGCGCTCGCGGCGCCCGCGCCCGC
>DASZKU010000229.1:0-3598 GCA_035552815.1 Solirubrobacteraceae bacterium | reverse complement strand
AGGAGGAAGGGCGCCAGGTAGTTGACGGCAAGGGTCATCTCGTAGCCGTCCTCACTCTCGATCCGCTCGTTCAGTCCGACCCCGGCGTTGTTCACGAGCACGTCGAGGCCACCCGAGTGTGCGCCGATCTCGTCGGCGAGGCGTCGTACCGCTGCCAGCGAGGACAGGTCGGCGAGGTAAGGGGCGAGCTTGTCGCTCCCGCTCTCCCGCGCGATCTCGGTCGCCGCCGCGTCGAGGCGCTCTTGACTGCGGCCGTGGACGAGGACGGTCGCGCCGCGCCGGGCGAGCTCGATCGCGAGCTGCTTCCCGAGGCCGTCGGTCGAGCCGGTCACAAGGATGGATTGCTGCTCGAGGGGGCGCATGGCGGCACCCGATCTTAGGCCGGTCGATGCCGCCGTGGCCGCGTCGTCACAATCATCAGATGGCCGACGGGTCCGCCACCTCTCCCCGCAAGCGCCACGCCCTCGACCTCTTCCAGGGCCTTCCTGCCCACTACGACAGCATGGGCGCCGCGCTCAGCTTCGGCCAGGATCCCCGCTGGCGACGAGCGCTCGTTCGTGCGATCGACCCGCGGCCGGGCGACCGTGTGCTCGACGTGGCGACTGGCACGGGCATGGTGGCCGAGGCGCTCGCGCGCCGCTCCGGGTGCACGATCGTCGCGCTCGACCAGAGCGACGCGATGCTCGCCCGTGCCCACGACCGCCTCCAGCGGGACCCGGCGCTGTCATCGCAGATCTGCCTCGTCCGCGGCGAGGCCGAGCGGCTCCCCTTCGCGGACGCCGAGTTCGACGCGCTCACCTTCACCTATCTGTTGCGCTACGTCGATGACCCCCTGGCGACGATGCGCGAGCTCGCGCGGGTGGTCAAGCCGGGCGGGCGGATCGGCATGGTTGAGTTCGGCGTGCCGCCAGCGCCCGCCCTCCGCGCCCTCTGGCGCGTCCAGACCCGCATCGCCCTCCCTCTCCTCGGCCGGCTCGTCTCTCCGGCCTGGCTCGAGGTCGGGCGCTTTCTCGGGCCGAACATCGAGCAGATCCACGCGCTCGAGCCCGACCTGGTCGGCCTGTGGGAGCGAGCCGGGGTCGGCGACGTGAGCCTTGAGCGCATGAGCTTCGGGGCGGGCATCGTCATGCGGGGTGTCAGGGATGGCAACGGAGCGCTCTAGGCTCAGCGCTCCGGCCTTCTACGCGCTCTCGGGCGGCGGGTGGCGCGACCTCGTCACGCTGCTGCATCCGCCCTACACGGCGTGGCACCTGAGCTACGTGGCCCTGGGCGCGGCGGCGGCGACGACGCTGAACGGCGGCCGGCTCCTCGCGACGCTCGCCGCCTTCTTCCTCGCCGTCGGCATCTCTGCCCACGCGCTCGATGAGCTCAATGGACGCCCCCTGCAGACCGTCCTGCGCCGCGGCACGCTCATCGCCCTCGCCGTCGTCGGGCTCGCGGGCGCGGTCGCCATCGGGGTTGTAGGAGCGATCACCATCTCGCCTCTGCTCGTGCCCCTCGTCGTCCTCGGAACGCTGCTCGTGCTCGCCTACAACCTCGAGCTCTTCGACGGCCGATTCCACACCGACATGTGGTTCGCGCTCGCGTGGGGAGGCTTCCCGGCCTTCACGGGCTACTTCGCCCAGACGCTGACGATCCGTCCCGCCGGCGTGCTCGTGGCCGCCGGCTGCTGCCTGCTGAGCGCCGCCCAGCGCCGGCTGAGCACCCCGGTCCGAGAGCTTCGGCGACGCACGACGGCGGTCTCCGGCGAGCAGCGGCTCAGCGACGGGACCGAGATGTCGTTGACCAAGGCTCGCCTCGCCGCGCCGCTCGAGGGCGCCCTGTCCGCGCTCTCGTTTGCCGTCGTCCTCCTTGCCGCCGGTCTCGTCGCGATGAAGGTCTAACGCGCGGCGCGACTCCGGGAACGCGCACCGCGACTCCGCGAAACGCGCGGCGCGACTCCGCGAAACGCGCACCGCGACTCCGCCGGGCCACCTACGACGCGCTATAGTAGGTGCATGAGCCGGGACGAGAAAGCCATCCCCACGGGGCGGATCCGCCGCACCGCCGCCGTCGGTGGCCTGGTCGGCGGCCAGCTCGCTCGGGGCTATGCGACCAAGGCCGTCAACCTGGCGCGCTCCGAGGAGGCCGGCGACGCCGCCACCGGACGGCGACGGCTGAAGTCCGCCGAGCAGGTCGTCGAGGTCCTCGGGCGGATGAAGGGCCCGGCCATGAAGGTCGGCCAGCTCGCCTCGTTCATCGATTTCGGCGGTCTTCCCCCAGCGGAGGCCGAGGGTTTTCAGAGCAAGCTCGCGAGCCTGCGCGATTCGGCGCCACACGTTCCCTTCGCGCAGATGCAAAAGGTGATCGAGCGCGATCTCGGTCGCCCCCTCCCGGACCTGTTCGCGGAGTTCGAACCAGAGGCGACCGCCGCCGCGTCGATCGGCCAGGTCTATCGCGCGCGCCTGCACGACGGGCGCGAGGTGGCGGTCAAGGTCCAGTACCCGGGCATCGGGACCGCCGTGCGCGCCGATCTCCAGAACCTCGGGCTCTTGCTGCGCGCCGCGCGGCGGTTCGCTCCCGGGCTCGACGTCAAGGCCACGGCGGTCGAGATCCGCGAACGGATCACCGAGGAGCTCGACTACGAGCACGAGGCTCAGGCTCAGCGCAGCTTCGCACGACCCTGGCGCGGGCATCCCTTCATCGTCGTCCCCGACGTTGTCACCGAGCTCTGCCGCGAGCACGTGCTCGTGACCGAGTGGATCGAGGGCGTGGGCTTCGAGCAGGTGAAGGCGGCGGGGGAGGCGACCTGTGACCGCTTCGGCGAGATCGTCTTCCGCTTCTTCTTCGGGTCGCTCTACCGCTTCGGGCAGTTCTCCGGCGACCCCCATCCCGGCAACTTTCTCCTCACACCCGACGGGCGCGTGGCCTTTATCGACTTCGGGATGACCAAGAAGATCCCCCAGCGCGCGCTCGCGATCGAGCTCAGCGTGCTCCGCGCGGCCCTCGAAGGCAACGCCGCCGCCGTGTACGACGGATTCGCCACGCTCGGATTCTTCGACCGCGACGACTCCCGCATCCGACCCGAGCGGCTTCTCGCCCACGTCCGCGCCCTCAACGGTTGGTACGCCGAGGACGCCGAGTTCACGATCACCCCCGACTACGTGTCCAAGCTCATGGTCGACGCCGGCGATCCGCGCTCGGAGTACTGGGACATGATGCGGCACGAGACGCTGCCGCCCGACTCACTCTTCTCCAACCGCATGCAGGGCATGACCCTCGGCGTTCTCGGGCAGCTCCGGGCCACGGCAAACTGGCACCGGATCATGTCCGAGTGGCTCTACGGCACCCCCGCGCTCTCCTCACTCGGCGAGGACGAGGCGATCTTCTTCGGGGCACAGCCGCTGTCGGTGCAGACGAGCCGATAATCAACTACGCGATGTAGTAGAATGCGTGACGTGAACGGCCACGGCGACCAGCGGCTTCTCCCCATCCCGGCACCCCGGGACGCCCGCGAGGTCACCCGCGGAACCGGCGGCCCGTCCGCCGCCGGGCCGCCCGGCGGCCGCCGCGCCGGGGGGCCGCCCGGCCACCCATCGGCCGCCGGGCACGTCGTTCA